>NZ_JBJGZV010000005.1:0-156553 GCF_054050715.1 Blastococcus sp. SYSU D00669
CACTCGCCCGGCTCCGCGGGGGGCCACCGCGCGGCCCCCCCCGCCGCGGGCGCCCGCCCACCCCCCCCCCCCCGCCGCGCGCCCCGCCCCCCCCGCCCCCCGCGCCGCACAGCAGCACCGCACCGGCCGCCGCGACCGCGCGCGCGAGGGCGACGCGCTCGCCGAGGCCCGCGGCCAGGTCGTCGCCGAGGGCGAGCGAGTTGAGGCTGCGCGCCGACAGCAGGCCGACCAGGAAACCGGCCGCGAGGAAAGGCATAACCGGGGTGATGGACCCGAAGGTCGCCCCACCCACGCCGCCGACCTGCCAGGACTGGACGCTGGCGGCGATGTCGCCGCGCGGGAGGGCGACGGCGGTGACGAACGACGTCAGCGCCGCGGAGGTGGCGGACCCGGCCAGCGCGAGCTTGAGCGGGGTCGCGCCGCCCCGCCCCAGCGAGCCGACGCCGTAGACGAACACGGCGGCGACCGCCGCCCCGAGGATCGCCGTCCAGATGATGCTGGTCGCCGAGAACAGCCCGAACCAGGCCAGGCCGGCGACCACGGCCAGGGATGCGCCCATGTTCACGCCGAGGATGCCCGGGTCGGCCAGCGGGTTGCGGGTCACGCCCTGCATGACGGCGCCGGAGACCCCGAGCGCCGCACCGACGAGCGCCGCCAGCACGGTGCGGGGGATGCGCTTGGTCACCGCCGCCTGGCCCAGGTTCTCCGACGAGCCGCCGAGGGCGGCGAGGATGTCGGACCAGCCGACCCCGCGGGACCCCACCGCCACCGAGGCCGCCGTCAGCAGGGCCAGCAGGGCCAGGACGGCCAGCAGCCACAGGAACCGGACCGACCCCGGGCGTCGCGCGGGGGCGACGTCCGGGGTCGGGAGGGAGTCGACCGGGGTCACGGGACGGTGATCACGCGGCCTTGTCGGCCGCCTCGGCCAGCATGGCCAGGTAGTCCTCGAGCACCCAGGAGATCGCCAGCGGGGTCGGGTTCGCCGCGGTGCCCAGCGGGGTGTCGGGCAGCAGGACGATCGCCCCGTTGGCGACGGCGGGGATCTGGGACAGCAGCGGGTCGGCGTTGAGCGCGTCGACCAGCTCCTGGTCGCCGTAGGTCACGATGATGTCCACGTCGTCGAAGACGTCGACCTGCTCCGCGCTCACCGTGCCCGAGAACTGCTCGGGGTCGGTCGAGGCGGCGGCGATGCTCTCCGGCGTGCTCAGCCCGAGGTCCTCGAAGAAGGCGCTGCGGGTGTCGTGGGGCGTGTAGAAGCTGACCTCGCTGAGGTCGGTGGTGTCCACGTGCGTGAGGAACATCGTCGCCTTGCCCTCCAGCTGCGGGTGCTGCGCGACGGCGTCGGTGATGTCCTGCTCGATGCTCGCGATCAGCTCCTCGCCCTCCTCGGCCAAGCCCATGCCGGCGGAGTTGATCTCGATCATCTCCCGCCACGGCGTCGCCCACGGCGCCTCCGGGTAGGCCACGACCGGCGCGATCTCGCTGAGGGTGTCGTAGTCCTCCTGGGTCAGGCCCGAGTAGCCGGCGAGGATGACGTCGGGGTCGGTGTCGGCGACCGCCTCGAAGTCGATGCCGTCGGTCTCGTCGAAGAGCACCGGCTCCTCGCCACCGAGCTCCTCGAGCTCCTCGGCCACCCACGGCAGCAGGCCGTCGCCGTCGTCGTCGCCGAAGTTGGCGGCGGCCATGCCGACGGGGACGACGCCGAGGGCCAGCGGCACCTCGTGGTTCGCCCAGTTCACCGTGGCGATCCGCTCGGGCTGGGCGTCGATCGTCGTCGTGCCGAAGGCGTGCTCGACGGTGATCGGGGTGAAGTCCCCGGAGCCCTCCGCCTCGTCCTCGGCGGCCGAGGACGAGCCACCGCAGGCGGCCAGCCCGCCGGCGAGCAGGGCGGCCGTGGAGAGTGCGACCAGTCTCGGTGCGCGGCGCATGGTGTCCTTCCAGGTAGGAGTGCGGCGCCGCGGTGTCGGGCGACCGGGGCGAGCCTAGGACTAAGGCTTGGCTAACCGAACTTAGGGTCCACTCACCGACCTGTCGATCACGGCCGGCTCACGGTTGGGGAGGATGCGTCCGTGCGTGCGGTGGTCAGCCGGGTCGGGTCGGCGTCGGTGACGGTCGATGGCGCCGTCGTGGGCGAGATCGGCGCCGGGCTGCTGGCCCTGGTCGGCGCCGGCCGCGGCGACGACGCCGACCGGGCCCGTGCGCTCGCCCGCAAGATCCACGAGCTGCGGGTGTTCGCCACCGACGAGGGCGCGCGCTCGGCGGCCGACCTCGGCCGGCCGGTGCTCGTGGTGAGCCAGTTCACCCTCTACGCCGACACGCGCAAGGGCCGCCGTCCCTCCTGGGACGCCGCCGCCCCCGCCGAGGTCGCCGAACCGCTGGTCGACGAGGTGGTGGCCGAGCTGCGCCGCCGGGGCGCGCCGGTCGCCACGGGCGTGTTCCGGGCGTCCATGCAGGTCAGCTCGGTCAACGAGGGGCCCATGACCCTGCTGCTGGAGACCTGAGGAAGAAACGTCGGCGCGCCGACGTTGCGCCGTGAATCACACGGGTATCACTCCCGTGACGGAACCCACGCCTGTGCTTTCCCTGTGATTCACGCCCTCGTGGAACACGGGGGCCGGTGGCCGCCGTTGGACTCGGCGTACCACACCGGAACGAGAGCCAGGTACCGGGCCCGGCGATCCCGGGTCCGGGGACCACGACGAACGGATGAGCCTGCGCCACGGCGGGCAGTGCATCCGACCTGAAGGCAAGGACGAAGACCCATCGTGACGCTGTTGCAGTCTTCCCCCAACGACACCCTCGAGGTGCGCTCGCCGCGCCGGGAGTCCGACACCACCGGGCTGGTGTCGACCGACCTGGTGCGCGTGTACCTCAACACCATCGGCAAGACCGCTCTGCTGACCGCCGAGCAGGAGGTGGAGCTGGCCAAGCGGATCGAGGCCGGGCTCTACGCCGACCGGCTGCTCGCCGAGAAGAAGCTGACCCCTGCCCTGCAGCGGGACTACCGGGCCCTGGCCATCGACGGGAAGGCCGCCAAGGCGCACCTGCTCGAGGCGAACCTGCGCCTGGTCGTCTCGGTGGCCAAGCGCTACACCGGCCACGGCATGACGTTCCTGGACCTGATCCAGGAGGGCAACGTCGGCCTGATCCGCGCGGTCGAGAAGTTCGACTACACCAAGGGCTTCAAGTTCTCGACCTACGCCACGTGGTGGATCCGCCAGGCCATCACCCGCGCCATGGCCGACTCCGGCCGCACCATCCGGCTGCCCGTCCACCTGGCCGAGCAGGTCAACAAGGTGGTGCGCACCCGCCGCCGGATGCACCAGGAGCTGGAGCGGGAGCCCACTCCCGAGGAGCTCGGCCTCGAGCTCGACATGCCGGAGGAGCGGGTCACCGAGCTGCTGGAGTACAGCCGCGACCTGGTCAGCCTCGACCAGACCGTCGGTGCCGACGAGGAGTCCCGTCTCGGTGACTTCATCGAGGACGCCGACGCCGCGGTGGCCGAGGACGCGGTCGCCTTCCAGATGATGAAGGGCGACGTCCGCACCGTGCTGTCGACGCTGGAGGACCGGGAGCGCGACGTCGTCGTCCTCCGGTTCGGCCTGGACGGCGGCCAACCGCGGACGCTGGAGCAGATCGGCAAGCAGTTCGGTCTCTCCCGCGAGCGGGTGCGGCAGATCGAGCGCGAGACGATGGCCAAGCTGCGCGACCCGCAGCGGGCCGACGCCCTGCGCGACTACCTCGCCTGAGACGAGGCCCCCCAGGGGGCCGCTGACGAGCCGGGCCCCGGCAGGGGCCCGGCTCGTCGCGTCTGCAGGGCCGCCTGCGTGCGGCTGCGGACGCCGAGCTTGGCGAAGACGCTGCCGACGTGGTGCTCGACGGTGCGCTTGCTGAGGACCAGCCGTTCGGCGATCTCGCCGTTGGACAGCCCCGCGGCGAGCAGCTCCAGCACCTCCCGCTCGCGCCGCGTCAGCGGGCCCGGGCTGCGCGGCGACGGTGCGGTGCGCACCCCCGCCCGGCGCAGCAGCCCGGCGACCCGGTCCGCCTCCCCGCCGGCGCCGAGGTCGTGGAACACCCGCCAGGCCGTGGACCACTCGGCCACGGCCACCTCGGGCGAGACCGGCGCCAGCGCCCGGCCGAGCGCGACCCGGCACCGCGCCGCGTCCCACGGCAGCCCGGCGCGGGTGAACCGGCTCAGGGACGCCTCCAGGTGCGCGACCGCGCCGTCGGCACCCTCGGCCGCGAGCAGCAGGCCGCTGACCAGGTCGGCGCGGGCCTGCACGTGCGCCAGCCCGGTGCGCGCGGCCAGCGACCGCAGCCGCACGGCGCAGTCGCCGGCCTCGGCCGGACGGCCCGCGGCGGCGTGCAGCTCGGCCAGCAGGCCGACCTCCTCGTACCCGAGCACCTCGGCCGGGAGCTCGTCGACCGCCCGCCGGAGCACGGTCGCGGCGAGCTCCGCCCGGCCCTCCGCCAGGTGCAGCCGGGCGAGCGGGACCGCGGCCCGGCGGTCGCCCGCGGCGCCGTCCAGCAGCGCCGAGGCCTCCTCGAACCGTCCCTGCCTCGTGCGCAGGTCGGCCAGCCGCGCCGCCGCGGCCCCCCGCAGCGCGCGGAACCCGGACTCGTGCAGGCGCAGCGAGGTGGTCAGGTCCCGCTCGGCCTCGGTCCACCGCCCGGCCGCGGTCAGGACGCCGCCGTGGTGCATCCGGCAGACGGCCGGCACCCACAGGTCGTGCGAGGCGCGGCCGGCGGCGTCGGCGACGTCCACCCACTCCTGCGCGCGGCGCACGTCGAGCACCAGCTCGCAGCAGACCAGCATCTTGCAGTAGATCTCGCCGACGACCAGGTGGTCGCGGACCTCCCCGCTGGTGGCCGCGACGACCGCCTCGTCCAGCCGGCGCATGCCGTCCGCCACCCGGCCGTCCAGCACCAGGCCCGCGCCCTCGTACGCCAGCGCGCAGAACTGCAGGTCGGCGTCGGCGCAGCGGCGGGCGATCGCGGCCGCCGTCCGCACGTGGCCGGCGACGGCGGCCGGGGACTCGGTGGTCATGGCCTCGGCCAGCTCGACCCAGCCGCGCTCCGGGCACTCGCCGGCGTCCTCGGCGAGGCTGCGCGCACGGGCGAGCCAGCCGCCGGCGGCGGTGCCGTTGCCGTGCACCGCGGCGTGCAGGAACGCCAGCTCGCGCCCGGCGATGAGCGCGGGCCGGCGGACCTCGCCCCGGGCGCGGTAGCCGGTGAAGGCCCGCTCGTAGGACCGGACGGCGGAGGTGAAGTCGCCGGCCCACTCCTCGGCCCGGGCCAGGCCGTACCAGGCGTCCGGGGAGTCCTGCTGCCGCAGGGCGCCGGCGAACAGGCCGCGGGCCGCCGCCCAGTCGCCGCGCTCGAGGGCCGCCTCGCCGTCGGTCAGGAGCCCGGGCTCCGCCGCCATGCGCCGAGGATGCCACCGGCGTCGCGGGGGCGGACGCGCTCCGTGCACGGGTGCGCAGATGGGTGCGCGCACCCATGTGCGCGGCGTCGGCGATCGCCATCCTCGGCGTCGTTCCCGACGAGGAGAGGGCGCGATGAGCACGGAGACCTTCCAGATCCCCGCCGAGGCCGCCGAGCTGTACGAGGCGCGGTTCGTCCCGGCGATCTTCGCGGAGTGGGCGCCGCTGCTGGCCCACGCGGCCGGCGTGCGGCCGGGGCAGGCGGTGCTGGACGTGGCGTGCGGCACCGGCGTGGTCGCCCGCGCGGTCGCCGACCTGGTGGGCACGGAGGGCCGGGTCGTGGGCCTCGACCTGAACCCGGCCATGCTGGACGTCGCCCGCCGCGTCCGGCCCGACCTGGAGTGGCGGCAGGGGGACGCCGCCGACCTGCCGTTCGCCGACGGCAGCTTCGACGTCGTCCTGTGCCAGATGGCGCTGATGTTCTTCCCCGACCGGGCGGCGGCGCTCGGCGAGATGGCTCGGGTGGCGCGGCCGGGCGGCGTGGTCGGGGTGTGCGTGCCGGCCGCGCTGGACGACCAGCCGGCGTACGGGCCGTTCGTCGAGATGGCGGTCGACGTCGTCGGGCCGGCGGCCCGGTCGCTGCTCGGCAGCTACTGGTCGTGCGGCGACGCGGGCGAGCTGGTGCGGTGGTTCGCGGCCGCCGGCCTGCCCGCCGCGACGGTCACGACCCGGGTGGGGACGGCGGCGTTCGGCTCACCGGAGGAGCTGGCGGCCACCGAGGTCGACGGCTCGCCGCTGCGTGCGCGGATCAGCGCGGACCAGCACGCCCGCATCCTGGAGCGCAGCCGGGCGGTGCTGGCGCCGTTCACCGGGCCGTCGGGCCGGGTGGCCGCGCCGCTGCGCTGCCACCTCGTGGTGGCCGCGGCCCGCTGACCGTCACACCGGGTTGCGCAGGCGGCGCGGGCCGGGGTCGACCCGGCCGGACGGCGGGCCGACGCGGATGCCGCCGCCGGCGACCACCAGCGAGCGACCGCCGTGCCACGGCTCGGCGGGGCCCACGATGACCGGCTCGAGGGTGAGGGTGAGCACCTCCGGCAGGTCGTCGGCCAGCCGCGCGACCCGCAGCAGCAGCTCCTCCAGCGCCCGGGTGTCGACCGGCTCGGAGCCGCGGTAGCCGTCGAGCAGCGGCCAGGCGCGCGGCGCCCGCACCAGCTCGGCCGCGTCGAGGTCGGTGAGCGGCAGCGTGCGGTAGGCGCGGTCGCCGAGCAGGTCGGTGGCCACTCCCCCGAGGCCGAAGCTGACCAGCGCGCCGAACGAGGGGTCGTCGACGATGCCCACGACCGTGGCCACCCCCGGCGCGGCCATCTCCTGCACGATCACCGGGTCGCCGGCCGGGATGGCGGCGTGCGCGGCGCGGACGTCGTCGGCGTCCTTGAGGTCGAGCCGGATCCCGCCGAGGTCGGTGCGGTCGCGCAGCCACGGCGCGGTGGACTTGAGGACGACGGGGTAGCCGATCTCCTCCGCGGCGGCGACGGCCTCCTCCGCGGTGCTCGCCCGCCGGCTGCGCAGCAGCGGGATGCCGTAGGCGCCGAGGACGGCGAGCGCCTCCTCGTCGGTGAGGTCGCGGCCCGCCGGGCCCTCGGCCAGCACGACGCGGACCACCGCGCGGGCGGCGGCCTCGTCGACGTCGGGCAGCTCGGGGATCTGGCCGACCGGCCGCTGCCGCCAGCGGGCGTACTCGGTGACCATGGCCAGGGCGATCACGGCCCGCTCGGGCGTGGAGAACGACGGCACCGACCCGCGGGCCGGCATGCCGCCCTCGTCGAGGACGGCGAGCTCGGGCGGGATGCCCTCGGTGGAGAGGAAGGTCGCCACGATCGGCTTCGTCGAGCCGGCCGACACGTCGCGCAGCGCCCGGCCCATCGCCTCGGCGCCGCGGACCTGCGGCGGCAGGTAGACGGCGACCACCGAGTCGACGCCGTCGTCGTCCACGGCCGCCTGGAGCGCGGCCCGGAACGCCTCCGGCCCGGCGCTGGTGCCGATGTCGACCGGAGCGCCCTCGGCCAGCTGCAGCCCCTCCTCCAGCACCGCGTCGGCGACGAGCACGCCGAGCGCGGTGGAGTTGCCGACGACGGCGACGCGGCGGCCCCCGGGCAGCGGCTGGTGCGCCAGCAGCGTGCCGACGTCGAACAGCTGGGCGACGGTCTCCACCCGGATCACGCCGGCCGAGGCGAACAGCGCCGCCACCGACTGCTCGGGGACCTGCACCGACGTCCCGGCCAGGCCCGGGGCCATGCCGACGTGCCGGCCGCTCTTCACCGCGACCACCGGCTTGGTGCGGCCGACCCGCCGGGCCAGGCGGGCGAACTTGCGCGGGTTGCCGAAGCTCTCCAGGTGCAGCAGCACGACCTCGGTGCTGGGGTCGGTGGCCCAGTACTGCAGCAGGTCGTTGCCGCTGACGTCGGCGCGGTTGCCGGCCGAGACGAACGTGGACAGCCCGATGCCGCGGCTGCGGGCGCGCTCGAGCAGGGCCACGCCCAGCGCGCCGGACTGGGCGAAGAACCCGACCCGGCCGCGGCCGGGGACCATGGGCGCGAGGCTGGCGTTGAGCCGCACCGCCGCGTCGGTGTTGACCACGCCCAGGCAGTTCGGCCCGACCACGCGCATGCCGGAGGCGCGGGCGGCGGTGACCAGCTCGCGCTGGGCCACCCGGCCCTCCTCCCCCGCCTCGCCGAACCCGCCGGACACCACGACCAGGCCGCGCACCCGCTTGCGCCGGCAGGCCTCCACCACGCCGGCGACCTGCTCGGCCGGGACGGCGATGACGGCCAGGTCCACGTCGTCGGGGATGGCCTCGACGTCGGCGTAGGCCGGGACGCCCCGGACGTGCCGGGCGCCGGGGTTGACCGGGTAGACCGGGCCGTCGAAGCCGTAGCCGAGCAGGTTGCGCAGCAGGACGTTGCCGAGCTTGCCCTCGTCGTTGCTGGCGCCGACCACCGCGACCGAGGACGGGGTGAGCAGTCGGCCGATCGAGCGGGACTCGCTGCGCTGCTCGCGCTCGTAGGCCACGGCCAGCGCCGTCTCGGTCTGCGCGATCGGGAAGGTCAGGTGGACGACGCCGTCCTCGTACTCGCGGCGGGGCTCGTAGCCGGCGTCGAGGAAGACCCGCACCATGCGGCTGTTCTGGGCCAGCACCTCGGCGACGAACTTCGCGACGCCGCGCTCGCGGGCCGCCGCCGCCAGGTGCTCGAGCAGCACCGAGCCCAGGCCGCGGCCCTGGTGGGCGTCCTCGATGAGGAAGGCGACCTCGGCCTCGTCGGTGCCGGGCAGCCGGTCGTAGCGGCCGACGCCGATGACGTCGCCGCCGAGCACCAGCACGAAGGCCACCCGGTCGACGTGGTCGACGTGGGTGAACCGGTGGAGGTCGCGGTCGGAGAGCTTCTTCATCGGGCCGAAGAAGCGGTAGTAGCGGGTCTGGTCGGAGCTGCGCTCCATGAGCCCGACCAGGCCGTCGGCGTCCTCGGGGGTGATCGGCCGCAGGTGGGCGGTGCCGCCGTCGGCGGCGATGACGTCGGCCTCCCAGTGGGCCGGCGGCGGCGCGGGCGGGACGTCGGGGGGCGCGGTGGTGGTCTGCTCAGTCACGGGGGTCGTCCGGGTCCAGGCCGAAGTAGGGGAAGCTGGCACGGCGGGTGCGCAGGATCGCGCGGTCGACGCGGGACTCGGTGAAGGGGTCCCAGGCCGCGAAGCCGGTCCAGCCGCCCTCGGTCATGTGCGTCGGCGGACGGGCCCGCAGCCCGCGGCGGGCGACGTCCTCCCGCCAGGACTCCGGGATCTCGGTGGCGGGGTCCAGCGGCACGCCGCCGGCGACCGCGAGCAGGTGCGTCCAGGCCCGGGGGACGCAGCGGACCAGGCCGTACCCACCACCGCCCAGGGCGATCCACCGGCCGTCGCAGAGCTGGTGCGCCAGGTCGTGCATCAGCCGGTAGCTCGCCCGCTGGCCGTCGACGGTGAGCCCGAGGTCGGCCAGCGGGTCCTCGTGGTGGGCGTCGCACCCGCACTGGCTGACCAGGATCTGCGGCTGGAAGGCCTTGAGCACGCTCGGGACGACGGCGCTGAACGCGCGCAGCCAGCCGGAGTCGTCGGTGCCGTTGGGCAGGGCGAGGTTGACCGCGCTGCCGAGCGCCGTGGAGGGGTCGCCGGTCTCCTCGGGGAAGCCGGTGCCGGGGAAGAGGGTGAGCGGGGTCTGGTGGACGCTCACCGTGAGCACCCGCGGGTCGTCGTAGAACACCGTCTGGACGCCGTCGCCGTGGTGGACGTCGACGTCGACGTAGGCGATCCGCTCGTATCCCCGGTCGAGCAGCCAGCGGATCGCGATGGCCGCGTCGTTGAAGACGCAGAACCCCGAGGCGCGGTCGGGCATGGCGTGGTGCAGCCCGCCGGAGATGTTCACCGCGTGCTGGGCGCGGCCCTCGTGCACCAGCTCGGCGGCCCGGACGCTGCCGCCGGCGATGAGGGCGGCCGCGTCGTACATGCCGTCGAAGATCGGGTTGTCGGCGGTGCCGAGGCCGTGGCCGACGTCCGGGTCGGCGGGCGCGCGCTTCACCGCCTCGAGGTACGCCGGGTCGTGCACCAGGGTGAGCAGGTCGACGCCGGCCGGGGTGGGCCGCACCACGTCGACCCGGTCGGTGGAGAGGACACCGAGGGAGTCGGCCAGCCGCATCGTGAGGTCCAGGCGCACGGGGTGCAGCGGGTGCTCGCCGCCCATGGTGTAGCCGAGCAGGGCGTCGTCCCAGACCACGGTCACCGCGTCGCTCATCGGGCCTCCTCGCCAGGACGCGCCGGCGGCCGTTCGCCGCCCCCGCCGCCTTCGGACGCTACCTGCTCCGCCGAGTGCGCGACGCCGCACCGACCACCCGGTCGGGGACCCCGCCGCGGGCGCCGGAGTCCGTAGAATTCGAGGCCGGACACGGAGGAGCTGCTTGTGAACGACCTCATCGACACCACGGAGATGTACCTCCGGACGATCTTCGAACTGGAGGAGGAGGGCATCACCCCCCTGCGCGCGCGGATCGCCGAGCGCCTCCACCAGAGCGGTCCCACGGTCAGCCAGACGGTCGCCCGGATGGAGCGCGACGGGCTGCTGCGCGTGGAGGGCGACCGCCACCTGCAGCTGTCCGACAAGGGCCGCGCCCTGGCCACGGCCGTCATGCGCAAGCACCGGCTGGCCGAGTGCCTGCTCGTCGACGTGATCGGCCTCGACTACGCCGACGTGCACGAGGAGGCGTGCCGCTGGGAGCACGTCATGAGCGAGGCGGTGGAGCGCAAGCTGCTCACCCTGCTGGGCAACCCGACGGTCTCCCCGTTCGGCAACCCGATCCCGGGCCTGGACGCGCTCGCCGGTGAGTCCCCGCTGGGCGGCGAGACGTCCACGGTGCTCGACGCGCTGACCCTGCTGTCGGTGACCGCCACCGCCACCGGCCGGCCGGTGACCATCGCCCGGATCAGCGAGCAGCTGCAGGACCCCGAGACGCTGCGCGTGTTGGACGAGCGCGGCGTGCGCCCGGGCGCCTCGATGACCGCCCGCCTGGTCGACGGGACGGTCACCCTCGACGACTACCCGCTCCCGCCCGGCGCCGCGCAGCACCTGTTCGTGCGGGCCGAGGACGAGGACCTCACCCCGCAGGAGGCCGCCGCCGCGCTCTGAGGCGGTACCCCCGGCCGGACGACACCCCGAGAGCCGCGGTCTCCGCGGGGCCGCGGCTCTCGGGGTTCCGGGGACCGGGCTGCGGGCACCGCTGACGGAGGCCGTCGCGGGCGCCGGGCCGGGCGGTCCCGCCGTCGAGGTGGAGGCGGCGGTCGCCGAGCTGCCGCGCGACGCGTGCACCGGGAAGCTGCGCCGGTTCGTGACCGCGGTGGTGAGCACCCCCGGAGGGCGGGGTGGGTGCTCCGGCGGTGCTCACTACGGTGGATCCGTCGATCCCCGCACGTGAGAGAAGGCGACCCGTGAGCCAGGCCGACGCGCCCGAGACCGCCGCCGAGACGCCCGCCCCCAGCCCGTTCCACCGGCTCGCCGACTTCGTCGCGCTCCCGCGCATCGGCGGGCTGGCCCTCTCCCGGGACGGCCGCCGGCTGGCCATCTCGGTGCAGACGCTGGATCCGGAGGGGAAGAAGTGGCAGTCGGCGATCTGGGAGGTCGACCCCGAGGGGCGGGGCGACGCCCGCCGGCTGACCCGCAGCGCGCCGGGTGAGTCGTCGCCCGCGTGGGCGCCCGACGGCTCGCTGCTGTTCACCTCGGCGCGGCCCGACCCCGGTGCCGCGAACGGGGACGGCGAGCCCAGGGCGGCGCTGTGGAGCCTCCCGTCCGGCGGCGGTGAGGCCCGCCCGGTGCTGACCCGCGGCGCGGGGATCGGCGGCTTCGCCGTCGCGGCCGACAGCGGCGACGTGGCCGTGGTCGTCCCGACGATGCCCGGTGCGGTCGACGGGGAGGGCGACGACGCCCGGCGCAAGGAGCGCAAGGACGCCGGGGTCTCCGCCGTGCTGCACGAGAGCTACCCCGTCCGCCACTGGGACCACGACCTCGGCCCGGCCGCGCCGCACGTCCTCTGGCTGGGCCCGGTGCCGGCCGAGCCGACGGCCGGGAGCCCGGTCGAGGCCCCGGAGCTGCGCGACCTGACGCCCGACGCCCGGCCCCCGCTGGGCAGCGGTGACGAGATCGCCCTCTCCCCCGACGGACGGCTGCTCGCCCGCAGCGAGGACGTGCCCGACGGGCCGGCGGGGCGCCGGCTGCGGCTGCTGCTGACCGACACCTCCACCGGTGCGGCGCGGGTCCTCGTGGACGACGCGCTGGCCGACGTCTACGGCGCCCGCTTCTCGCCGGACGGCAGCACCGTCGTCTGCGTGCGCGAGGCGATGTCGACCTACAGCGAGCCGCCGGACTACACCCTGCTGCTCGTCGACGTCGGGACGGGGCGGGCCACCGAGCTCACCGAGGGCTTCGACCGCTGGCCCAGTGCACCCCAGTTCAGCGCCGACGGGTCGGCCGTCTACTTCCTCGCCGACGACGACGGCCGGCACGCGGTGTTCCGCGTCGGCCTCGACGGCGGGCAGCCGGTGCGGCTGACCGGCGACGGCGCCTACAGCGACCTGCAGGTCGCCCGCGACGGCAGCGCCCTGTACGCCCTGCGGTCGGCGTACGACTCCCCCGCCGTGCCCGTGCGCCTCGACCCGGCGGCGGAGCGGCAGGACCCGGTCGTGCTGCCCAGCCCGGGTGCGGTCGGACCGCTGCCCGGCCGGCTCGAGGAGGTCGAGGCCACCGCCGCCGACGGCTCGCGCGTGCAGTCCTGGCTGGTGCTGCCGGAGGGCGCCTCGGCGGAGAACCCGGCACCGCTGCTGCTGTGGATCCACGGCGGCCCGCTGATGAGCTGGAACTCGTGGTCGTGGCGCTGGTGCCCGTGGGTGCTCGCCGCCCGCGGCTACGCCGTCCTGCTGCCCAACCCGGCCCTGTCGCAGGGCTTCGGCCAGGACTTCGTCCGGCGCGGCTGGGGCGAGTGGGGCGGCGCGCCGTACACCGACCTGATGGCCGCCGTCGACGCCGCCGAGCAGCGGCCCGACATCGACGAGACGCGCACCGCGGCGATGGGCGGCTCCTTCGGCGGCTACATGGCGAACTGGGTCGCCACCCAGACCGACCGGTTCAGGGCGATCGTCACGCACGCCAGCCTGTGGGACCTCGACGCCTTCACCGGAACGACGGACGCGGCGTACTACTGGGAGAAGGAGTGGGGCGACCCGCTGCGCGAGCCCAAGCGCTACGAGCAGAACTCGCCGCACCGGTTCGCCGACGCCATCCGGACGCCGATGCTGGTCATCCACGGCGACAAGGACTACCGGGTGCCGATCGGCGAGGCGCTCCGGCTCTGGTACGACCTGCAGAAGCGCGGGATCCCGTCGAAGTTCCTGTACTTCCCCGACGAGAACCACTGGGTGCTCACCCCGGGCAACGCGGCGGTCTGGTACGAGACGGTCATCGCCTTCCTGGCCGAGCACGTGCTCGGCCAGGAGTGGCAGCGCCCGCAGCTGGTCTGACCCCGGCTCAGCCGGCACGGCGGAGGTCGTCGACGTCGGCCCGGGTGGCGACGATCAGGGCGCGGAGCTCCTCGGGCCGGACGCAGGCGGCCAGGCCGGAACGGAGGAGCCGCGCCAGGTCGTAGTCCTCGTCGTGGTCCAGGGCGTGCTCCAGCGCGATCGCGGCCATCGCGCCGTCGCCGCGCAGCCAGGCGCTGACCGCGGCCAGGGTCGCCGGCGGCGCCGCGAGCGGGAGCGGTGCGCGGCGGGTGCACTCGGTCCACAGCGACTCCGCCGCGGCGGCGTCCGCGCCGAGCGCCAGCCCGAGCGCCCGGTCGCGGACCGCCCGGTGCTGGAGGGCGCACAGGACCTCCGCCAGCTCCCCGGGCCGCAGGGGCGCCGGCGCGGCGCCGTCCCGGCGGGAGCTCAGCGCCCGCTCGACGGTGGCCCAGCCCTCCTCGCGGGCGCGTCCCCGGTCGGCCGGGGTCATCGCCAGGTACGCGGCCCGCACCGCCTCGACGTCGAGGCGGTCGAGGGAGCGCAGCCGGGTGGCCAGCTCCCCGCGGCTCTGCGCCACCACCTGGCCGGTCACCACGGAGGCGGCGGCGAGCGGGCTGACGCCCGCGGGCAGCGGCGTGCCGGCGCCGGGCGCGCAGCAGGGATCGGGGCAGTCGTAGGACCACCACCGCCCGTCGCGGACCAGCAGGAGCTCGCGCACCGGGATGCGCGCGGCGGCGAGGGTGAGGACCAGCTCGTGGACCAGGGGGCGGTGCGGCAGGTCGGGGTGGGGCTCGTCCGGCGCCTCGGACACGATGGCGATCAGCACCGCCTCGGGCGCGTCGGTGGCGATCCCGCGGGCGATGGCGCCGGCCAGCGGGACGGCGTGCTGCGGGGGCGGGATGTCCATCCGCACCGTCATCCCCACCCGGCCGCCGGACTCCCCGCCCAGCCCGACGACCACCACCGACTCCGCCGGCCGAAAGCCCAGCAGGTGCGGGAGCCCGGCAGCGATCTCGCCCGGGTCGGTGAGCCGGACCTCGTACTCGTGCTCGTCCATGCCGAGGACCGTGCCCGTCCGCAGCCCGCTTCGAGGGCGTTCGAGCGGATCTGTGGACAGCGCCGCCGGCTGTGGACGGCGGCCGGCGGTCAGGCGGACGGCCGCCCTACCGTGCGCCTCAGTCGAGCGCCTCCGACTGCGTGTCGTAGGCCTCCTGCAGGAGGGCGGTGAAGGATGCGGGGTCCAGTTCCTCGTCCCAGGACATCTGGGCGAGCCCGAGCACGCGGTCGCCGTCCTGGGCGACCCCCACCAGCTTCGTGGCGTCCCACGTGCCGTCCGGCCGCTCGCCGGAGATCGTGACCCGGAAGGCCGCCATGCCGTCCGGCACGTCCAGCTCCTCGATGCTCACGCTCGACGGCCCGTACCCGTCGTCGTCCTCCCCGCGGTCGAAGGTGACCGACCGGCACGCGTCCACGACCGTCTGCACCTGGGCCAGCACGTCCATGGAGGCGTCGGCGGTGGCCAGCACCTCGAACGTGCGCACGCCGTCGGCCCGGGCCACCTGGCCGACCGCGTCCTGCACGCCCGACACGAGGGACGCCGCCTGCTCGAGCGCGGTGCCGCACTCGCCCGGCGCGACCGGGTCCTCGGCGTCGGCGTCCGCGTCGCGGTCGTGCCAGGGAGGCCCACCGCGGTCGCCGTCGCCGAACGGGAGGCCGTCGAGCGGGAACCGGTGCACCTCGGCGCCTTCGCCGAACGCGGTGTCGGGCAGGAGGCCGTCGGCCAGGGGGGAGTCGTCGGCGGACGGTTCGTCGGCCGGCTCGTCGGTCGGGGTGGCGGACTCGGTCGCGGCGGCCGGCACCGTCCGGGTCGGCGTGGCGCCGCCGCAGCCGGTCAGCGCCAGGCCCGCGAGCAGGCCGGCCCCCAGGACGACAGCGGAGCGACGGTTCGGCAGCGCGCGGCGCGGCATGGGACGACGGTAGGACGGTCTCCGGCCGGCGCACAGCACCTCGGCGGGATTCACAGCACCTTGCCAGGTGCGTGCGGGTGGGCTCAGAGCTCGTACTGGACCGCGCTGCGGGTGGCCACCCACGGCTTGACGTGCTCCTCGATCACCGCGAGGTGCACCGGGTCGGCGGCGTAGCGCCGGTAGGCCCCGACGTCGGGGAAGTCGGCGACGAGCGCGGTGTCGGCGTTGCCCTCGCGCAGGCCGGCATCGTCGCCGACGGCGAACGCGGTCATCCCGCCGACGTCCTCGGGCAGCCGGCGCAGGGCGGCGAGGGTGGCCGCCCGGCGCTCGGCGTCGGCGGCGTCGGACCAGGTGAAGAGCACGACGTGGCGGAGCACGGGCACAGCCTGTCAGGTCGGGTCGACCGGCGGGTGACAACGGCTGGTTAGAGTCCCGCCCATGGGACGGTCGTTGCGCATCGCACTGCTGTCCTACCGGAGCAAGCCGCACAGCGGGGGCCAGGGCGTCTACGTGCGCGCGCTCTCCCGCGAGCTGGTCGGGCTCGGCCACCGGGTCGAGGTGTTCAGCGGCCAGCCCTACCCAGAGCTCGCCGACGGCGTCCCGCTCACGCCGGTGCCGAGCCTCGACCTCTACCGCGAGCCCGACCCGTTCCGCACGCCCCGGCCGTCGGAGTTCCGCGACTGGGTCGACGTCGCCGAGTGGGCCACGATGTGCACCGCGGGCTTCCCGGAGCCGCTGACCTTCAGCCTGCGCGCGGCCCGCCTGCTGCTGCGCCGCCGGGCCGAGTTCGACGTCGTCCACGACAACCAGTCGCTCGGCTACGGGCTGCTGCGGCTGCCCGGGGCCGGCCTGCCGACGGTTGCCACCGTCCACCACCCGATCGCGATCGACCGCGCCCTCGAGCTGGCCGCCGCCCCGACGTTGCGCCGCCGGCTCACCCTGCGCCGCTGGTACTCCTTCACCCGCATGCAGGCCCGCGTCGCGCAGCGGCTCGACGGGCTGACCACGGTGTCGGAGAACTCCCGCCGCGACATCGAGACGCACATGGGCGTGCCCGGCGCCGGCATCGAGGTGATCCCGGTCGGCATCGACCCCGACGTGTTCACCCCGCCGCCGGCCGACCGGCCGCGGGACCCCGGCTCGATCGTCGTGATCACCAGCGCCGACGTCCCGCTGAAGGGGCTGGTGCACCTGCTGGAGGCGGTCGCGAAGCTGCGCACCGAGCGGGCCGTGCGGCTCACCGTCGTCGGCACCGCCCGCCCGGGCGGCCCGGCGGCCGCCGCGCTGGACCGGCTGGCCCTGCACGACGCCGTGCGGTTCACCGGCTTCCTCCCCGAGCCCGAGCTGGTGGAGCTCCTGCAGTCGGCCGCGGTGGTGGCGATCCCGTCGCTGTACGAGGGGTTCTCGCTCCCGGCGATCGAGGCCATGGCCTGCGCCACCCCGCTGGTCACCACCGACGCCGGGGCGCTGCCCGAGGTCGTCGGCAGCAAGGCCGGCCTGCGGGTGGGGGCCGGCGACGTCGGGGAGCTCACCTCCGCCCTCGCGCTGGTGCTCGACTCCCCCTCCCTCGGCGAGCAGCTCGGCCGCGCCGGCCGCCGGCGGGTCCTGGAGTCGTTCACCTGGCGGGCCACCGCGCAGCGCACCGCCGACTGGTACGCCGAGGTGCTGCGCGCGAGGGGCAGCACGTGCTGACGATCGACTACGACCGGCTCGACCTGCGGCCGGGCATGCGGGTGCTCGACCTCGGGTGCGGCGAGGGCCGGCACGCCTTCGAGGCCTACCGCCGCGGCGCCCACGTCGTGGCCGTCGACTGGGGGCGGCACGAGGTCGAGACCACCAAGCGCTGGCTGGGTGCGATCGCCGAGGCCGGCCAGGCCCCGGCGGGCGCCCGTGCCGAGGTGGTCCGCGGCGACCTCACCGCCCTGCCCTTCCCCGACGCGAGCGTGGACCGGGTGATCGCCTCGGAGGTCCTCGAGCACATCCCCGACGACGCCGCCGCCTTCGCCGAGATCGCCCGCGTGCTCGCCCCCGGCGGACGGGTCGCGGTCACCGTCCCCCGCTACGGCCCCGAGCGCGTCTGCTGGGCGCTGTCCGACGCATACCACGCCAACGAGGGCGGCCACGTGCGCATCTACCGCGGCGACGTGCTGCGCACCCGGCTGCTCGCGGCGGGTCTCACCCCCGGCGGCAGCCACCACGCGCACGCGCTGCACGCCCCGTTCTGGTGGCTCAAGTGCGCGGTCGGCGTCGACAACGACACCGCCGCCGTGCGCGCCTACCACCGGCTGCTCGTCTGGGACCTGGTGCGCCGGCCGTGGCTCACCCGCACCGCCGAGAAGGTGCTCGACCCGCTGATCGGCAAGAGCTTCGTCCTCTACGCGGACAAGCCGGCGCGCGAGCGGCCGGTGGCCGCCGCGGGCAGCACGGACGCGGAGCGGACCGCTGCGGCGCGCTGACCCCGGCGGCCTGCCCGACCTGCCGGGGGTGCTCGGCGCCGACCAGGTCCGCGCCACCGTGGCCGCCATCGCCGCCGAGCAGGACCGCGACGGCGCCCTCCCCTGGTTCCGCGGCGGCCGGCTCGACCCGTGGGACTCCGTCGAGGCGGCCATGGCGCTCGACGTCGGCGGCGAGCACGCCCGCGCCCGCGCGGCCTACCGGTGGCTGGGTGCCCGGCAGCGCCCCGACGGCTCCTGGGCCGCCGAGTACCGCGGCGGCGTCGAGACCGCCCCCGCCGCGGAGAGCAACCACGCCGGCTACCTCGCCGTCGGCCTGTGGCACAGCTGGCTGGTCAGCGGGGACGAGGAGCTGCTCGCGGAGCTGTGGCCGGCGGTCCGCCGCGGGCTGGACCTGGTCACCCGCATGCAGCTGCCGGGCGGCGCGGTCGGCTGGGCGTTGCGCCCCGACGGCAGCCCCGACGACGTCGCCCTGCTCACCGGCAACGCCAGCCTGTTCCAGGCCCTGCGGTGCGGCATCGCGCTCGCCGGGCTGCACGGCGAGGCCCAGCCCGACTGGGAGCTGGCGGTCACCGAGCTCGGCACCGCGCTGCGGGAGCGGCCCGAGGCCTTCGCCGACCGGTCGCGCTACTCGATGGACTGGTACTACCCGGTCCTCGGCGGCGCGGTGACCGGCGGCGACGCCCGCGACCGGCTGGCCGCCGACTGGGACCGCTTCGTCGTCCCGGGGCTCGGGGCCCGGTGCGTCGCCGACCGCCCGTGGGTGACCGGCGCCGAGACCTGCGAGCTCGCCCTGGCGCTGGCCGCCGCCGGGCAGCGCGACGCCGCGGTCGAGCAGCTCGCCGCCATGCAGCACCTGCGCGCCGACGACGGCTCCTACTGGACCGGCTACGTCTACCCCGACGACGCCCGCTGGCCGGTCGAGCGGACGACGTGGACCGCCGCGGCCGTCGTCCTGGCCGCCGACGCCCTCACCGGGGCCGGCGGCGGGTCGCGGCTGTTCACCGATCCCGGCGCGCTGCCCGCGCCCGGCGCCGCGGACGCCCCGCGATCGCCCGATTGGCTGCCGGGGAGGGCGGGCAGAGTCCTCCCGTGAGTTCCCGCACCGAGGTCGCCGTCGTCGTCGCCAGCCGCAACCGCCGGGAGGACCTGCTGGCCACGTTGGCGCGGCACGAGGCGCCGGTGGTCCTCGTCGACAACGGCTCGACCGACGGCACCGTCGAGGCGGTGCGGGCTGCCCACCCGCAGGTCGCCGTGCTGCCGCTGGAGCGCAACGAGGGCGCCCACGGCCGCACGCTCGGGGTCGCCCACGCCGGCGCGGAGTTCGTGGCGTTCGCCGACGACGACTCGTGGTGGGCCCCGGGGGACCTCGCCCGGGCGGTCGAGACGCTGCGCGCCCACCCGCGGCTGGCGCTGCTCAACGCCCGCATCCTCGTCGGCCCCGAGGAGCGGCTCGACCCGGTCTGCGCGGAGATGGCGGCCAGCGCGCTGGGCACGCCCGACGACCTCCCCGGCCCCGCCCTGCTCGGCTTCGTGGCCTGCGGCGCGGTGGTGCGCACCGAGGCGTTCGAGGCGGTCGGCGGCTTCGACCCCGTCGTCCGCTTCCCCGGCGAGGAGGAGCGGGTCGCGCTCGACCTGGCCGCGGCCGGCTGGGAGATGGCCTACGTGGACGACGTGACCGTCCACCACCACCCCTCGCCGCGCCGGGACGCCCCGGCGCGGCGGCAGGCGGCGATCTGGCGCAGCAAGCTGCTCACCGCGCTGATGCGGCACCCCGCCCGCGAGCTGCCGGGGCTGCTGCTCCGCGCCGTCCGGGCCGGCGAGCCGGGCCTGCGCGGCCTGGCCCGCGCCCTCCCCGACCTGCCCGCCGCGCTGCGCCGCAGGAAGCCGGTCCCCCCGGCCGTGTGGGCCGACGTGCGGCGGCTCGCCGGCGCGTGAGGCGCCGCCGCCTCAGCTGACGGCCAGCACGTCCCGTTCCCCGGCCGGCGCCGGCCCCGGCCGCCCGGTCGCCCGGGCGTCGGCCCGCGCCAGGAGGCCGATCGCCCGGCGCAGCACCTCCGGCGGCTGGGTGAACGGCAGCCGCAGCCGGTCCTCCAGCGCGTGGCCGGTGCCGAACAAGGGGCCGGGGGCCAGCCGCACGCCGAGGCGCTCGGCCGCGAGCACGAGGGCGCTCGACCGCGGCTCCGGCAGGGCGCACCACAGGAACAGCCCGCCCGGCGGCACCGGCACCCGCCACGCGGGCAGCCGCTCGGCCAGCGCGTCCAGCAGCGCGGCGCGCCGCTCCCGCAGCCGTGCGCGCACCCCCTCGCGGGCGGCCTCGGCGCCGTCGAGCAGCACGCACGCGGCGAGCTGCTCGACGACCGCGCCGGCCATCGTGGTCCGGGCCAGCGCCACGGTCAGCCGGCGGACGACGTCGGCGTCGCCGCGGACCCAGCCGACCCGCAGGCCGCCCCAGAACAGCTTCGACAGCGTCCCGACGGAGACGCTGCCCGGGGCGAACGCGCCGAACGGGGCCGGCGGCTCGGCGTCCAGGCCGAGCTCGACGAACGCCTCGTCGACGACGGCGACGGTGCCCGCCCGGCGCAGCTCCCGGGCCAGCCGCTCGCGGTCGGCCGCCCCGAGCAGCCGGCCGGTGGGGTTGGCGAAGTCGGGCACCAGGTAGGCGGCCGTCGGGCGGACGGTGCGCAGCGCCCGCACGGCGGTGGCCGGCCACTCGTCCGGCGCCTCGGGGTCGAGCGCGGTGGGCAGCAGGCGGGCGCCGAGGCCGCGGGCGGCGTCGAGCGCCGTCGGGTAGGTGGGCTGCTCGACCAGCAGCGGACGGCCCGGCCCGAGCAGCAGGGACAGCGCCAGCGACACCCCGGCCATCGCCCCGCCGGTCACCAGCACCTGCTCCGGCGCGGTGGGCAGGCCCCGGGCGGTGTACCGGTCGGCGATGCGGGCCCGCAGCTCCGGCAGCCCGGCCGGGTGGTAGCCGTGACCCGGCAGGTGGCGCGGCAGCTCGGCCAGCGCGGCGGCGAAGGCCGCGGGCACCTCGGGCGGGGCGGCGGGCGCGGCGTGGGCCAGGTCGATCGCGCCGTCCCCGGGCGGCGCCGGCAGCCAGGCGCCGCGGGCGGGTCCGGCCGGCAGCACCGCGAACGTGCCGGCCCCCTGCCGCGCGTCGGCCCAGCCGTCCTCGCGCAGCCGCGCGTAGGCCGCGGTCACCGTGGCCCGGCTCAGCCCGAGCGCCCCGGCCAGCTCGCGCTCGGCCGGCAGCCGGGCGCCCAGCGGCACCCGGCCGTCGGCGATCAGCAGCCGCACCCGGTCGGCGAGCGCGGCGTAGCGCGGCGGGCGGACGGCGGCCAGGTCGCCCAGCAGCTGCGCCAGGCGGACGGCGGAGACGGCGACCACGCCACTTCCTCCCGATTGGCATGTGGGGAACAGGCCAATCCTGGCGCACGATGGACCGGTGACGCGAGTCCCCGCCCATCTCCCCCGCCGGCTGGTCCAGCTGTACCTCGGCTTGGCGCTCTACGGCGTCTCGATGGCGCTGATGATCCGCTCCGCGCTGGGCAACATGCCGTGGGACGTGCTGCACCAGGGCCTGTCCGAGCGGCTCGGGTGGTCGCTGGGCACCGTCACCGTGGTCATCGGCGCCCTGGTGCTGCTCTGCTGGGTCCCGCTGCGCCAGCGCCCGGGGCTCGGCACGGTCAGCAACGTCGTCGTCATCGGGATCGCGGTCGACGGCGCGCTGGCGCTGGTCCCGGACGTCGACGCGCTCGCCGGCCGGATCGCGCTGGCCGCCGGCGGCATCCTGCTCAACGCCGTGGCGACCGCGCTCTACATCGGCGCCCGGTTCGGCCCCGGTCCGCGCGACGGGCTGATGACCGGCCTGGTGGCGCGCACCGGCTGGTCGCTGCGGCTGGTGCGCACCGGGATCGAGGTGGCCGTCGTCCTCACCGGCTGGGCGCTCGGCGGGACCCTCGGCGTGGTGACCGTCGTCTACGCCCTGGCGATCGGGCCGCTGGTGCACGCGCTGCTGCCGCTGCTCACCGTGCCGGGTGCTCAGCGGGCGCAGGAGATGCAGGTGCGCGCGGCCGGCCGGGCGGCCAGCCGCTCGGGGGCGATGGCCCCGCCGCAGACCTCGCAGACCCCGTAGCCACCGGCGGCGCGGCGGGCCAGCGCGGCCTCGACGTCGGTCAGCCGGCGCCGCGCCGACTCCAGCAGCGCCGCCACCTGCTGCCGCTCGAAGGCGATCGTCGCCCCCTCCGGGTCGTGCTCGTCGTCGGCGTTCGACGACGCCGAGGCCGCCACGACGTCGTCGAACTCCCGCGTCAGCGCCGCGATCTGGGCCAGCGCGGCCGCCCGCTCGGCCGCCAGGGCGTCACCGGTCACGGCGCAGCAGCCGCAGCGAGCCCGTGCCGGGCAGCTCGGTGAAGTCACCGCTCGCCAGCACCCGGGTGTAGACGCCGAACGGCGCCTGGCCCCCGTCGGCCGGGTCGGGGAAGACGTCGTGGATGGCGAGGGTCCCGCCGACGGCGAGCTTGGCGACCCAGGCGTCCTGGTCGCGGCGGGCGGACTCCTCGGTGTGGCTGCCGTCGAGGAACAGCAGCGCCAGCGGGGTGGTCCACAGCGGCGCCAGCACCTCGGAGCGGGCGACGACGGCGATCACGACGTCCTCGGCGCCGGCGTCGGCGACGGTCCGGCGGAACCGCGGCAGGGTGTCGAGCCGGCCGACGGCGGGGTCGACCAGCGACGGGTCGTGGTACTCCCAGCCGGGCTGGTGCTCCTCGGAGCCGCGGTGGTGGTCGACGGTGACGACCTGGCGGCCGGTCGCGCGGGCCGCGGCGGCGAGGTAGAGCGCCGACTTGCCCATCCAGGTGCCGACCTCCAGCAGCGGCCCCGGCACGGCGACCTCGCGCGCCGCCTCGTACAGCGCCCGCCCCTCGTCGGGGGGCATGAACCCGGGCGCGGCCTCCGCGGCCGCCAGCAGATCGCACTCGTCCAACGGTTCGCTCGCCGGCTCGCTCACCGCGCCAGTCTCGCCCTCAGGGACGACAACCCGCGCGCCTCCCCCGGCTGCGAGAACCGCGCGAGGAAGGCGCCCACCGCCGTCGTCACCGGGGTGGCGAGGACGAGGCCGATGCCGCCCACCAGGGTGCGGATGACCTCCGTGGCCACGACGTCGCCGGTGAGCACCGTGCCGGCGGGCCGGCTGTAGATGCTGAAGAGGAGCATCAGCGGGAGTGCGGCACCGGCGTAGGCGAACACGATCGTGTAGACCGTCGAGGCGATGTGGTCGCGGCCGATCGCCATGCCGCGGGAGAACAGCTGCCGCCAGCTCATGCCCGGGTCGACCTCGTGCAGCTGCCACACCGCCGAGGCCTGGGTGATCGTCACGTCGTTGAGCACGCCCAGCCCCGCGACGACCACGCCGGCGATGACCAGCCCCGAGAGGTCCAGGGCCGGGTCGTAGGTCTGCAGCTGGATCGTCTCCTCGCTGGAGAGCCCGGTCAGCCTGCTCACCGACACGGCGAGCGCGCCCAGCCCCGCGACGAGCGCGAGCCCGAACAGCGTGCCGACCAGCGCCGTCGTCGTCCGCGCGGAGAACCCGTGGGCGAGGTACAGGACGACGAACATGATCGCCGCCGACCCGACCAGGGTCACCAGCGTCGGCGGGGACCCCTCCAGCAGCGCCGGCAGCATGAACTGCAGCAGGATGAAGAACGCGAACCCGAGGCCGAGCAGGGCGGCGAGCCCGCGCAGCCGCGCGACCGCCCCGACCACCACCGCGAACGCGATCGCCAGCACGACCATCGGCGTCGTCCGGGCGTAGTCGTGGAACGCGTAGCTCGGCCCCTCGGCCGCCCCCGGGTCGCGCTGGAGGACGATCTCGTCGCCCTCCTCGATGCCGTAGGACACGACCTCGGCGGGCACGTCGATCTGCACGAACTCGCCGGCGCCGTCGCCCTCGGTGACCTCGACGACCAGCGTCGCGCAGGTGAGCTGCTGCGCGCGGCCGGTCTGGTCGGTCACCGAGCAGTCGTAGGGGGTGACGGTCGAGACCGTGCCCTCGGGGTAGGTCGTGCCGGCCGGGACGGCGGCCGCCGCGGCCCGCTCGGCGCGGCCCGGCTCACCGCTCGGCCACAGCAGCACCAGGCCCAGCACGGTGGCCAGCCCCACCGGGACGAGCAGGAAAAGCATCAGCCGGACGGCGCGGCGCCGGCGGGCCAGGGTCTGCTCGTCCGGCGGCGGCGCGTCCGGGTCGGGGCCGTGGCTGTGCGGGTGAGAGGGCGGCACCCGGTCAGGCTAGGAGGCGCCGCCCTCCTCCACCGGGAAGCGGTGCCACAGGCCGGCGAGCTGCAGCGGGCGGGCGACGGCCTCGGGCGGGCCGACCAGGACGACGTCGACCGCACGCGGCTGGCCGAGCTTCTGCAGCTGGACCAGCACCGCCATCCCCGCCGAGTTCATGAAGGTGGTGCCGGCCAGGCGCAGCTCGGCGCGCTGCAGCGGGGCGTGGCTCAGCAGCAGGTCGGTGAAGGTGCGCACCAGCGGCCGGCGGGCCGCCTCGGTGAGCTCCCCCACGACGGTGACGACGGCGGTGTCCCCCCGCAGCTCCGAGGTGACCTCCGGCTCCCCGGGCGCCGGCTTCTCGTCGGGATCGCGGGTCGGTGCGGTCGGGTGCTCGTCCACGCCCCCCGGGTAGCCGGGACGGCCGCCGTTCACACGCCGCGGGCCCGGAACAAAAGTGAGCGGCAGACGTTTACTTTGGTGCGTGGCCGAGGTAATCTCTAGTCGCCACTAGAGGTTCACCCTCGGGCAGCGAACAACACCAGAGACACCCAGGAGGTTGCACCGCGATGGCCATGCTGACCGCCTACGACCCGTTCGCCGCCACCAACAGCGCCTTCCGGCTGCTGGACCAGCTGACCGGCCGCATGGGGACCGCCCGCCCGCTCTCGGGCATGCCGATGGACGCCTACAAGGTCGGCGACAACTTCGTCGCCCACTTCGACCTGCCCGGCGTCGACCCCGGCTCGATCGACCTGTCGATCGAGGGCAACACCCTGACCGTGACCGCCGAGCGCTCGGTCCCGCAGCTGGAGAACGCCGAGTGGCTGACGGCCGAGCGGCCGTACGGCAGCTACACGAGGCAGCTCGTCCTCGGCCGGAGCCTCGACACCGACCGGCTCGAGGCCAGCTACCACGACGGCGTGCTCACCGTGAGCATCCCGGTGGCCGAGAAGGCGCGGGCCCGCAGGATCCAGGTGAGCCGCGCCGACACCCCCGCCCCGGTCGAGCACCGCACGATCGAGGGCGAGTCGCAGGGGTCCAAGGCCGTCGAGGCCTGAGCCGACGGCGGACGCACGAGGGGCCGGCCCCGACCGGGGCCGGCCCCTCCGCCTTTCCGGAGCCGGCCTCTCCAGAACCGGCCTTGCAAGAGGAGGTGCCGTGACCGAGCACGACCCGCTGCGGCGGCTCGACGACCCGGACTACCCGGCGCTGACCATGAGCCAGGCCGCCGAGCTCCTCGGCGTGCAGGCGGCGTTCCTGCGCAGCCTGGACAGCTCCGGCGTGCTACAGCCGCACCGCTCCCCCGGCGGGCACCGGCGCTACTCGCGCGCCCAGCTGAACGTCGCCGCGCGCATGCGCGGCCTGCTCGACGACGGCCACTCCCTGGCCTCGGCCGAGGCGATCGTGGGTCTGCAGGACGAGCTCGCCGAGGCGCGCGCGGACGCCGACCGGCTGCGCGCCGACGTCGACCGCCTGACCGCGGAGCGGGACGAGGAGCGCTGACCGCCTGGCGGCAGACACCCTAGGGGGGTATGGTTCCTGCCGTGGCCGCGGCGCACGCCCGCGGCCGGGACCGACGGCAGGAGAGACGGCGTGGCGATCGAGGAGACCGGCACCCCGCCGGCGCACCACGGCTACATCAACCGCAAGCAGGACTACCTGACCCGGCTGCGCCGCATCGAGGGCCAGGCCCGCGGGCTGCAGCGCATGGTCGAGGACGAGAAGTACTGCATCGACATCCTCACCCAGGTCTCCGCGATGACGAAGGCGCTGCAGTCGGTGGCGCTGGGCCTGCTCGAGGAGCACCTCTCCCACTGCGTGGTCTCCGCCGCCCAGGCCGGCGGCCCCGAGGCGGACGAGAAGGTCCGCGAGGCCGCCGACGCGATCGCCCGGCTCGTCCGCTCCTGAACCCCGAGAGGAACACCCCCATGAGCACCGCCACCTACACCGTCACCGGCATGACCTGCGCCCACTGCGTGAACGCGGTGAGCGACGAGGTCGGCGCCCTGCCCGGCGTCACCGCCGTCGAGGTCGACCTCGAGTCCGGCGCGCTGACGGTCACCAGCGACTCCCCCGTGGACGACGAGGACGTGGCCGCGGCCGTCGACGAGGCGGGCTACGCGCTCGCGGGGCGCTGAGGGCCCGGTGAGCACCCCCGCCAAGGTCGCCGCCTTCGCCCTGGGCCTGGTCGCCACCTTCGGCGCCGCCCTCGGCGTGGGCGCGGTGGTCGGCCCGGTCGACGTCGCACCCGCGGCCGACGCCGAGCACGCCGCGGCCGGGGGCGGGCACGCCGCCGAGGAGGAGCACCCGGCCGGGGGCAGGAGCACGCAGCCCGCCGGTCTGGCCGTCTCCGACGGCGGCTACACGCTCCACCTCGACGCGGACGCGGCCCCGGCCGGCCCGGCGACCCCGGTCACCTTCCACGTCCTGGACGACGAGGGCACCGCCGTCACCGACTTCGCCGTCGAGCACGAGCAGCGGCTGCACCTGATCGCCGTCCGCCGCGACCTCTCCGGCTACCAGCACCTGCACCCGCAGATGGCGGCCGACGGCACGTGGACGGCCGCCCTGGCGCTCACCCCGGGCAGCTGGCGGATCCTCGCCGACTTCGTGCCGGCGGCCGACGGCGCGAAGCGCGTGCTCGGCGCCGACCTCGCCGTGCCGGGCGAGCTCGTGCCGGCCGCGCTGCCCGCGACCACCCGCACCGTCGAGGTCGACGGCTACACCGTCACGCTCAACGGCGACCTGGTGCCCGGCGAGGAGACCCGGCTGACCGCCACGGTCGCCCGCGACGGGCAGGCGGTGACCGACCTGCAGCCCTACCTCGGCGCCTACGGCCACCTCGTGGTCCTGCGCGCCGGCGACCTCGCCTACGTGCACGTGCACCCCGACGACGGCGCCGGCGCCGGGCCGCGGATCCCGTTCGCCACCACCGCCCCCACGGACGGCACCTACCGGCTGTTCCTCGACTTCCGGCACGGGGACGTGGTGCGGACGGCGGAGTTCACCGTCGACGCCGGCGAGGGGCACGACCATGGCTGAGACCTCCGGGCTGCAGTCCACCGGGCTGCAGTCCACCGAGCTGCTGATCGGCGGCATGACCTGCGCCTCGTGCGCCGCGCGCATCGAGAAGAAGCTGAACAAGCTCGACGGCGTCACCGCCACCGTCAACTACGCGACGGAGAAGGCGCGGGTCTCCTTCGCCGACGGCGTCACGACCGACGACCTGATCGCCACCGTGGAGAGGACCGGCTACACCGCGGCGCTGCCGCAGCCGGCCGAGCCGGAGGCGCCCGCCGAGGCCGACCCCGCCGCTGCGCTGCGCACGCGGCTGCTCGTCTCCGTCGTGCTGAGCATCCCGGTGGTCGCGCTGGCGATGGTGCCGGCGCTGCAGTTCGAGTACTGGCAGTGGCTCTCGCTCACTCTGGCCGCGCCGGTCGTGGTGTGGGGCGGCCTGCCGTTCCACCGGGCGGCGTGGACCAACCTGCGGCACGGCGCGGCGACCATGGACACCCTGGTCTCGCTCGGCACGCTGGCCGCGTTCGCGTGGTCGCTGTACGCGCTGTTCTGGGGCACCGCCGGCGAGCCCGGCATGACCCACCCCTTCGAGCTCACGATCGAGCGGGGCGACGGCAGCGCGAACATCTACCTCGAGGCCGCCGCCGGGGTGACCGCGTTCCTGCTCGCCGGGCGGTACTTCGAGGCCCGCTCCAAGCGGCGGGCCGGCGCGGCGCTGCGGGCGCTGCTCGAGCTCGGCGCCAAGGAGGTGTCGGTCCTGCGGGGCGGCACCGAGCGGCGGGTGCCGGTCGCCGGGCTGCGCGCCGGGGACCTGTTCGTCGTCCGGCCGGGCGAGAAGATCGCCGCCGACGGCGTGGTGACCGAGGGCTCGTCGGCGGTCGACGCCTCGATGCTCACCGGCGAGTCGGTGCCCGTGGAGGTCGGGCCGGGCGACGCCGTCGCCGGGGCCACGGTCAACGCGGGCGGCCGGCTGGTCGTGCGCGCCACCCGCGTCGGCGCCGAGACGCAGCTGGCCCAGATGGCGCGGCTGGTCGAGGAGGCGCAGAACGGCAAGGCCGAGGTGCAACGGCTGGCCGACCGCGTCTCCGGCGTCTTCGTGCCGGTCGTGCTGGCCCTCGCCGTCGGCACGCTGGGCTTCTGGATCGGCGCGGGCGCCGGGCTGCCGGCCGCGTTCACCGCCGCCGTCGCCGTCCTGATCATCGCCTGCCCCTGCGCCCTCGGGCTGGCCACGCCGACCGCGCTGATGGTCGGCACCGGCCGCGGCGCGCAGCTGGGCATCCTGATCAAGGGCCCGGAGGTGCTGGAGAGCACCCGCCGGGTCGACACCGTCGTCCTGGACAAGACCGGCACGGTCACCACCGGCCGGATGACCCTGCTCGACGTCGTCCCGGCGCCCGGCGAGGACGGCGACGAGCTGCTGCGGGTGGCCGGGGCGCTCGAGGCGGCCTCGGAGCACCCGATCGCGCAGGCGGTGGCCCGGGCCGCGGCCGAGCGCGGCCGGCTGCCGGGCGTCGAGGGCTTCGCCAACGTCGAGGGGCTCGGCGTGCAGGGCACCGTCGGGGAGCGGGCGGTCGTCGTCGGCCGGCCGCGGCTGCTCGCCGACTGGTCGGTGCCGCTCCCCCCGTCGCTGGACGACGCACGGCGCGCCGCCGAGGCCGAGGGCCGCACCGCGGTCGCGGTGGCCTGGGACGGCGCCGCACGCGGCCTGCTGGTCGTCGCCGACGCGGTCAAGCCGACCTCGGCCGCCGCGGTGCGGCAGCTGCGCGACCTCGGGCTGCGGCCGGTGCTGCTGACCGGCGACAACGAGCGGGCCGCCCGCGCGGTCGCCGCCGAGGTGGGCATCGACGAGGTGGTCGCCGAGGTGCTGCCGGCCGACAAGGTCGACGTCGTGAAGCGGCTGCAGGGCGAGGGCCGGGTCGTGGCGATGGTCGGGGACGGCGTCAACGACGCCGCCGCGCTGGCCCAGGCGGACCTCGGGCTGGCCATGGGCACCGGCACCGACGTGGCGATCGAGGCCGGCGACCTCACCCTGGTGCGGGGCGACCTGCGGGCCGCGGCCGACGCGATCCGGCTCTCGCGGCGGACGCTGGCGGTCATCAAGGGCAACCTGTTCTGGGCGTTCGCCTACAACGTCGCGGCGCTGCCGCTGGCGGTCGCGGGGCTGCTCAACCCGATGATCGCCGGCGCGGCGATGGCGTTCAGCTCGGTGTTCGTGGTGAGCAACAGCCTGCGGCTGCGCGGCTTCGCACCCCTGCCGGAGAACCGCGACGCCGCGCTGCCGGTGCCCGCCGGCCGCGTCCGGGAGCCCGCCGGCGCCGGACCGCGCGGGTGAGCGGCCGGGCGCTGGTCGCCGGCGGGTCGAGCGCCATCGGCCGCGCCGTCGCCGGCGAGCTGGCCGGCCTCGGCCTCGACGTGACGCTGTGGGGCCGCGACGCCGGCCGGCTGGCCGAGGCCGCAGGGTCCTGTGGCGGCACGTCCCGGCAGGTCGACGTCACCGACCGCGCCGCGCTGCGGGCGGCCGCCGACGAGCTCGTCGCCGGCGGCGACCTGCGCGCCGTCGTCTGGGCGGCCGGGCTGTTCGACCGGGCGCCCGCCGACGCCGCCGACGCCGGCACCTGGGGCGACCTGCTCGACGTCAACCTCACCGCGGCCGCCGTCGTCACCCCGCTGCTGCTGCCGGCCCTGCTGGAGACGCGCGGGGCGCTGGTCTACCTCGGGTCCGGTGCGTCCCGTCAGGCGTTCCCGAACAACGCGGCGTACGTGGCCAGCAAGCACGGCATCGCCGGGCTGGCCGGGGCGGTGTGGCACGACGTCAAGGCCCGCGGCGTGCGGGTCAGCCTGGTCTCGCCGGGGCTGGTGGCGGCCGGCGCGGCGCTGGGCGCGCCGGCCGCGCAGGCCTCCCCCGAGCTGCTGCTCCGGCCGTCGGACGTCGCGGCGGCCGTGCGGTTCGTCGTCACCTTCCCCGGCCCCGGCTGCCCCACCGAGGTCGTGCTGTCCCCACCGGTCGACGGCTGAGGCGCCCGGCCCGGCCCTGCCGAGAAGGCATCCCGTTCACGGAACACGGCGGGGCACGCCGCACGGGCGTGCACGGAATGCCTTCTCGGCCCCGGCTCAGCGGTGGCCGAGGTCGACCACGCAGAAGCGGTTGCCCTCCGGGTCGGCCAGGACGACGAAGTCCGGGTCCTCCGGGTAGTCCGGCCAGTCGACCCGCTGCGCGCCGAGCCCGACCAGCCGCTCGACCTCGGCCGCCTGCTCGGCGGCGTCGGCCACGTGCAGGTCCAGGTGCAGGCGCGGCCGGTCCTGCGGCGGCGTCCGGCTGCGCTGCAGCGCGAGCCCCGGCCCGCCGGCGGGCGGCACGAGGACCAGCGCCCAGCCGCCGAAGCCGTCGGTCCGCCGCTCGCAGCCCAGCGCCGCGGTCCAGAACGCCGCCGCCCGCTCGACGTCGGCGACGCCGAGCACGACCACGCCGAGACCGAGCACCGGCGTCAGCCGACCAGCCGGACGAACCGGCGCAGCTCGTCGACGAGGAGGTCGGGCACCTCCATCGCGGGGAAGTGGCCGCCGCGGTCGAACTCGGTCCACGACACCAGGTCGACGGCGTCGGCCACGGCCGCGCGCGGCGGCCGGGCCAGGTCGTGCGGCAGGACGGCCACGCCGGTGGGGACGCCGCGCGCCCACGCCGGCGTCGGCGCGTGCGCCCGCTCCCAGTAGATCTGCGCCGACGACGGCCCGGTGCGGGTGAACCAGTAGACCGCCACGTTCGCCAGCAGCTGGTCGACGTCGATCTCGCTCGCCGGGTCGGTCCACTCGGCGAACCGCTCGGCGATCCAGGCCAGCAGCCCCGTCGGCGAGTCGGTGAGCGCCGGCGCCAGCGACAGCGGCCGCGTGGACTGCAGGCTGTTGTAGCCGGCGAGCTCGCCGCGGTAGCGGTCCCACCGGGCCGCGGCCGCCGCATCGCCGCGCACGTCGACGCCCGGCGTCATGGTCACGTGCAGGCCCAGCAGCGAGTCGCCGTCCACCCGGGCCAGGTCCCGGCCGACGTGCGACCCCCAGTCCCCGCCGTGCACGACGTACCGGTCGTACCCGAGCCGGTGGACGAGCTCGGCGACGGCCCGGGCGATGCGCTCGGGCGTCCACCCGCCGTCCGGCGTCGGGCCGGAGAAGCCGAAGCCCGGCAGGGACGGGACGACGAGGTGGTGCCCGGCGCTCAGCGGCTCGAGCACCCGCAGGAACTCCACCACCGATCCGGGCCAGCCGTGCAGCAGCACCAGCGGCACGGCGCCGGGTTCGGCCGAGCGCACGTGCAGCGCGTGCACGCGGGTGCCGTCGATCGTCGTCGTCACCTGCGGGAAGGCGTTCAGCGCCGCCTCGTGCGCGCGCCAGTCCCAGCCGCCGGCCCAGCGCGCGGCCAGCTCGCGCACCCGGGCGGGTGCGATGCCGCGCTCCCCGGGCAGGTCCTGCTCGACCGGCCAGCGGCTCCGGCGGAGACGCTCGGCGAGGTCCTCGACGTCGGCCTGCGGCACCTCGACGCGGAACGCCGCGACGTCGGTCACGCCTGCTGCTGCTCGGCGAAGCGCCGCCGGGCGTCCTCCAGCGCCTTCACGCCGCCGGCGGCCTGCTCCCAGTGGCCCATCTCGGTCGTCTTGTCGGGCTCGAGCTGCTTGTAGACGTCGAAGAAGTGCCAGAACTCGGCGATCTGGTGCATCGGCACGTCCTCGAGCTCGTGCAGGTGCGCGAACCGCGGGTCCTCGGCCGGCACGCACAGCAGCTTGGCGTCCGGGCCGGCCTCGTCGCGCATCCAGTAGACGGCGATGATCCGCGCCCGCACCAGGCAGCCGGGGAACGTGGGCTCACCGACCATCAGCAGCACGTCGATCGGGTCGTCGTCCTCGGCGAGGGTGTCGGGCACGAAGCCGTAGTCGGCCGGATAGCCGGTGGCCGTGAACAGCGTGCGGTCCAGCCGGATCCGCCCCACCCTCGAGTCGTACTCGTACTTGTTCCGGGACCCCTTGGGGATCTCGACGATCACGTCGACGTCCACGCCGCGACCCTGGCCGGACGACCCGCGCCCGTCAAATCAGAGGACGGCCGGCAGGAGCAGCAGCAGGGTCGGGAGGAGCAGCAGGAGGGCGGCGCCGGCGAGCGCACCCCAGCGGGCGGCGGCCGTCAGCGGGGACGCCGGCTCGAGCAGGCGGACGACGCGGGCCCCGGTGGCGCTGCCGGTGACGGCGAGCGCACCGGTCGGCACCCCCGCCCCTCCCCCGGCGCCGCCGGCCACCGCGACGATCGCCTTCGCCAGGGTCCGTCGCGACCCGTCGGGCAGCAGCCGCAGCGCGACGTCGTCGGCCCGCATCTCGACCAGCTGCCGCACCGAGGCGTGCGCGCGGGCGGCGGCCGGCAGCACCGGCAGCGCCGCCTCCCAGGCGACGAACGGCAGCAGCAGCAGGTGGTGCCGCTCGCGCAGGTGCGCCCGCTCGTGCGCGACGACCGCGGCGAGCTGGTCGTCGTCGAGCTCCGCGACCATGCCGGAGGACAGCACGAGCAGCGGCCGGGCGCCGGGGATGCAGAACGCCACCGGCGCCGGGTGCTCGAGCAGCCGGGTGTCGGGCGAGGCGGCCGGCTGCACGACCAGCTCCAGCAGCTCGCGGTGCCGCCGGCGGGTGCGCGCGGTGCGCACCCACGACAGCACCAGGACGCCGACCAGCTCGGCGGCGAGCACGCCGGCCAGCGTCAGCGTGACCCAGTGGTCGCCGCGCACCGGGTCGACGGCGGCGTGCCCCCGTAGCACCGCCCACCCCGCCTCGGGCAGCGAGTGCCCCCAGGGCGCCAGGCCGTGCACCAGCAGCGCGCCGATGATCGACAGGCCGCCGGCCAGCCCCAGCGCCTGCCAGCAGACCAGCGCCACCAGCGGGTCGCGGCGCGGCCAGCGGGCGCGCGCGAGCAGCGCCGGCACCGGCCACGCGAGCAGCGCGGCGAGGCAGGCGAGCGCGATCGCCGTCAGGGGCAGCACGGGTCAGTCGGCGAGCAGCTCGCGCAGCAGCCTCGCCTCGTCCTCGCTCACGCTGCCGACGAAGCGGGCCAGCACCGCCTGCCGGTCGGCGGACTGCCCGAGCACCTCGTGCATGAGCTCCGCGGCGTGCTCCTCGCGGCTCGCGCGCGGCGCGAAGCGGCGGGGACGCGCGTCGTCGTGGACGACGAAGCCCTTCTGCTCGAGACGCGTGAGCACCGTGTGCACCGTGGTGAGCGCCAGCCCCCGGTCGGCCAGGGATTCGCGCAGGTCAGCGGCGGAGACGGGACCTTCGGCCACCCAGAGGCGGTCCATGATCGTGCGCTCCAGCTCTCCCAATGAGGCCAAAGGTCCCTCCCTGTTCCCGGTCTCACACGCCGATCCTCTACAGGCTGTAGAAAATTGTCTTCTACAGGGCGTAGAAAGAACATGTCGATCGTACGACAGAGGGAGACCGCACGGTGGACGTGCTCGACATCGCCCGGTGGCAGTTCGGCATCACGACCGTCTACCACTTCCTCATGGTCCCGCTGACCCTCGGCCTGGGGGTCCTGGTCGCGGTCATGCACACCATGTGGCTGCGCACCGGCAAGCCGGAGTGGCTGCGGATGACCCGGTTCTGGGGCCGCATCTACCTGATCAACTTCGCCCTGGGCGTGGCCACCGGGTTGGTCCAGGAGTTCCAGTTCGGCCTCGCGTGGAGCGAGTACTCCCGGTTCGTCGGCGACGTCTTCGGCTCGCTGCTGGCGATGGAGGCGCTGCTGGCGTTCTTCCTCGAGTCGACGTTCCTCGGTCTGTGGATCTTCGGCTGGGACCGGCTGCCCAGGAAGCTGCACCTCGGCGCGCTGTGGGCCGCGGTCGTCGGCTCGTGGATCAGCGCGTACTTCATCATCGCGGCCAACTCGTGGATGCAGCACCCGGTGGGCGTCACGCTCACCGACGAGGGCCGCCCCGAGCAGGTCGACTTCCTCGCCGTCCTGACCAACAACACCGCGCTGGCCGCCTACAGCCACGCCGTCGTGGCCTCGCTGATGGTCGCGGGCGCGCTGCTGGTCGGCATCGGGCTGTGGCACCTGCGCCGGCGCACGCTGGCCGGCCGGCCCACGACCGACGTCGACCACTCGGTGTGGCGGCGGTCGGTGCGGCTCGGCGGGTGGGTGTCGCTGGCCGCGTTCGTGCTGGTCGCGGTCACCGGCGACTGGCAGGGCAAGCTCATGTACGAGCAGCAGCCGCTGAAGATGAGCTCGGCCGAGGCGCTCTGCGAGACCGAGGCACCGGCGCCGTTCTCGGTCTTCGCCTGGGGCAAGCTCGGCTCCAACGAGTGCGACGACGTCCACTCGATCACCGTGCCGGGCCTGCTGTCCTTCCTCGCCCACGGCGACTTCTCCACCGCCGTCCCGGGCGTCAACGAGCTGCAGGAGGAGTACGCCGCGGTATACGGCGAGACCTACCCCGACGACCCGTCGTTCGGGGACAAGGCCGGCGAGCCGATCGACTACACGCCGGTCCTCGCGGTGACCTACTGGAGCTTCCGGCTGATGATCGGCATGGGCGCGGTCTCGGCCGCGGTCGCCGCCTACGCGCTCTGGGCCACCCGGAAGGGACGCGTGCCGACCTGGCGGATCGGCGTCTACGGCTCGCTGCTCGCCGTCGCCGCGCCGTTCGTGGCCAACGCGACCGGCTGGATCTTCACCGAGATGGGCCGGCAGCCGTTCGTGGTCCACCCGAACCCGGACGTGCCGGTCGGCGAGCAGGTGTACTTCTTCACCGCGCAGGCCGTCTCGCCCGGCATCAGCGCCGCCGAGGTGTGGACGTCGCTGATCACCCTCGCCGCGGTCTACGGCGTGCTCGCCGTCATCGAGCTGTTCCTGATCACCCGCTTCGTCCGGAAGGGCGCGTCGGACGACGACGCCCCGACCCCCGGTGAGCCCCGCGGGGGCACACCGGAGCAGGACGACGTCCTCTCGTTCGCGTACTGAGGAGCGCCTCCGTGGACCTGCAGACCCTCTGGTTCGTCGCCGTCGCCGTGCTCTGGACCGGCTTCCTGCTCCTCGAGGGCTTCGACATCGGCGTGGCCGCGCTGCTGCCGGTGCTCGGCCGCTCGCGGCGCGACCGGCACCTGATGCTGCGCACCATCGGCCCGGTCTGGGACGGCAACGAGGTGTGGCTGATCACCGCCGCCGGCGCGATCTTCGCCGCCTTCCCCGGCTGGTACGCCAGCTGGCTGCCGGCGCTGTACCTGCCGTTCGTGCTGGTGCTGCTCGGCCTGATCGTGCGGGCGGTCGCCTTCGAGTGGCGGCACTCCCACCACGACCCCCGCTGGGACGCGACCTGGACCCACGTCATCACGGCCGGCTCGCTGGTCGCCGGCCTCGGCGTCGGCGCCGCCCTGGGCGCGACGACGCTCGGCCTGCCGATCGACGACGCCGGCAACCGGGTCGGCGGCGCGTTCTCCGGCCTGGGCTGGTCGGCGCTGCTCGGCGCGGTGAGCGTGGCCGCCTTCGCCGTGGTGCACGGCGCCCTGTTCCTGGCGCTGAAGACCGACGGCGACGTGCGGCTGCGGGCGCGGGCGTTCGCGCTGCGCTGGTCGCCGGTCGCGGCGCTCCCCCTGCTCGCCTGGGCCGGGCTGGTGCACCTGCGGTACGGCACCCCGGTCACCGCGGTGCTCTGGGTGGGAGCCGCGCTGGCCGCCGTCGTCACCTGGACCCGGATCCGGCTGGACCGCGAGGGCCAGGCCTTCACCGGCTGGGCAGTGCTCCTGGCGGCCTCGGCGGCGACGCTGTTCGGCGCCGCCTACCCCGTGGTCATCCCCTCGACGGTCGACCCCGCGTTCGACCTGACCGTCGCCGAGGCGTCGGTCAGCGACTACACGCTGACCGTCATGACCTGGGTCGCCGCGGTCGGCCTGCCGGTGGTGCTCGCCTACCAGGCCTGGACCTACTGGGTGTTCCGCAAGCGGCTGACCGCCGAGCCGGTGCACGAGGTGCACGAGGAGGCCCTGCCCGCATGAGTTCCCGCGGACCGCGCGGCGCCCTCGCCGGCGTGCCCGGGCTGCGCGGCGCCCTGGTCCGGGCCGCCGCCGCGGCGCTGGTCTCCACCGCCGGCCTGGTCCTGCTCGCCGGCGGCCTGGCGACGGCGATCGCCCGGGTCGCCGGCCTGTCGTCCGGCGCCCCGACCACCCCGCTGGTCGTCGCGGCCGCCGGCGTCGCGCTGCGCGCGCTGGCGCAGAGCGCCGGGGAGGCGCTGGCCGCCCGCGACGCGCGCCGGTCCGAGGACGAGCTGCGCCGGGAGCTGTTCGACCGGCTGGCCGCCGGGCCGGCCGCGGTCGAGGCCGCCGGCGGCCCCGGCCCCGCCGCCGTCCTGGCCACCACCCGGCTGGGCGACCTCGGCCCCGGCCTGGCCGCCTTCCTGCCGGCGTTCGCGCAGGCGCTCGTCGTGCCGCCGGTGCTGCTGCTCGTGCTCGCCCGGGCCGACCTGCTCTCGGCCGTGGTCGTCGCGCTCACCCTGCCGCTGGTGCCGCTGTTCATGGTGCTGGTCGGCAAGCACACCCGCGACGGCACGACCGCCGCCGCCCGGGCGCTGGACCGCATCGCCGCGCACGTGGCCGAGCTGGTCCGCGGGCTGCCCGTGCTGGTGGGCCTGGGCCGCGCCGCCGACCAGGCCGCCGCCCTCGCCGAGCTGGGCGACTCCTCCCGGCGCAAGACCCTCGCCACGCTGCGGCTGGCGTTCCTCTCCGCGCTGGTGCTCGAGCTGATCGCCACCCTGTCGGTCGCGCTGGTCGCGGTGACGGTGGGCCTGCGGCTGGTGCACGGCGACCTCGCGCTCGCCGTCGGGCTGTTCGCGCTGCTGCTCGCCCCGGAGGCGTTCGCGCCGCTGCGCGCGGTCGGCGCCGCGCACCACGCGAACGAGGCCGCGACCCTCGCGGCCGCCGAGGCGCGGGCCGTGCTGGCCGCGGCGCCCGTGCCGCCGGTGGTCCGCGGCGAGGCGGACGACGACCCGCGCGGTGCCGACGTCGCGGTGTCCGGGCTGTCGGTGCGCTACCCCGGCCGTTCGGTGGCGGCCCTGCCCCCGATCGACCTCGTGGTGCGGCCGGGCGAGCTGGTCGCCGTCCGCGGGCGCAGCGGCTCGGGCAAGTCGACGCTGCTCGCCGTCCTGGCCGGGCTGACGCCGCCGGCCGCCGTCGTCACCGGGGCGGTGAGCGGTGTCGGGCCCGTGGCGTACGTGCCGCAGCACCCGCGAACCACCGGGGCCACCGTCGCCGACGAGCTGCGCCGGCACGCGGGCAGCGAGCCGGGCGCCGACGAGGTGGTGGGCGAGGCGTTCGTCGTGGAGGCGCTGGCGCGGGTGGGGGCGTCGTCGCTCGCGGGGCGGGAGTGCACCACCCTCTCCCCCGGCGAGCTGCAGCGCGTGGCGCTGGCCCGCGCGCTCGTGCGGATCCGCCGCGGCGCCCGCCTCCTGCTGCTCGACGAGCCGACCGCGCACCTGGACGAGGCCGCCGCGGCCACGGTCACCCGCGTGCTCGCCGACCTGCGCGGCACGGTGACGGCGGTGCTGGTCACCCACGACCCCGCGCTGGCCGCCCTCGCCGACCGCACCGTCACCCTCGCCGCCCCGGACGCCCCCGCCCCCTCCCCCGCTTTCGGCGCCGAAAGCGGGACCGCTTCCGGCGCGGAAAGCGGTTCCGCTTTCGGTGCGGAAAGCGGGGGGACGGCGACCGGGGAGGCGCGGACGGCGGCGGGCGGGGGGCTGCGGTGGCCGCGGCGGGCGCTGCTGAAGGCGGTCGCGGCGGGAACGCTGTCCTCCGGGGCGGGCGTCGCGCTCACCGCTGTCTCGGGCTGGCTCATCGTCCGGGCCGCGGAGATGCCGCCGATCCTCACGCTGATGGTCGCGATCGTCGGTGTGCGGGCCTTCGGCATCGGCCGGGCGGGCATGCGCTGGGTCGAGCGGATGACCGCCCACGACGCCGCGCTGCAGCTCGCCGCCGACACCCGGGTGCGCGTCTGGCGCGCCCTGGCCGCGCAGGGCGTCGCCGCCGACCGGACGCCGGGCGCCGCGCTGGCCCGCGTGGTCGGCGACGCCGGCCTGGTGCAGGACCTCTCGGTGCGCGTGGTGCCGCCGCTGCTGGTGGCGGTCACCGTCCTCGCCGGCACCGTGGGCGCGCTGGCGCTGCTCGACCCCGCGGCTGCGGGGGCGGTCGCGCTGGTCCTCGCGGTCACCGTCGCCCTCGTCGTCCTCGTGCACCGGCGGGTCGACGCCGGCGCCGCCCGCGCCGAGGCCGCGCTGGCGGTGACCGCGCTGCGCCAGACGGCCACCGTGCTCGAGGGCGCCGGCGACCTGCGCGCGCACGGGCTGGCCCGGCACACCGCGGTCGATCTCGCCGCGCTGGCCGGCCGGCAGGGCGCCGCGGCGCGCGCCGGTGCCCGGGCGGGGGCGCTGGGCACCGGCCTCGTCGTCCTCGGGTCCGGCCTCGCGGCGGTCGTCGCGGCGGCGGTCGGCGCGGGCGGTCCGCTCGACGGCCCGGGTGTCGCGGTGCTGGCGCTCGCGCCGCTGGCGCTGGCCGAGCCGCTGGCCGCCTCGGTCGCGGCGCTGCGGCGGCGGGGCGCGCTCGCCGACGCCCGCGCCCGGCTCGACGCCGTCCTCACCGCCCCGGTGCCGGCCGACCCGGCCGACCCGGTGCCCGCGCCCGCAGCGGTCCGCGAGCTCGCCGTCTCCGGGCTGACCGCCGGCTGGCCCGGCGGTCCCGACGTCCTGGCCGGGCTGGACGCCGCGGCCGGCACCGACGGCTGGCTGGTCGTCCGCGGACCGTCCGGCTCGGGCAAGTCCACGTTCCTCGCCGTCCTGCTGGCGGCGCTGGGCCCGCGAGCGGGCCGCTACGAGGTCGCGGGCGTCGACGCCGCGCGGATCGCCGGGGACGACCTGCGGGCACGGACGGCCTGGCTGCCGCAGGAGTCGCACGTGTTCGCCTCGAGCATCCGGGCGAACCTCGCCACCGCCGCCCCGCGGGGCGCCCTGGCCGGCCCGGACGGCGAGGCGCGCATGCGGGCCGCGCTGGCCGCCACGGGCCTCGGCGGCCTGCTGGCGGGCCTGCCCGAGGGCCTGGACACCCAGGTCGGGGCCGGCGGCACGGCGCTGTCGGGCGGCGAGCGGCGGCGGCTGGCCGCGGCCCGGGCGCTGCTGGCCGACCGTGACGTCGTCCTGCTCGACGAGCCCACCGCGCACCTCGACCCACCGACGGCGCGGGCGCTCGTCCGCGACCTGCGCGCGGCCCTGGCCGGGCGGGTGGTGGTCTGCGTGACCCACGACGACGACGTGGCGGAGCCCGGCGACACGGTGGTGCGCCTCGGTGCGCCCGCGGCGGTGACCGCCTGAGGCACGGGAACGGGGCGCGGGTGCGGCTCGTAGGACGGGTGTGGACGGACTCCGGTTGATCCTCAACGTCGTCTGGTTCGTGCTGACCGGGTGGTGGCTCGCGCTGGCCTACCTGCTGGCCGGGCTCCTCGCCTGCCTGCTGATCGTCACGATCCCCTTCGGCATCGCCTGCTTCCGGCTGGCCGGGTACGCCGCGATCCCGTTCGGGCGCACGACGGTGCCGGCGCCCGGTGCCGGCATCGCCTCGGCGATCGGCAACCTGCTGTGGTTCGTGCTGGTCGGCTGGTGGCTGTCGCTGCTGCACGTGCTCGCCGGCATCGCCTACTGCGTGACGATCATCGGGATCCCGTTCGGGGTCGCGCTGTTCAAGCTGGCCTTGGTCGGCCTCTTGCCGCTGGGCAAGCGCGTGGTCGACACCGAGCTGCCGTCCTCGTACTTCCGGGCCGGCACGACCGTCGGCGCCGCGCCGGCGCGCTGAGCTCCTCCGACGGGCTACCCCGCCGCCGCCGGCGCGGCCGTCACGCCGTGCCGGCTCAGGAACTCCAGGGCGGCGTCGGCGACGTCGCGCCACCCGGAGTCGGCCCCGTAGGAGTGGCCGCGACCGGGGAAGGCGCGGAACTCCGTGACGCCGGCGTTGCGCTTCGCCTGGATGCGGTGGGCGGCGCGCACCGTCGACTCCGGCACGGTGCGGTCCTCCCCCGCCGCGACCATCAGCAGCGGGCCGCGCTCGGCCCGGGTGTCCACCGCCGCCTCGCTGCGGGGCGAGAAGTTCGCCAGCCCCGCCTGGAACAGCGGCTTGGCCGGCGACGGGATCACGTGCGCCTCGTACAGCGCGTCGGACTCCTCCCGGGGGACGGCGCTGGCGAACGCCAGGTGGAAGCTGTCCGGCGAGTGCATCCAGGTCCGGTGCAGCAGCCAGGGCCGTGACAGCACCGGCAGCGCGTTGCGCAGCTGCACCGGCGGCAGGCCGAGCACGCCCTTGAACTGGGCCGGCGACAGCGCGACGCACGCCCGCGCGAACCCCATCGCGTGCAGCCGCTGGGCCACCAGCCCGCCGAAGGAGTGCCCGACGACCACCGGTGGCGACGGCAGCTCGGAGATGAAGGCCGAGTAGGAGTCGGTCACCGCGGCGATGCCGACGTCGGCCACCGCCCCGGGGTCGGCCCGGGTCTCGGCGGCCGTCGCGGCGTCGCCGGGCCAGCCGGGCGCGTGCGCGTCGAACCCGCGCTCGGTGAACAGCTCCACCCACGGCGCCCAGCTGCTCGAGTGCAGCCACAGTCCGTGCACGAAGACGACGGGGACGCGGTCGGGCTCGGCCACGCAGCACCTCCGGGAGGCGGGGATCGGCGACGGCGACGCTAGGGCGGCGCCGCCGGCCGCGGTGGTCCCTGCGCGCCATGCTCCGGGCCCTGCCTGCCCGTGCCTCGCGCCGGCGGGGGCTTTACAAGGTGGAACCGCTCCCACCACGATCGACGCCGAGGCAGCGTCGCCGACCAGAGCTTCTGCGGAGGGAGCCCCGTGGCCACGCTGTTCGACACCGCCGCACTGGCGCCCGCCGACCGGCGCCCCGCCTTCGCCGCGGCGATGACCGAGGCGACGATGCCCTCCCGCGTCGACGTGCACGACGCCGAGCGGCCGTGGTCGGCGCGGATGGACGGCTGGGACCTCGATGGGCTCGCCGTGCTGCGCGCCGAGGTGACCGGTGGGCTCTCCCTGGTCCGTCCGCCGCGGCTGCTCCGGAGCGGCGAGGTGGAGGTGCTCTCGGTCTCGGTGCAGGAACGGGGCACCGGCCGGCAGGACCAGTTCGACGAGCAGCGCACCGTGCCGGCGGGCGGGCTCGCGACGACCGAGCTGACCGCGCCGTACGAGTTCCGGTGGACCGGCCACGGCGCCGGCCGCGCGCTGCACGTCCCGGTGAGCCGGCTGGGGCTGCCCGTGGACACCGTCCGGGCGGCGGCACCGGCCATCGGGCGCAGCGCCATGTACGACCTCGTCCGCGTGCACGTGGACCAGGTGACCCGGGACGCGGCCCGCCTGGAGGGCGACCCGCTGGTCGGCAGCCTCGCCGCGGCCACCGTCGACCTGGTGCGGGCGCTGCTCGCCTCGGCGTCCGGTGGTCGGCGCGGCGCCCGCGACGCGCTCGCCGACACCCTGCTGACCCGGGTCCGGGCCTACGTGCGCCAGCACCTCGGGGACGTCGACCTCGGGCCCGAGCGGATCGCCCGGGAGCACGCCATCTCCACCCGCTACCTGTACCGGCTCTGCCGGGCGGCCGGCCTGAGCCTCGAGCAGTGGATCATCGAGCAGCGGCTGGCCGGCGCCCGCGCGGAGCTGGCCGACCCCGCCGCCGAGCACCGGTCGATCGCCATGGTCGCCCGGCGGTGGGGGTTCGCCGACCCGTCGCACTTCAGCCGGCGGTTCCGCGACGCCTACGGGCTGAGCCCGCGGGACTGGCGCGGCGCCGGCAGCCGGTGAGCGGTCAGCGGCCGCCGCGGTAGCGCACCAGCGCCCCGGCGCCCCGGGTCCGCGCGGCGGCCAGCGACAGCTGCGCCCGGCGGCGCACCTCGGCCGCCTGCAGGCCGGGCTCCAGCGCCGCGAGACCGGCGGCGGCCGCCACCCCGGTGACGACGCCGCCGACGGCACCCACGAGCCGGCGCACCGCGACCTCGGCGCCGTCCGGACCCCCCGCGATCAGGACGGCGAACTCCGCGGCACCCTCGCGGGCCAGCCGGTCGTCCCCCCGGACGCCGCCGGCGAGCAGGGCGGTCACCGCGCGCATGGTGGCCGGGGCGGTCGGCCAGCCGTCGTCGCGGCGCAGCAGACCGACGACGGCGAGGGTGGCCGGCGGCGCGGTGAGGTCGGCGAGCGCGTCCCCGAGCCGGTCGAGCAGGGCGGCGGGGCCGGGCAGCAGGCCGTCCGCGGCGGACGGCTCGCGGCGGAGGACGTCGGGCCCGACGGTGGGCAGGATCGTGGACACGGGTTGCGGATCGGCCCGTTCCCGCCACCGGAGCAGCCGAACCCGGGGAACCCACCCCAGGGGGTGTGCAGGTGTGTCAGCCGGCGGCGGGCACGTCGACGGCGATCTCGTCGCCCAGGGTGGCGCCCAGCTGCAGCTCCAGGTCGTCGCCGGACCAGAACTTGCCCGGGTCGTACCAGTTGCGCGGCCGCTCGGCCGGCAGCAGCCCCATCGCGGTGTAGGTGGCCGCCACGAGCTCGGCGCAGTAGACGGCCTCGGTGGTGGTCCGGCGCCGCAGCCGGCCGTTGATCCAGCCCGCCGCCAGCCCGCGGGTGGTGGGGAACGGCTTGCCGTCCAGCCGGGCGACGGTGCGCAGCACGGCGTCCTCCATCTCGGAGGTGACGCCGCCGTCGTCGGCCGGTCCGACCAGCTGGCGCAGCCAGGCGCGCTGCCCGTACCGGCGCCGCCAGGTGAGGACGGCGTCGCGCAGGTCGTGCAGCTGGACCCCGCGGTGGTGGTCGCCGGTCCACGCGTCGGGCAGCGACCGCCCCAGCTCGGCGTGCCAGAGCAGCGGCGGCAGGTCGTCGAGGACGACGGCCATGCCCACGTGGTTGACCGGCGCGTTGGTCACCGCCTGGATGACCCGGTCGGCGGGCGAGCCGCCGCGGAAGATCCAGACGTCGCCGGTGCGGGTCAGGTCGACGGCCTCGTCGAGCGGCAGGGCGCGGCGGGCGGGCACGGCGCTAACTTACGGACGTGCGCCTGTGGAAGCTGCTCGGACTGGCCGGCCTCGCCGGGGTGGCGGCCACCGGCGCCGTCCTCGCTCGCAACGAGCGGCAGCGGCGGTCCTGCACGCCCGACGACGTCCGCGCGCGGCTGCGCGAGCGGCACGCCGCGCTGGGGGCCGAGCCGGAGCCGCCCACGGCCGAGGAGCTGTCCGCCGGCCGCACCCACCGGCTGGCCCGGTTGCTGCGCCGGTCCTGAGCCACGACCCGCGTTTACCGGTTCGGGCGGGCGCGCATCGAACTCCCCATGCCTGCTGGTGACGAGGAGCAGCGTGGCGCCCCGATCGGCTTCCGGGACCGGTCGGGGGACCGGTCGGCGGCGGAGAGCCTGGGCGAGGCGCTGCTCGGCTCGCTGCTGGACCGGGCGCACCTCATCCCGCCCCGTCTCGTCGGGCCGCTGGTGGCACAGGAGGTGGGGGCCGCGGGTGGGGACGACGTCGCGATCCACCTGCAGGACCACGACCAGGTCAGCCTGCAGCCGCTGGAGGGGCGGGGCATGGCGGGGCGTCGGGTGCCGATCCACGAGTCCCCGGAGGGACGGGCGTTCAGCACCGACGAGCTGGTCGAGGCGGAGCTGCCCGACGGACGGCGGCGGCTGCACCTGCCGATGCTCGACGGCTCCGATCGGGTCGGCGTCCTCTCGGTCACGCTGCCGGCCGTCTCCGACGGCGACCGGCGGCTGGCCCAGCGCCTCGCCGGGCTGGTGGCCGACCTGGTGGTCACCAAGTCCGCCTACACGGACGCCTTCGAGCTGACCCGTGCCACCCGGCCGATGACCCTGTCCGCCCGCCTGCAGCGCGACACCCTGCCGCCGCTGGCCATGACCACGCCCGACGTCGACCTGGCCGGCATCCTCGAGCCCGCGTACGAGGTGGGCGGCGACAGCTTCGACTACGCCCTCGACGAGCACCTGCTGCACGTCGCCGTCTTCGACGCGATGGGTCACGGCCTGGAGGCCGCCACGATGGCGACCGTCGTCATCGCCGCGTACCGGCACGGCCGGCAGTCCGGCGCCGAGCTGACCGAGATCTACGAGCGCATGGACCACGCGGTGGCCGCCACCTTCCCGGGCAGGTTCGCCACCGCGCAGATCGGCCGGCTGGACACCGCCGGCGGGGAGCTGAGCTGGGTGAACGCCGGCCACCCGGCTCCGCTGCACGTGCGTGGCGGCCGGGTGGTCGGCGAGCTGACCGGGCCGATCACCCGGCCGGTCGGGCTCGCCGACGGGCGGCCGGCGCGGGTGCAGACCGCCCGGCTGGAGCCGGCGGACCGGGTCCTCTTCTTCACCGACGGCGTGGTCGAGGAGCGCGTCGCGGGCGAGCAGTTCGGCGAGGCCCGGCTGCGCGAGGTGATCGAGGAGACCACCGCCGAGGGACTGGCCGCGGCCGAGACGGTGCGCCGGCTCTCGCACGCGCTCATGGCCGCGCGGCGGGGCGCACCAGCGACGACGCGTCGCTCCTGCTGGTCGAGTGGAAGCGCCCGCCCCGCGACGACGAGCTGGCGCCCGACATCCCCGAGGCGAAGCCGGAGAGCCGCTAGGGCGTGAGCGCGGACTCGTCCTTGAGCGCCACCCCGGAGGCGCCGAGCCGGCGGGCGGCGGTGAGCAGCGCGGCGACGGTGTCGGCGGCCTGCGCGTACGAGAGCCCGTGCGGCGGGCGGATGTTGGAGACGCAGTTGCGCTCGGCGTCCACCCGGCCGGGCCGCGGGTCCCAGGTCAGGTACGCGCCGAGGGAGTCGGCGGCCGACAGCCCGGGCCGCTCCCCGACCAGCACCACCACCGCGCGCACGCCGAGCGCCGCGCCGATCGCGTCGCCCAGCGCCACCCGCGCCTGGTGCGCCAGCACGACCGGTGCCACCGACCAGCCCGGCAGCCGCGCGAGCAGCGCGGTGGTGACGCCCGCGGCGTGCTCGTGCACCGCGCGCGGCGAGAGCCCGTCGGCGACGACGACGGCCAGGTCGGCGTCGGTCCGGTCCAGCGACGTGCCCTCGGCGAGCCGCCGGCCGAGGTCGGGGCGCTGCAGGTAGGTGGCCCGGTCGGGGGCGGCCGAGCGCACCTCAAGCACCTCGTCGAGGGCCACCTGCCGCCGGTCGAGCGGCGCGTGGACGGCGTCGCGGGCCGCGGCGTGCGCGGCGCGGAACTCCAGCTCCCGCGCCGTCGGCAGGGCGTCGCCGGCCCGGCCGAGGGCCACCCGGGCCCGGGTGGCCGACCGCAGCACGGCCCAGGCGTCCGGCACCGCGTCGCTCACCGGGAGGCCGCCGCGAGCAGCGCGCGGGCCGCCGGCGCGTCGGGGGCGAGCGAGCGCACCCGGCCGGCGTCGTCGAGCAGGTCCATCCGCGCCAGCCAGGCCTCGAACTCCGGCGCCGGCCGCAGGCCGAGCACCTGCCGGGTGGTGAGGACGTCGGAGAAGGACAGCGACTGGTAGTGCAGCATCACGTCGTCGGCCCCGGGGACGGCGATGAGGAACGTGCAGCCCGCCGCGCCGAGCAGCAGCATCAGCGCGTCGGTGTCGTCGCCGTCCACCTCGGCATGGTTGGTGTAGCAGACGTCGACGCCCATGGGCAGGCCGAGCAGCTTGCCGCAGAAGTGGTCCTCCAGCCCGGCGCGCAGCACCTGCTTGCCGTCGTAGAGGTACTCCGGGCCGATGAAGCCGACGACGGTGTTCACCAGCAGCGGCTCGAAGTGCCGCGCGACGGCGTAGGCGCGGGCCTCGAGGGTCTGCTGGTCGACCGGGACGCCGTCCACCCTGCGGTGCGCGTCGGCCGACAGCGCCGAGCCCTGCCCGGTCTCGAAGTACATGACGTTGCGCCCGGCCGTCCCGCGGCCGAGCGCCAGCGCGCCGGCCCGCGCCTCGGCGAGCAGGTCGAGCGTGACGCCGAACGAGCGGTTGCCCGCCTGCGTGCCGGCCACCGACTGGAACACCAGGTCGACCGGCGCGCCCTGCTCGAGCGCGCGCAGCGTCGTTGTGACGTGGGCGAGCACGCACGACTGCGTGGGGATGCTGTACCGGTCGATGACCTCGTCGAGCAGGTGCAGCAGGGCCACGGTGCGCGCCGGGGAGTCGGTGGCCGGGTTGATGCCGATGACGGCGTCACCGCAGCCGTGCAGCAGGCCGTCGACCACCGACGCGGTGACCTCCAGCGGGTCGTCGGTCGGCGAGTTCGGCTGCAGCCGCGACGCCAGCCGGCCCGGCAGGCCGAGCGTGCTCCGCAGCCCGGTCGCGACCCGGGTCCGCCGGGCGACGGCGACCAGGTCGGCGTTGCGCATCAGCTTCGACGTCGCCGCCACCATCTCGGGGGTCAGCCCGCGGGCCAGCCCGCCGATCGACGCCTCGTCGCCGTCGGCCGCCCACTGCAGCAGCCGGTCGCGGAACTCCCCGACCGTCAGCGACGCCACCGGCGCGAAGGCGGCGGCGTCGTGGGTGTCGAGGACCAGCCGCGTGACGTCGTCCTCGTCGTAGCCGACGACCTGCTCCTCGAGGAAGGTCGCCAGCGGCAGGTCGGCGAGCACGGCCTGCGCGGCCACCCGCTGCGCCGCCGACTCCGCCGCGACGCCGGCGAGGACGTCGCCGGACCGCGGCGGCGTGGCCTTGGCCAGCAGGTCGGCCAGCGAGCCGAACTCGTACGTGTGCCCGGCCAGCGAGCCGCGGCGGACGGTCATGCCGGGCAGTGAACCAGGATCAGTCGGGCACGAGGGTGGTGAGCTCGCGCACGTACACGCCGGTGCCGTGCCCGAAGCCGGACACCGCCGGCTGCAGGCGCCCGACCCCGGCGACGGCCCGGTCGAGGAGGGTGCGCGGCCGCGGCAGCCGGACCCGCTCGCCGGACACGGTGAGCACCAGGACGCCGGCCACCACCGCGAGGACGGCCACCGAGCCGACCGCCACCGGCAGGCCGGCGGACTCGGCGAGCAGCCCGATCACCGGCGGGCCGCCCAGCAGGCCGGTGTAGCCGACGGTGGTGGACAGGGCGATGCCCCGGGCGCCGCCGAGCAGCCCGGCGCGGGCGACGGCCAGCGGGAACACGTTGGCCAGCCCGAGCCCGACCAGCACGAAGCCGGCGAGCGCCACGGTCAGGGACGACGTCGTCACCGCGGCGAGGGCACCGGTCGCGGCGAGCAGCGTGCCGCCGACCAGCAGCCACCGCTCCCCCACCGCCTGCAGCAGCCGGCCGCCGGCGAGCCGGCCCGCGGCCATGGCCAGGGAGAACCCGGCGTACCCCGCCGCGGCGACGGTCGCCGGGGCGGCGAGCTCCTCGCGCAGCAGCAGCGCGCCCCAGTCGGTGAGCGCGCCCTCGCCGAACGCGGTGCAGCCGGCGATGGCGCCCAGCACGACGAGGACGGCGGTAGGCCGACGGCGCGGGCCGTCGGCGCCGTCCGGCGCGTCCGGCGCCGCGGTGGACCGCGGGGCGCCGACGAGGGCCGGCAGCGCCCACGCGCTGACGAACAGGCCGGCGGCGGCGACCAGCGCGAGGTGCGCGGTCACCCCGAGCAGGGAGGAGACGCCGCCGCCGAGCAGCGCGCCGGCCAGCCCGCCGAGGCTGAAGCCGGCGTGCAGGCCCGACAGGATCGGCCGGCCGACGCGGGCCTCCACCTCCACGCCGACGGAGTTGGCGGCGACGTTGACCATGCCGGTCGCGGCGCCGAACGCGAACAGCGCCGCGCACAGCCCGGGGACGCCGGCCACCAGACCGGGCAGGACCGCACCGGCGGAGACGGCGACCGCGGCCACCGCGGCCACCCGCCCGGCGCCGAACCGGGCGCACCACGCACCCGTGACGCGCATGCACACCAGCGCACCGAGCGAGAGGCACAGCAGCGCGATGCCGAGCGTCCGGTGGCCGGCGCCGACCCCGGCGGCCACGTCGGGGACGCGCGCGGCCCAGCTGCCGAAGACGGCGCCGTCGAGCACGAAGAGGGCGGTGACGGCCGCGCGCAGCCGCGACGTCGAGGGCTCCGGCGCGCGCGAGGCGGTCGAGCGGAGCAGGTCCGCGACCGGGACGCGGGCGCGCGCCAGCGAGGGAGGAGTCGTCATGGGAGTTCGTCTCTCGGGAGGGCGAGGGGCAGGGAAGAGCACACGACCTCGGGCACCCGTTCCTCTCCACGGTGCCCCGGCTCCCGGCGCTCATGCCGCTCCTCGCCCGGGAATCCGGCGTGAGACGAACCACCGTCGTGCCACAGGAGCCGTCACCGTCCACGGCGGCAGCGGCTCCTGTGGCGGCGCTCTCACGCGGACGGCGTCCCGACGGGGTCGCGGCCGGCGAGGCCGAGCGCCCGCGCGAAGGCGGGGGCGTCGGCGGGCACGGGCACCTCGGCGCCGAACCACCCACCGTCGCGGCCCGTCGCCGCGATCCCCTCCACGGCGGTGAGCGCGGTCCGGCCGAGCTCCTCGGGGACGTCGTAGGGCGCGCCCACCGCCCGGGCGACGTCCCAGCCGTGGACGGCGAACTCGGCGAGCATCATCGGCCCGACGACGGCGGCCGGCATCGGCGACGTCCCCATCACCGTCTCCCCCTCCCAGGCGCCCGGCTCCCCCCAGGCGTCGGCGGCGGCGCGCAGCTGCTGCGCCACGGCGGGCGCCCAGTCCCGCGGCGGCAGGCCGGCGAGGAACGGCGGCGGCCCGGCGCTGCTCCAGTCGCGCTCGAGCGGTTCCCGGCGGGCCGCGTGCAGCGACAGCAGCGCTCCCCAGGCGAGGTGCTCGGCGAGGGCCCGGACGTCGAAGTCGGCGCACGGCGTCGGTGCGGTCCAGCGGTCGGCCGGGACGGCGGCGACGGCGGACGCGGCCAGCTCGGCAGCGGTGCGGACCTGCAGGGCTTCGGGCTTCGCGGTCGTGTTCGTCATGCCGCCAGCCCACTCCAGGGGTGGCCGCGGGTCTTGAAGATCCGCGACAGAATCGGCCGGTGCCCGTCGACGAACCGCCCGGCGACGACCGCGGCATCCTGCACCCGCGCACCGCGGAGGCGGCGTTCGACGTCGGCCGGCACGCGCCGTCACCCCGGCTGGCCGCCTTCGTCTCCTACCTCTGGACGGTCGAGTGGGCGCTGCCGCCCGGGCGGACGCACCGGCAGCGGGTCCTGCCCAACCCGTCGGTGCACCTGTCGTTCGAGCCCGACCGCGCCCGGGTGACCGGCCCGCTGCGCCGGTCGGACTCCGGCTACGAGCTGACCGGCCGCGGCCGGGTGGTGGGGGTGCGGTTCCGGCCCGGCGGGGCGCGGCCGTGGCTGCCGGGTCCGGTGTCGGCGCTGACCGACACCGAGGTGCCGGTGGGCACGATGGCCGACCTCGACGCCGACGCCGTCCGGGCGCAGGTGGCGGCGGCGCCCTCCGCGGCCGCGGCCGCCGGGATCGTGGACGCCGTCCTCGCCCCTCTGTGCCCGGAGCCCGACCCGGCCGTCGACCGCGCCGACGGGCTGGTCGCCCTGGTCGACGCCCAGCCGGCGATCCGCCGGGTCGAGGACCTCGCCGCCCGGCTGGCGACGACGCCGCGCAGCCTGCAGCGGTTCTGCGCCGAGTGGATCGGGGTCGGGCCGAAGGAGCTGGTGCGATGGGCGCGGCTGCACGAGGCCGCCGGCCGCGCCGCCGCCGGCCCGGTGGACTGGGCGGCGCTGGCCGTCGAGCTGGGCTACGCCGACCAGGCGCACCTGGTGCGGGACTTCACCCGCGTGGTCGGCGAGCCGCCCGCCCGGTACGCCCGCGCGGAGGCGTCCGGCTGACGCTGCGCCGCCGAGAAGGCGATCCGTGCACGGCGGTTCGGCGTGTCCGCGCGTGTCCCGTGCACGGGGTGCCTTCTCGGCCCGGAGGCCGGGCCTCAGATGCCGCGCCAGGGACCCCGGGTGGCGTTGGTCGCCGGCCGCGACTCGAAGACATTGCCCTCGGTGGGGCCGGTCTCGTCGCGGGAGACGGCGAACGTGCGCAGCATCGGCCCGACCAGGGCGTCGTACACCCCGGGGAAGAGCCGGAAGCCGGCGATGACCAGCGGGTTCAGCGGCCCGGCGTGCACCATGCGGCGCGGCCGGCCGAGAACGCGCGCGATGCGCTTCGCGATGCGCTCGGGCGAGTAGACCGGGATCGGTGGACGGCCGGTGCGGCCCATGTAGGACGCGCCCTGGTAGTAGATCGGCGTGCTGACGCCGCCGCAGGCGACCGCGGAGACCTTGATCGCCGGCACGTCGCGGACCTCCTGCTGCAGCACCCGCACCAGCCCCATCTGGCCCCACTTCGCCGCGATGTAGCTGCCCATCAGCGGGGTGGCGACCGACGCGAGCAGCGAGCTGACGACGACGAGGTGGCCGGCGCCCTGCCGGCGGAACACCGGCAGCGCCGCCCGGCCCACGTTGGCAGTGCCGTGCAGGGCGGTGTCCACCACGCGGTCGAAGACCTCCGCGGGCACGTCCTCGACCCGGCCGTACGCCATCACCTGCGCCGAGTGCACGATGACGTCGAGCCGGCCGAACCGCTCGACCGCGGCGTCGACCGCCGCGCGGACGGCGCCGGCGTCGGTGACGTCGGCGGGGTGGACGACGGCCGCGGCGGCACCGGCCGCGCGCGCCTCCTCCGCCGCCGCCTCGAGGGACTCACGGCCGCGGGCGACCAGGACGACCGACGCCCCGCTCGCGGCGAAGCGGCGGGCGGTCGCGCGCCCGATCCCGCTCGAGGCGCCGGTGATCAGCACGGTCTGGGGCGAGGGGGGCATGCGGGAACTCCGGTGGCTCGGGAAGGGTTGTGCACGACCTACCCGTCGGCCCCGGATCCATGCAGCCGCTCGAGCAGCCAGCGCGGGCCGGCGACCGGGGTGCCCGCCGGCAGGCGGGCCCGCAGTCCGCGATCCGCGGTGACCACCAGCGGCGGGTCCCCGGCGCCGGCCAGCGCGGCCGCCCGCGCCGCCAGGGCGTCGTCCCCGCTGCCGGGCGCCCGGACGACGTCGACGCCGTCCGGTGCCGCCACGTCCCGCGCCTGCCCCTCCACGACGACCACCACCCCGGTGACCTGAAGCGGGGCGCCGTCCGGGCCGGTCGTCGACGTGCCCGGGAGCGCGGCCAGCCGGGCGAGCAGCCGTGCGGTCGCGCCCGCCCGGTCCCGCCACCAGCCGTCCGGCCGCGAGCCGACCACGTTCGCCGCGTCGACCAGGACGACGGTCACCGCGTCCCCCGATCGGGCGACGGGCGGCGCCGTTTCCGCGCCCCGGCCTGCGGGAATTCCCAGTCCGACCTGCGACGGAGGAGGCCGGGCATGGCGATCCACGAGGACCGCGACGGGACCACCACGACCGAAGGGTCGCACGCGACCCGCGGCACGGCCCGCGACGCGGTCGCCGCCCAGCGGGCGCGCTTCGGCGGCATCAAGTGGGGGGCGGCGTTCTTCGGCTGGCTGTCGGCCAACGGGCTCGCCGTCGTCCTGATCGCCCTGCTGTCGGCCGCCGGCGTCGCGATCGGCCTCACCAACGGCGTCGACACCGCCGACGAGGCCGCCGCGCAGGCCGACACCCTCGGCCTGGCCGGCGGGATCGGCGTCCTCGTCGTCCTCTTCCTCGCCTACCTCGCCGGCGGCTACGTCGCCGGGCGGATGGCCCGCTTCGACGGCGTCCGCCAGGGGCTGGCCGTGTGGCTGATCGGGCTGCTCGTCGTGGTGCTGCTCGCGCTCGCCGGGGTGGCGCTCGGCGCCGAGTACAACGTGCTGCAGCAGCTGAACCTGCCGCGCATCCCGGTCGACGAGGGCACCGCCACCACCGCCGGCATCATCACCCTGGTCGCGATCCTCGTGGTCACGCTGGTCGGCGCGGTCCTGGGCGGCAAGCTCGGCGACCGCTACCACCGGCGGATCGACCGCGCCGGTTTCGTCCTCTGAGCGTCACCCCCGGCTCGTAGGCTGCCCGGCATGTGCCGGAACATCCGACCGCTGGCCAACTTCGAGCCCCCGGTGACCTCCGAGGAGGTCCAGGCGGCGGCGCTGCAGTACGTCCGCAAGATCAGCGGGACGACGCGGCCGTCGCAGGCGAACACCGAGGTGTTCGAGCAGGCCGTGGCCGAGGTGGCCGCCGCCTCCCAGCGGCTGCTCGACGCGCTGGTGACGACGGCGCCGCCCAAGGACCGCGAGGTGGAGGCGGTCAAGGCGCGCGCCCGGGCCGCCGCGCGGTACGGGACGCCCGCCTAGCCGCCGACGTCCCGCGGGTCCGGCGTCCGGAACGGCACGTCGTCGCGCGGCAGGTCCGGCGGGTCGTCGGGCGGATCGGCCCGGTCGCCCGGCTGGGCGTGCGCGACGTCCGGCTCCTCCCCCTCGATCCCGAACCCGTCGGCCGGCTCGGGGGCACCGGCCCCCGGGTCGGCGGCCGGGATGCCCTGGTCCGGCATCCCCTGCTCCGGCTCGAGCGGACTCGTCATCGACATGCTGCCGCGATACCCGCTCGTGCGGCATCCTTCCCGGGCACGGGTGAACAGCAGGTGAACGGCCAGCGGGACGGCATTCGGCTGAGAGCGAGGCGTCGCCATGAGCGTGGAGGTGCGGCAACGTCCGGGGCGGGACGACGGCGAGCCCGGCGAGACGCACCAGGAACGGGTCAACCGGGAGCTGATCGAGCTCCTCAACGAGCTCCGGGTCGCGCTCCCGGGAGTGCAGTTCCTCTTCGCCTTCCTGCTGGTCGTGCCCTTCTCGCAGGGCGTCGAGGACATGACGGCGTTCCAGAAGGACGTCTACTTCGTCAGCCTCGTCGCCGCGGCCGTCGCGACCGGTCTGCTCATCGCGCCGACGGCCCAGCACCGGATCCTCTTCCGCAAGCACGACAAGGAGGCGCTGCTCAAGCGCAGCAGCAAGTCGACGATCGCCGGCACCGCCGTGCTGGCGGTCGCCATCTGCTCGGCGGTGCTCCTCGTCGTCGACGTGCTGTTCAGCGCCACCCAGGCCTGGATCACCGCCGGGGCGGTCGCCGTGCTCCTCGCGTGGTGGTGGTTCGCCACGCCGCTCTACCAGCGGGCCCGCGGCCGGGCGGACGACGAGGGCTGAACCCGCGGGCGGGTTGCCTAACCTCTAGCGCGTGACCTCGACGGCGCTCCGCGGCGCCCCCGCGCCCGCCCACCGCCGCGACGCCCGGAGCCGCCGGTGGCTGCTCGAACTGCTCCCCCCGGCCCTGGTCCTGCTCCTCGGCGGGCTGCTGCTCGCGCCGGGGCACGGGCTGTGGTTCGACGAGCTGTTCACCGCCGAGGTCGCCCGCCTACCGCTGGGCGACGTCCTGGCCGCGGTGGCCGCCGGCGAGGGGACGACGAGCTACCTGGCGGGCGTGCCGCCGTCCTACAACGCGCCGTACTACGTGGTCGCGCACGCCTGGGCCTCGCTGCCGGGCCTCGGCGGGGACACCTCGCTGCGGGTGCTCTCGCTGCTGGCCACCGCCGGCGGGCTCGCGCTGGTCACCCGCGCCGTCACCCGCCTGGCCGGACGGCCCACGGGGGTGCTCGCCGGGCTGGTGCTGGCCGTGAGCCCGCTCGTGCTGGAGCAGGCGGTCGAGGCCCGCAGCTACGGCCTCGCCGTGCTGGCCACCGGCGGCGCCGCGCTCGGCCTGGCCCGCTGGCTGGCCGGCGCGCCGCGGGGGCTGCTGCTGTTCGGCCTCGCCGGGGCCGGTGCGGGCCTGATGCACTGGTACGCGGTCACCGCGGTCGCCGCGTTCGTCGTCGCCGGGCTGCTCCTGCGCGGCCGGCGGGCGCTCCCGCTGGTCGCCGTCGGCGCCGCGGCCGCACTGCCGACCGCCGCGCTGATCGGCGTCAACCTGCTCAACGGCACCGGCGCGCGCAACGCCGAGCACCTGCGCGACACCGGCGGGCGGCTGGCCGACCTGGCCTTCGCCGCCTGGACCGGCCGCTCCTGGCCGCTGCTGTTCCTCACCGCCGGCCTGGCCGTGGTGGGCGGGCTGCGCGGCGCCGGCGTCCGGGTGGTCGGGACGGCGTGGGCGGTGGTCCCGCTGCTGCTGCTCACGCTGGCCGAGCTCGTGCGCCCGGTGTACCTGCCGCGCTACCTGCTCGCCGGGCTGCTCGGCATCGGCGTCCTGGCCGCGGCGGGTGCCTGGGCCCTCCCCCGCACCGCGCGGCTGCCGGTGGCCGGGCTGCTCGTCGGCCTGGCGCTGCTGGTGTCCTCGCCGCTGCTCGTCCGCGAGGCGCGCGAGCGGTCCGACGACGTCGTCCGCTACCTGGCGAGCGTGCAGCGGGCCGGTGAGCCGGTGGTCGCCGCCGACCAGCGGTCCGCGCTCGGGCTGGACCACTACGTCCGTCTGCTCGCGCCCCGGCTGCGCGCCGACGTCGTCCTGCCCCCCGACGACGCCCCGCCCGGCGAGGACCGGGTGTGGGTGGTCCGCCGGCTGATCGACGGCGAGCCGGAACCCACCGACGACGACGAGATCCTGCTCGGCGCCGGGCTGCGCCTGGTCGACGAGCGGTCCTTCCCCGGGTCGAAGACCGACCTCGTCGTCCAGCTCTGGACGCGTTAGCGGCGGCGGGCGCGCGCGGCCCAGAGCAGCGACCGGGCCGACTGCCGGAGCCGCCGCGCGGAGGTCCACGACGACCGGCCCTCGGCGCGGCGGGCGCGCTCGACCGGGATGCTGGTCACCGGCCGCCCGGCCAGCCCGACGGCGAGCACCACGCTCGGTGCCCGCGCGGCGAGGACGGCGTCGCGCACCGGCCGGGTCATCGCCAGGAAGGCCCCCGCGTCGGGCGGCAGCCCGGTGAGGCGGGCGGCCAGCCGCCGGTGCAGCGCGCCGGTCCCGCGGCGCACGGCCGGCTCGTAGCGGCCGCGGCGGCCGGCGAACACCGCGTCGACGTCGCCGCGGGCCAGCCGGTCCAGCAGCCGGGGCACCGCCTCCGGCGGGTCCTGCAGGTCGGCGTCCATGCAGACCCACACGTCGACGTCGTCCTCGGCGGCCAGGCCGACGGTGAGCGCGGCGTGCTGGCCCACGTTGACCGTGAGGCCGGTGATCGCCACCCGGCGGTCGGTGGCGGCCAGCTCGTGCGCGACGCGGACGCTCTCGTCGGGCGAGGCGTCGATGACCAGGCGCAGGTGCCAGTCGTGGCCGTCGAGGGCGGCAGCCAGCCGCTCGCAGAGCGGGCGCAGCGTGCCCGCGTTGCGGTACACGGGCACCACCACCGCGACCCGCACCCCGGCGCTCACGTCTCGGCGCGCCACGTGCGGGCCAGGCCCTCGGCGAGGCCGACCGCGGGCGCCCAGCCGAGCAGGCGCCGGGCCGCGCCGGGGTCGCTGACCCAGTCGGCGCTGTCCCACTCGCGGCCCGGGTGGGCGCCGGGCGCGGTCGCGATCCGCCGTCCGGTGACCCGCTCGGCGGTGGCCACCAGCTCCTCGGTGCTGGTCTGCACGCCGGTGCCGACGTTGAGCACCGCGCCGGCCGGCAGGTCGTCGGTCAGCGCGGCGCGCACGCACGCGTCGACGACGTCGCCGACCCACACCCAGTCGCGCCGGCTGACGCGTGCCGGGAGCGGCACGACCGCGCCCGTGCGGGCGGCGGCGAGCACGACCGGGACCAGCCGGGTGCGGTGGTCGTGCGGGCCGTAGACCTGGAAGGCGCGCAGCACGGCGGCGCGCACCCCGCGCTCGGCCGCGGCGGCCTGCAGCAGCAGGGACCCGGCCGCCTTGCTCGCCCCGAAGAAGCCCCGCGGGCGCAGCGCCGCCGACTCGTCCAGCGGCGCCGGCCCGGCGGCGTACTCGGTCGAGGAGCCGAGCCGGACCACCGCGCGGCACCGGTCGGGCAGCGCGTCGACCAGCCACGGGCTGGTGTTGACCGCGACGGTGGCCGCCCGCTCGGCGGGGGTCGCCTTCGCCCGCGCGGCGGCGAGGGAGAAGACGACGTCGGGGTCCGCGGCGCGCACCGCGGCCGCGCCGGCCACCGGATCGGCGAGGTCGACGTCGGCCCGGGTCAGCCCGACGACGTCCCAGCCGTCGGCGCGCAGGCGCTGCACCAGGTGCCGGCCGACGAACCCGCCGGCCCCGGTGACCAGGGCCCTCACGCCGGGGAGGGGACCGGCTCGGCGACGCCGCGGCCGGTCACCGCCGCCACGAACCGCGCGCGGCGCTCCGCGGTCTCGGCGGGCCCGGCCGCGCGCAGGTCGTCGAGGGCGGCCAGCAGCCGGGGCACCTCGACGAACGGGTCGCGCCCGACCATGTCGGCGGTGAACGACCGGCGCAGGAAGGTGAAGTCGACCCCGAGGCGCACGAGCTCGCCGGCCAGCAGCACGCCGGGCACCGGGCTCCCGCCGCCGGGCAGGGTGAGACCGGCGACGCCGAAGGGCACGTCGACGACGGAGCGGACCTCCTCCACAGTGCCGTCGACGAGCGGTTCGAACAGCGAGTCCGACCGGCGGTCGATGCGCAGGTCGTTGAGCCCGACGTAGATCCGCGACAGGGGCCGCCGGGCGAGCGCGGCGGCCCGGTCGACGGCGTCCTGGGTCTCGATCAGGATGCCGAGCCCGCACCGGCCGGCGACCGCGTCCAGCGTCCGGTCGACCTCGTCGGCGGTGCGGACCATCGGCAGCAGGATCTCGTCGGCGCCCCGCGCGACGGCGACCTCCACCTCGCCCGCCGTCCACGGGCCGAACCCGTTGACCCGGCAGAGGATCCGCCCGTCGACCGCCGTCCGCATGCGGGTGAGGTCGGCCGGGGTGTCGCTGTTGATCTGGGTGTCCTCGCCGGCCTGCCGGCGGGCCTTGCCGCGGCGCTCCCAGTCGACCACGATCCCGGCCGCGCCGGCGGCCAGGACGTCGCGACCTCGTCCTGCATCGACGGTGAAGAGGAAGAGATCCACGGGGTTAGCGTAGGCATTCCTAACCGCGGTTCACATCCGGGGCGCGGCACCGTCCGCCGGGAACGCCAGCGCCGCGCCGCGCACCGAGATCGAGACCTCCTGACCCGCGACCGGCAGGTGCATCCCCTCCAGCCGGGCGGCCACCGACTCCCCCGACGGCAGGTCGAGCCACACCCGGGCGTCATGGCCGAAGAAGTCCACGCTGCGCACCGTCGCCGCCGGCAGCGCCGGGTCGGGCTCGCCGAGCCGCAGCTGCTCGGGGCGCAGCAGCACCCGCACCGGCCCCTCGGCGGGGGCGCCGTCGACGGGCAGCGGCCCCAGCACCGACCGGGCCCGCCCGCCGCTGACCTCCGCCTCCAGCAGCACGGCCTCCCCGACGAACGTGGCGACGTCGAGGTCGCGGGGGCTGCGGTAGAGGGTCCGCGGGTCGGTGAGCTGCACCAGCCGGCCGCCCCGCAGCACCGCCACCTGGTCGGCGGTCGACAGCGCCTCCGCCTGGTCGTGCGTGACCAGGACGGCGGTGGCGCCGGCGGCGCGCAGCGCGGTGGCGACGGCCTGCCGGGTCTCCTCCCGCAGCGAGGCGTCCAGCGAGGAGAACGGCTCGTCGAGCAGCACCAGCGACGGCCGCGGCGCGAGCGCGCGGGCGAGCGCGACCCGCTGCTGCTGACCGCCGGAGAGCTGGTGCGGCGAGCGCCCGGCCAGCTCCGGGTCGAGGCCGACGAGGGCGAGCAGCTCCCGCACGCGGGCGGCGTCGCGGCGCTCGCGGCGCGGCAGGCCGAAGGTCACGTTGCCGGCCACCGACAGGTGCGGGAACAGCCCGCCCTCCTGCGGCACGAACCCGATGCCCCGCCGGCGGGCGGGCACGCTGCGGCCGGCGCCGGCCACCACCGTGTCGCCGACGGTGATCGTGCCCGCGTCGGGGTCGTCGAAGCCGGCGATCAGCCGCAGCAGGGTCGTCTTCCCGCAGCCCGACGGGCCCAGCAGGGCGGTGAAGCTCCCCGTCGGCACGGACAGGTCCACGCCGGTGAGCACGGGCGTGGCGCCGAACGACTTCGTCACCTGCTGGACGGTCAGGGAGCTCATGTGGTCAGACCTCGTCGGGCGTCACGGGAGAGCAGGACGGTGGCCGGCGCCGAGAGCAGCACCATGACCAGGGCGTACGGCGCGGCGGCCCCGTACTCCAGGGCGCTGCTGGCCGACCAGAACGCCGTGGCCAGCGTCGTCGTCCCGGTCGGGGCGAGCAGCAGGGTGGCGGTCAGCTCGGTGACCACCGCGAGGAAGACCAGCGCGGCGCCGGCGCCGATGCCCGGGGCCAGCAGCGGCAGCGTGACCCGGCGCAGCCGGTCCAGCGGCGAGGCGCCCAGCGACGCGGCGACGTCGTCGTAGAGGACCGGCGACTGCTCCGCCGCGGCCCGCACGGTCACCACCGCCCGCGGGAGGAAGAGGATCGCGTAGGCGGCCAGCAGCACGGGCACCGTCTGGTAGAGCCACGGCGTCGCCCGGATGCTGAGCGTCACCAGCGCCAGCGCGATCACGATGGCCGGGACGGCGCTGCCGAGGTAGGTGCTGCGCTCGAGCAGCGTGCTGACGCGGCCGCGCACCCGCACCGCGAGCCAGCCGGTGGGCACCGCGAGCGCCGTCGTGACCACGGCCGCGACCGCGGCCAGCGCGAGGGTGCTGCCGGTGGTGGCGAGCAGCCGCGCCCCGTCGAAGGTGGCGGACGTGCCGCGGACCAGCCAGAGCACGAGCACGCCGAGCGGCACGGCCAGCGCCAGGGCCACCAGCGCGGTCAGGCCGGCGAGCGCCGGGGCGGTCGCCGGCCCCAGCGCCACCGGCCGGCCCGGGCGGGCCGCCCCCCTGCCCGTGCGGGCGAACCCGTGCCGGCCGCGCAGCCGCAGCTCGGCGAGCAGCAGGCCGAGGCACAGCAGCACCAGGACCCCGGCGAGCATCGTCGCGCCGGGGCCGTTGAACGTGGCGCGGTACTGGTCGTAGATCGCCGTCGTGAAGGTCGGGTAGCGCAGCATCGCGAAGGCGCCGAACTCGGCGAGCAGGTGCAGCGCGACCAGCAGGCTGCCGCCCAGCACCGCCACCCGCAGCTGCGGCAGCTGCACCCGCCGGAACACCGACCAGTTCGACAGCCCGAGGCCGCGGGCGGTCTCCTCCAGCGCGGGGTCGAGCCCGCGGAACGCGGCCACGGCGGGCAGGTAGACGAACGGGAAGTAGGACAGCGTCACGACCAGCAGCGCGCCGCCGTAGGTGTCCAGCCCCGGCAGCAGGGAGATCCAGGCGTACCCGTTGACGAACGCCGGCACGGCCAGCGGCGCGACGAGCAGCACGTGCCAGACCCGCCGGCCCGGGACCGAGGACCGCTCGGTGAGCCAGGCCGCGCCGACCCCCAGGACGGCGCAGCAGGCGACCGTGCCGACGACCAGGCGGGCCGTGTTCCACAGCAGCTCGGCCACCCGGGGCCGGAAGACCAGCTCGCGGACGCCGGACCAGCCGACGTCGGCGGTGTAGTAGGCGATGTAGCCCAGCGGCAGCAGGGCCAGCGCCGCGACGGCGGCGGCCAGCAGCAGCGTGACCGGGTGCCGGCGCAGCCGCCCGCGGGCAGGACGGACCCGGCCCGCGGACGCCGCCGTCGGCCCGGGGCCGGTGGTGAGCCCGGCCGCGACGCTCAGAGCAACCCCACCTCCTGCATCAGCTCGGTGACGGTGGGGGCGTCGAGCGACCCGGGGTCGAGCTCGGGGGCCTGGAGGTCGGCCAGCGGCGGCAGCGCCTCGGCCGAGGCGACGTCGACCCCGACGGCGTACTCGAGGGCGTCGCTGTCGGCCAGCCGCTCCTGCGCGGTCCGGCTGGTCAGGTACTCGACGAGCCGCTGGGCGTCCTCCTGCTGGTCGGAGGAGGCGAGCACCCCGGCGCCGGAGACGCTGACGAAGGCGCCCGGGTCCTGGTTGCGGAAGTAGTGCAGGACGACGTCGTCGCCGACGAGGCCGTTCTCTGCCTGGTCGCGGTACCAGTAGTAGTGGTACATCACGCCGAGGTCGACCTCGCCCTCGTCGACGGCCTTCATCACCGCGGTGTTGCTGGCGTAGATCTCGGCGTTGCGCTCGAGGCCCTCCAGCCAGGCCCTGGTCTCCTCCTCGCCGCGCAGGGCGAGCACCGCGCTGACGATGGCCTGGAAGTCGGCGCCGCCGGCCGCGATCCCGACACGGCCCTCCCACTGCGGGTCGGCCAGGCCGAGGATCGAGGGCGGCAGCTCGTCCTCCGAGACCGCGGCCGGCTGGAAGCCGAGCACGGTGGCACGCGCGGCGAAGCCCGTCCAGGTCCCCGACGCCGGCCGGTACTGCGGACCGACCTGGTCGAGGGTCGCCTGGTCGAGCGGTGCCAGCAGGCCGGCCTCGTCGACGACGTGGATGGACGGGCTGTTCTCGGTCAGGAAGACGTCGGCCGGGGACGCCTCCCCCTCCTGGACGATCTGGTTGGCCAGCTCGGAGTCGTTGCCGTCGCGGAACTCCAGCTCGATGCCCGTCTCGGCGGTGAAGTCCTCGAGCATCGCCCGCACCAGGCTCTCGTGCTGGGCGCTGTAGACGGTCAGCGTCTCGGCGTCGGCCCCCTCGGCCGACCCGCAGGCGGCGACGGCGACCACGGTGGCGAGAGCGGTGGCGGGGGCGACGACCCTGCGGAGCCTGAGCACGAGCTGATCCTCCCAGAAGATAGGCGAGGCACACCTAAGCAGAAGGATCCCGCACACCGGGACCTCCGCCCTCGGGGGGCCCCGCCGCCTGCGCTACAACTCGGGGGTGACCGCACCGACCATGCGCCAAGCCCGCTTCGCCGAGCTGACCGGCCGCGAGGTGTACGGCCTGTGCCGGCTCCGGGTCGACGTCTTCGTCGTCGAGCAGGAGTGCCCCTATCCCGAGCTGGACGGCCGCGACACCGAGCCGGACACCGTGCACCTGTGGTTCGAGGCCGGCGGCGAGCCGGTCGCGACCATCCGGGTGCTGCGCGAGGCCGAGGGCCGGGCCATCGGCCGGGTGGCCACGGCCACCGGGTGGCGCGGGCAGGGTCTGGCCGCGCGCCTGCTCGACGCCGGGATCGCCCTGTGCGGCGACGCCCCGATCGCGCTCGGCGCCCAGGCGCACCTCGAGGGCTGGTACGAGCGCTTCGGCTTCCGGCGCAGCGGTCCCGGCTACGTCGAGGACGGCATCCCGCATGTCCCGATGCGCCGGGGGTGAGGGGCCGGGGGCCCGGCGCACCCCCGTGAGCGCCGGGACACCCGGTGTGACCCAGGACGAACCTTATCGGGGACGAACACGTTCCGCTTTGGCGACATCGACGAAGATCCGACCGAGAACTGGCAGTGCTTCGACAGAAGTCGCCCACCGCTCGCGATCACGTACCGTCAAGGGGTGACACCGGAGGAGATCCGCCGCGCCGCCGACCGCGTCGAGGAGGTGGCCCGGCAGGCACCACCGGGCGACTGGCGGGTCGGCGGTCTGCTGGCCAGCCGCCCGGAGGTGGTCGCCCACCGGCCGGACGGCGCCACGGAGCACGTGGCCGAGGCTCGGGCTCGCAGCGCCCGGTGGATCGTGGGCCTCTCCCCCGCCGTCGCCGGCCCGCTGGCGGCCTGGCTGCGCTCCGCCGCGCGGAGCGAACCCGTGGACGAGGCCGCGGCGCGCGTCGCCCGCGTCCTGCTGGAGCGCCTCGGCTGATCGGTCAGCCGCGCCGCCACTGGTTGGTGCGCCGGCCCGTCGCGGCCTCGGCGACTGTCGCCACCCGGGCCGCCCGGGTCTCCTCGCGCTTCGCCGACACCAGCCACTCGAGGATCGCGCGTGCCGATGCGGCCGGGGTCGCTGCGAGGGCGGCTCCACGAGGTCCTCGACTCGTCGAGCGCCGTCCAGGAGCCGTCGGCACGGGCGGCCGCGCGGAGCACGGCACGGGCGTCGTCGAGGCGGCGCGGCCGGCTGTCGACCCAGCCGGCGCAGAGGCACTCCTCGACGATGTCGTCGTCCGCGTTCCCGGCCGGCCACGCGCCACTCCCCCCGGGTGGCGGCCCCGCACGGCGCCGTCCGGCCGGGACCCGGTCGTCACCAGGCCACCCCGGGTTCGTAGGTGCCGAAGCTCCACTCACCGCCCTCGGGGTCGAGCACCCGCGCCCGCCGGGTGTGGAACGGCGTCCGCTCCGGCGGGAACACGGAGCGGCCGCCCGCGGCGACCGCCCGGTCGTGGCAACCGTCGACGTCCTCGACGAGCAGGTAGAGGCCGTCGCCGGTCGAACTGCCGACCAGCGGGGGGCGGACGTGGTCGGCGTCGTTGCTGGAGACCATGAGGACGACGTCGCCGAGGCGGACCTCGCAGTGGACCACCCGGCCCGTCTCGTCGTCCTGGCGCCGGACGGTCTCGAAGCCGACGGCGGTCAGCCAGTCGAGGACGGCCGGGGCGTCCCGGTAGCTGCGGTAGGCGAAGAGCCGCGCCATGGGCGGAGGCTAGTGGCGCACAACCGTGTGGCGGAAGACCGTCCCGGCGGTCAGGCCTGCGTCCGGAACGGCCCGGTGATCGCGAGGACGTAGCCGGGATCCTCCGGCCCGCCGTCACCCTGGATGTTCGCGAACAGGAAGCGGCGGTCGGCCGAGAAGGCCGGGCCGGTGAACTCCGCGGTGCTCGCCTCGTTGCGGGCGAACAGGTAGGTCTGCCCCGACGGCGTGGCCCCCACGAGGTGCTGCCGGCCGGCCCCGTCCTCGGCGACGATCACTCCGCCGTACGGCGAGACGGTGATGTTGTCGGGCCCGTCGACGTCGCCGTCGGCACGCGTGCAGGCGAACCGCAGCCGCAGCGTGATCGTCCGCGCCCGGGGGTCGAGGAACCACACCTGCCCGTCGTGGTCGGTGTCCTGGCCCTCCGAGCGGCGGGCGTAGGACGAGACGACGTAGGCGCCGCCGTCACCCCACCACATCCCCTCGAGCTTGCGGCCGCGGGTGACCGGGCGGGCGTACGCCTGGCGCCGGGTGGCGGTGGAGCGGGCGTCCCGGTCGGGCACCGCCACCCACTCGACGCGGTAGGACGTGCCGACGGCGGTGGCCTCGGACAGGTCGGCCACGTGCCGGGTGCCCGACAGCGCGCGCATGGCCTCCAGCGCGCCCTCCGTCGCGCCGAGGGCCCGCAGCGAGCCCTTGCCGAGCGGGACCCGGTCGCTCGGCGGCGTCCACCGGTAGAGCAGCCCGTTCGGCCCCGACGCGTCCTCGGTGAGGTACATCCGGGAGGTGGCCGGGTCGACCGCCACCGCCTCGTGGGCGAACCGGCCGAGCGCCCGGACCGGCCGCGGGTCCCGGTTGGCCTGCTGGTCGAGCGGGTCCACCTCGAAGACGTAGCCGTGCCGCCGGCGCAGCGCGCCGCCGGCGACGGCCTCGGTCTCCTCGCAGCTGAGCCAGGTGCCCCACGGGGTCACGCCGCCGGCGCAGTTCCGGTAGGTGCCGGCGAGGCTGACGTACTCGCGGACCCGGTCGCCCTGGGCGTCCACCTCGAGGGTCGTCGTCCCGCCGCCGGCACCGCTGTCGTAGGTGTAGCCCGGGATCGCCGGCACCCGGTTGCGCTCGGCGCCCCCGACCTCGTGGTTGACCACCAGCACGCTGCCGCCGCCGGGCCGCGGGAAGCAGGCGGTGCCGTCGGGGGCGGCGGGCGTGGGCTGGCCCGTGGTCAGGCGGGTGACGCCGACCTGCGCCACCACGCGGTAGCCGAAGCCCGCCGGCAGCCCGAGGACCCGGCGCGGGTCGGCGACCAGCGGCCCGTACCCGGCCGCCAGCGCGGGCCGTGCGCCGAAGACGGCGTCGGCGCTGCCGATGAGGAGGACGCCGAGCCCCGTCGCGGCCCCGCGGCCGAGAAAGGACCGCCGGGACAGGTCGGCGGGTGACGCATCGCCGCGCGCCGTCATGCCCCGGAGTGTGCCCAGCCGCGCGAGCCAAGGTGTTAGGCGTCTAATCGTTAGACGCCTAAGGTGCGTTCATGGCCTCCGGAGAACTCCCGATCGGCCTGCTCGTCGGCCGCACCGCCAAGGTGCTGACCCGGGCGTACGACGACGCCCTGGCCGCCGTGGGCGGCTCGGCGGCCACCTGGCACGTGCTTTCGTCACTGAAGAACGCGGCGCCCGGGAGCCATCGCGAGCTGGCCGAGGCCATGGGCATCCGGCAGCCCACGCTCACCCACCACCTCGACGGCATGGAGCGGGCCGGGCTGGTCACGCGCGCCGCCGACCCGGGCAACCGGCGGGTGCAGCGCATCACCCTCACCAACGCCGGGGAGCAGTTGTTCCTCCGGCTGCGCCGGGCCGCGGCGGCCTTCGACGGCCGGCTGAAGGCCGGATTGGACGACGACGAGGTGGCCGAGCTCCGCCGCCTGCTCGCTCACCTGGTGGAGAACTCCCAGCCCGACTGACACCATCGCCGCGTGGGTCGGCGACCGTTCGCGCACGACGCGGTGCTCGCGATGGCACCCGGTGAGGACGAGCGGGCGCCGGGCGGGGCGATCACCGTGGCTCTGTGCGGCAGCTGGGAGCACGAGCCGCCGTGCCCCCTGGCACCGCACCACACCAGCGCGGACCGCAGCGGCGAGGAGGTCGCGCTGCGGATCCTGTTCGCCGCAGAGCCCGACGACGAGCAACGGGTGCGGGCGGGCATCGCCGACGCCCTGGCCCGCGGGACGGGCGGGACGCCGGACGGCGCGGTCGTGCGGTGGCGGCTGGTCAGCTCGTCGGCGTCGGAGGTCCGGCCGGCGGAGCGGGAGCACGCGGACCGGCTGGCCCGGGGCTGAGCGATCCGGCGCAGGCGGCGGCCCGGTCGAGCAGCAGCGCCCGCTCGCGCTCGTTGCGGGTCAGCGACGCCGCCCGCTCGTACTCGGCGCGGGCCTCCCCCAGCCGGCCGAGGCGCTCCAGCAGGTCACCGCGCACGCTGGGCAGCAGGTGGTACCCGCGCAGCGCGGCGACCTCGCGCAGCGCGTCGACCAGCTCCAGGCCCGCGGCGGGGCCGTACGCGCGCGACACCGCCACCGCCCGGTTGAGCTCCACCACCGGCGACGGCGACAGCTCGGCCAGCGCCTCGTAGAGCGCGGCGATCCGCTCCCAGTCGGTCTCCTCGACGGTGCGGGCGCGGGCGTGGCAGGCGGCGATCGCGGCCTGCAGCGCGTACGGGCCGAGCGCCCGGCCGGTCGACCCCGCGCGCTCGAGCGCGGCCAGGCCGCGGCCGATGAGCACGTGGTCCCAGCGGCTGCGGTCCTGGTCGGCGAGCAGCACCGGCGCGCCGTCCCGCCCGACGCGGGCGCCCAGCCGGGAGGCTTGGATCTCCATGAGCGCCACCAGGCCGTGCACCTCGGGCTCGTCGGGGGTCAGCGCGGCCAGGATCCGCCCGAGCCGCATCGCCTCCTGGCAGAGCGTGGGGCGGACCCAGTCCTCGCCGGCGGTGGCGGAGTAGCCCTCGTTGAACACGAGGTAGAGCACCTCGAGCACCGAGGAGAGCCGGGCGGTGAAGTCGGGGCCGGCCGGCACCTCGAAGGGCACGCGGGCAGCGGTGAGCGTGCGCTTGGCGCGGACGATCCGCTGCGCCAGCGTCGACTCCGGCACGAGGAAGGCCCGGGCGATCTCGTCGGTGGTGAGACCGCCGACCAGCCGCAGGGTGAGCGCGACCCTCGCCTCGCGGCTGAGCACCGGGTGGCAGGAGATGAACACCAGCCGCAGCACGTCGTCCTCGACCACCTCGTCCAGCGCCGCCGCCCAGTCGGGCTCCTCGGCCTCCGGCAGCTCCCGGCCGAGCTCGGCGGTCTTCCGGCGCAGCGTCTCGTTGCGGCGGAAGGTGTCGACGGCCCGGTGCTTCGCCGTCGCCATCAGCCACGCACCGGGCCGGTCCGGGACGCCGGACGACGGCCACTGCTCGAGGGCGACCACCAGGGCGTCCTGCGCCAGCTCCTCGGCGAGCCCGACGTCGCCGGTCACGCGGGTGAGCGCGCCGACGAGCCGGGCCGACTCCATGCGCCAGACGGCGTCGACGACGCGGTGCACGTCCACCGCGGTCATCGACGCCGTCCCGCCGGTGCCGGGCGCGTGCTCAGCTGCCCTGCTGCGCCTCGACCGAGGCGCGGACCCGGTCCTCCTGCTCGCGGATGGAGTCGGTGTAGGCCTCGCCGAAGTCGTCGGCCTCGAACACCTGCCGGACCTCGATCTCGGTGCCGCGGAACGGCGCCTTCTTCACCCACTCCAGCACCTCCTCGCGCGAGGAGACCTGCAGGATCCAGTAGCCGGCGACGAGCTCCTTGCTCTCGGCGAACGGACCGTCGATCACGGTCCCCTTCCCGTCGGCGTCGAAGCGGACGCGGGCGCCCTTGGAGCTGGGGTGCAGCCCCTCGCCGGCGAGCATGACGCCGGCCTTGGCCAGCTCCTCGTTGTACGAGCCCATCTCGGCGAGCTCCTGCTCGGTCGGCATGGCGCCGGCCTCGGTCTGCTCGTCGGCCTTGACGATCACCATGAAGCGCATCGGGCTGTCCCTTCGTCGGTGGCGGGGCCGCTCCCCGCTCTGCACGGACGTCGAACGGCCCGCCGCCGGATCGACACGGTCGCGGGAGATTTCTCAGAATCTTTCAGGACGCCGCCGACGGGCTCAGGTCGGCCGCGCCGAAGGAGACGTTGAAGCGGTCGCACCACACCACGACGCTGGTGAAGGAGGCGGCGTCCACCCCCTCGGGGACGACGTAGTTCTGGTCGCCGATGTTGCCCTTGAGCGGGCCGAGGTCGAGGTACTCGTCGTCGAAGGCGTCGTCGGGCCCGGTGGCGGTGTTCTGCGACAGCCAGACGACCAGCACCGGGCCGTTGGACGTCTCGAAGCCCTCGAAGCGGATGATCACCTGGCCGTCGGGCAGCTGCAGGACGCGCGCGGTGCCGACCGTCTCGTGCTCGCGGGAGACGAAGGTGCCGCTGGCGAGCTCGACCGGGCCGGTCGGCGCGGGCGGCTCGGTCGGGTCGGCGGTGCCGGACCCGTCGGCCGGTGGCTCGGTGCCCTCGGTCTCCCCGGCCGCGACGCTGGGCAGCGCCTCGTCGACCCGCTGGTCGTAGAAGAGCTTCTGGGGCTGGAACCACACGAGGGTGACGGCGGCGAGCACCACCAGCACCGCTGCGACCAACCAGATCCACGTACGTCGCCGGAGAGCCATGGCGGCGGAGGGTAGCGGCGGCGGAGCCGGCGGAGCGGGGTTCGGGACGCCGTCCGATCCGCCGCTGGCGCGCAGGGCCCCCGGGGTGGTAAGAGCCACCCCGAGGGCCCGGGTCACCGGCTCAGACCGGAGCGGCGCAGTAGACCTTGCCCTCCTCGCCCTCCGGCCCGTACCACGCGTAGTACAGGGCCTCGGGGAACTCGCTGCAGGTGTTCGGGTCGGCGAAGAACTCCTCGTAGGTCTGCTCGCCGTCCTGCACGCCGATCACCTCGTACTGGGCCGCGTCGTCGTCGCAGTCGACGACCTCGAAGGAGGTGCCGGTGGGCTCGATGCAGTCACCCACCTCGGGCTCGCCGGCGGAGACGAAGACGCCGATCAGCACGGCGACCACGACGAGGGCGAGCACACCACCGACGATCCCGAGGATCTTGCCGGCGCCACCGCTCTTCTTCGGCGGCATCGGGGCCGGGCCGCCCTGGCCGGGGGCCCACTGCTGGTACGGCTGGCCCTGCGGGGGCTGACCGGGCGGGGTCCAGCCGCCCTGCGGGCCGGGCTGGCCGGGCACCGGCTGACCGGGGGCGTGCTGGCCGGGCGGCGGGGGCGGCGGCGCCCAGCCCGACTGGGGCTGGGGGGCGCCCGGCGGCGGGGGCGGCGACGCCTGCTGCGGCCCACCGGCCGGCGGGGGCGGCGGCGGGGTGTGCTGCGGTGCGCCCGGCGGCGGGGGCGGCACCGACGGCAGCTGGACGGCCCGCGTGGGGTCGGCCGGCCGCTGCGGCGGCTGGTTGTCCTGGCCGGGGTGGGTCATCGTTGCTCCTGGGAGTTGCCTGCATGCGGTCGCGGCAGCATCCCCTGGGGCGCTGCGGCCCGGGCATCGTGACACGCCGAGAGCGACACGCCCACGGATTCCCGGCCGGTCACCCCCCGTCGACGTCGAGCGCCTCGTCCGGGGGTCCCTGGCTCACCGCCACCTGCTGCGGGGCGACCCCGGGGCCGGCGACGACCGCCCGGTCGGCCTCCCCCGGGTCGCCGACGACGGCGGCCCCGGCGGTCAGCGCCGCCTCCCGCAGCAGGTCCCCGGACGCGGACAGCAGCTGCACCGAGCCGGCTGCCGGCGGTGCCGACACCAGCACCGAGCGGCGGTCGCCCTCGGAGGTCACCACCTCGCACTCGGCGGCCACCAGCAGGTCGTCGAGCGCGGTGCCGGCCGGGTGCACCGCCGTCCCGCACGGCCGGGCCACCGGACCGTCGGCGGTCGCGTACCCGTAGGCGGTGGAGGTGACGACGGCGCCCGAGGGCACGGTCACGGCGACGACCACCGCCCGCGCGTCCTGGCCGAAGTGCTCCGGGAGCGGCGTGGTCCACAGCTGGGCGGCGTCGACCGCGTCGGCCGGCAGCCCCGTCGGGTCGAGCACCCGGTGCACCGCCGTCACCACGGCCGCGGCCGGCGCCGTGCCGTCGCCGCCGCGCACCGGCGGCCGGGTGAGGACGGCGGAGGGGTCGAACGGCTCCGGGCCGTCGGCGAACGTCTTCGCGGTCGGCCCGGTGCCCACCAGGACGCCGTCCCGCTCGACCCGGAAGCGCAGACCGGTGCCGGTGGTCCCGGCCGGGGCCCGGTGCACCACCGTGCCGTGGTCGATGGGGTCGGCGGACCAGGTGCGCCCGAAGGACCCGTCGGCGTCCACCTCGACGCCGGTCGAGAAGAGGACCGTGTCGCCCGGCTGGCAGAGGACCAGGACGACGGTCCCCTCGGCGGTGGTGCGGGCGTAGCCCAGGGGGCGGCCGGGCCGCAGCCCGCCCTCGCTGCCCCCGGCCTCCAGGTCGGCCGCGGGAGCGCCCGCGGGCCCGGTGAACCACCGCGCGACCGGCCGCCCGTCGACCACGCCGGCCACCAGGGCCCACCGCACGCCGTCCTCGTCGCCGGCGAAGACGACGCGGTGGGTGTCCGCCGGCGCCTCGGCGCCGTCGACGTCGGTCACCCGGCGGTCGAGCAGCTCCTCGAGGAAGGCCGTGTCACCCGCCAGCGAGCCGCGCACCGGTTCGGTCCACTCCGGCCCGCCGGCGGGCGGCGGGGCCCCGGTGGCGGGCGCCCCGCGGTCGGCCGGGGCGTTCCCGCCGAGCACGGGCACGAGCACGGCGAGCGCCGCGACCAGGCACGCCGCGCCCGCGGCCAGCGCGATCCGGCGGCGCCGCCCGGTGCGGAACCGCTCGAGCACGTCGTCGACGGCGCCGTCGTCGTCCGGGCCCCGGACCGGCACCCGGCCGGCGACGTCGACCAGCCGGTCGCGCAGTTCGGTCTCGAAGGTCATCGCCGTCCCGCCTCTCGCCGTCCCGCCTCCGGTCGGCTAGCGCCGGAGGTGAGCAGGGTGCGCAGCCGGGCCACCGCCCGGGAGCTCTGGGTCTTCACCGTGCCGACCGAGCAGCCGAGCAGCTCGGCGGTGTCGGCCTCGGAGCGGTCCTCGTAGAACCGCAGCACGACCACCGCCCGCATCCGCGGGGGCAGCGTGCGCAGCGCCGCGAGCAGCTGCTCGTCGCGGTCGGCCTGCGGGCGCTCGGCCCGGTCGGGCACCGCCTCGATCACCTGCTCGGTGCTCGACAGCCGGCGCCGCCAGCTGGTGTGGGTGGTGACCAGCACGCGCCGCACGTACGCGGTCGGCTCACCGCGCGCGCTGATCCGCCCCCAGTGCCGGTAGGTCTTGAGCAGCGCGGTCTGCACGAGGTCCTCGGCGTGCCCGTGGTCCCCGGTGAGCAGGTACGCCGTGCGCAGCAGCGAGCGGCGCTGCTGCACGACGAACCGCCGGAACGCGTCGTCGTCCTGCGCGCCCATCGCCCACCCCCAGCCGTCCCTCACCCGGGTACACGCCGCGAGCCGCGGGCCGGGTTGACAGCCGCCCGGTCAGAGCCAGGGGGCGAGGGCCGGCAGCGGACCGTCGGCGGTCAGCCCGTCCCCGGTGCTGCGGCCGGTGACCCACGCCGTGACCGCCGGCAGCGACCCGGCGACGGCCAGCGCCCCGGTCCCCCACTCGCGGTCGCCGGCGAAGACGACCACGTCGGGCACCGTGTCGCGGCGGTCCCACATGCGGAACACGTCGTCGACCAGCGCGGCCTGCACGTCCTCGGGGACGTCGGCGAAGGTGACCCCGGTGTCGAGGTCGACCGCGTGCACCCAGACCTCGCGGCAGCGCATCCACGGCACCTCCGCGGCCGGCACGGTCCGCCCCTGGAAGGTGCGCACGTCGGCCGTCCAGGCCTCCTCGGGCATCTCGCGCACGGCGTCGACCAGCCGCTTGGTGGCGAGCAGCACCTCGCCGCGCAGCTCGTCGGACCCCAGCCGGGCGGTCTCGGCGATCCCGGCGTCGCGGGCCTCCTGGGAGGGGTACATCGGCGTCTCGACGCCGGTGCGCGCCCAGGTGAGCAGGTTGACCAGGGCGTCGGCGTTGCGGGCGACGTGCGCGAGCACCGTCCGCCGCGACCAGCCGGGCAGCCGCGACGGGCGGTCGAACTCCTCGTCGACCAGCCGGCCGAGGGCGGTGGCGAGGTGCCGCTCGCCGTCCTCCCACCAGGGGAGCGTCTCCGGGACCATGGCGCGACGCTAGCGATCCGGAGCCGCGGGCACGACCTCGTGGGCGAGCCCGGCGCCGACCTCCCCCAGCAGCGCCCCGGCCTCGGCCATGGCACGGGCCCGGTCGCCGCCGGCGGCGTCCACCACCGTGCGGACGGCGGCGATGGGCCCCCCCCCCCCCCCCCCCCCGCCCCCCCCCCCCGCCCCCCCCCCCCCCCCCCCCCCCCCCCCCCCCCGGCCCCCCGCCCCCCCCCCCCCCCCCCCCCCCCGCCGCTCGGCGGGCACGGTGCAGTCGCCGCACACCGCGACCACGGGCACCCCGGGCGGCACCCGGCGGGCGACGCCCACCGGCGCCTTGCCGCCCAGGCTCTGCTCGTCCAGCCGCCCCTCCCCCACCACGACCAGCGCGGCTCCGGCCAGCACGCGGTCGGCCCCGATCTCGTCGAGGACGACGTCGATGCCCGGCCGGGGCCGCGCGCCGAGCACCGCCAGCGCGGCGAACCCGGTGCCGCCGGCCGCGCCCGCCCCCGCCGCCGGAGCGAGGTCGCGACCGGTGGCCGCGGCCACCGCCTCGGCCCAGCGGGCCAGCCCGGCCTCGAGGACGGCGACGTCGTCGGCGTCGGCGCCCTTCTGCGGGCCGAACACCGCCGCCGCGCCGCGCGGGCCCAGCAGCGGGTTGTCGACGTCGGAGGCCAGGGTGACGGTGCACTCCGCCAGCCGCGGGTCCAGGCCGGAGAGGTCGAGCCCGGCCAGGTCGCGCAGGGCGGCTCCCCCGGGCGGCAGCGGCCGGCCGCCGGCGTCGAGCAGCCGGGCGCCGAGCCCCTCCAGCAGGCCGGCCCCGCCGTCGGTGGTGGCGCTGCCGCCGACGCCGAGCACCAGAGTGCGGCAGCCGCAGTCGAGCGCGGCGCGCAGCAGCTCGCCGGTGCCGCGGGTGGTGGCGGTGCGCGGGCGGGGTCGCGCGAGCCGGTGCAGCCCCGAGGCCTCCGCCAGCTCGACCACCGCGCGGTCCCCGGCGACGGCGAACGCCGCCTCGACCGGCTCGCCGTCCGGGCCGGTCACCGAGCGCACCACGCGGGTGGCGCCGGCGCTGACGACGGCGTCCACCGTCCCCTCGCCGCCGTCGGCCACGGGCAGCGCGACCCCCTCGACGCCGGCACGGGCCAGCCCGTGCACGACCGCGGCGCAGGCCTCGACCGCGGTCAGCGAGCCGCGGAACTTGTCGAGGGCGACGACGACGGGTGCCATGCGGTCATCCTGCCGGTTCGCGGGTAGGGGGCCGGCATGAGCGACGACGCAGCGACCGGCGGGTTCGCCGCCTCCCTCGGGGCCCGCGCCGAGCAGGCCGAGGACGGGCGGGCGACGGTCCGGTTCGAGGCCGCCGAGGAGCACCTGAACCCGGCCGGCACCGTGCACGGCGGCGTCCTGGCCACGCTGGTGGACACCGCGATGGGGCTCGCCGTGCGCAGCACGACCGGCGACGGCGACGTCCCGGCGACCAGCCAGCTGACGGTCACCTACCTGCGGCCGGGGAAGCCGGGGCCGCTGACCGTGACCGCGCAGGTGCGCACCCGCGGGGAGCACCTGACCGTCTGCGACGCCGACGTGGAGCAGGACGGCCGCGAGATCGTGCACGCCGTCGCGACCTTCGCGCTCCTGCACGGCTGACCGCGGCGGTCAGCGGTTCAGGGTGCTGACCAGGTAGATGAACAGCATCACCAGCAGGATCGCGACGACGAACGCCACCGGGATGATCCACCGGGCGCGGCGCCGGCCGGTCTCGCTCGACTGCCGGCCGGCGTCGGAGGGATCGGAGGTCATGGGAAGCAGCTCCTGGGCTGTACCGGTCCGGCTGGGCTCGCGCGGACGCAGGGGACATGCCCAGGAACGTCCCGTCCAGTCGCGGTGGACACCGGACGCCGGCCACCGACAGACTCGCCGCGTCCGGACGACGACGTCCCGCAGGAGGCCCGGCATGCCGTACCCGTTCGACCGCAGCGGCACCGAGGTCGGCCCGGACGGGATCCGGCGCTACACCGGCCTCCCGCAGAACCTGCTCTCCCTGCTGCGGGCCGCGGTCGACGCGCACCCCGACGCCGAGGCGCTGGTCGAACTGGGCGGCGAGCGGGTCACCTACCGGCAGCTGTGGGACCGCGCGACCCGGGTGGCCGGCGGTCTGCGCGCCGCCGGGGTGCAGCCGGGAGACCGGGTCGCCAACCGGCTGGGCAACGGCAACGACTGGGTGCTCGCGTTCTGGGGGACGCTGCTCGCCGGCGCCGTCGTCGTCCCGGTGAACACCCGGTTCGCCGAGCCCGAGGTGCGCTACGTCGTGGAGGACTCCGGCGCCGCCTACGTCGTGGAGCCCGGCGCCGACCTGCCCGACGGCGAGCCGCTCGCGGTCACCGACCAGGGGCACACCGACCTCGCCGGAATCTTCTACACGAGCGGGACGACCGGCTTCCCCAAGGGGGCGCTGACCACCCACGAGAACTTCCTGTCCAACGTCGAGACCTGCCTGCGCTGCCTCTCCCTGGGCCGGGACGAGCCGCTGACCACGCTGATCTCGGTGCCGCTGTTCCACGTCACCGGCTGCAACTCCCAGCTGCTGGTCGTCACCGCGGTGGCCGGGCGGTCGGTGATCATGCCGGTCTTCGAGGTGTCCGCGTTCCTGCGGGCGATCCAGGACGAGCGGGTCGACGTCCTCACTACCGTGCCGGCCATCTACTGGCTGGCCCTGCAGCAGCCCGGGTTCGCCGAGATCGACACCTCCGCGGTGCGGGCGCTGAGCTACGGCGGCGCGCCGATCGCGCCCGACCTGGTGCACCGGATCAAGGAGGCCTTCCCCACCGCCCGGGTCGGCAACGGCTTCGGGCTGACCGAGACCTCGTCGGTGTCGACCTACCTGCCCGACGAGTACGCCGCCGAGCACGCCGACTCCGTCGGCTTCCCGGCGCCCGTGGTCGACCTCCGGCTGGCCGACCCCGACCCGCGGACGGGCGTCGGCGAGCTGCTGATCCGCGGGCCGAACGTGGTCGCCGGCTACTGGCGGAAGGAGCAGCAGACCCGCGAGACCTTCGTCGACGGTTGGCTGCGCAGCGGTGACCTGGCCCGGATCGACGACGAGGGCCTGCTGTACGTCGTCGACCGGAAGAAGGACATGATCAACCGCGGCGGCGAGAACGTGTACTCGGTCGAGGTGGAGAACGCGCTCGCCGCGCACCCCGCCGTCGGCGAGATCGCGGTGGTCGGCGTCCGCGACCCGATGATGGGCGAGAAGGTCGGCGCCGTCGTCGTCCCCCTGCCCGGCGCCGACCTGGACCCGGCGGAGCTGCTGGCCTTCGCCGCCGAGCGGCTGGCCGACTTCAAGGTCCCCCAGTACGTCGCCGTGCGCCGCGAGCCGCTGCCCCGCAACCCCGCGGGCAAGGTGCTCAAACCGGCGCTGCGCGAGCAGACCGACTGGCAGCCGGTCGGCTGACCACCCACCCACCGCAGGAGGAGCAGCGTTGCCCACCGTCGAGACCGTCCGTGGCCCCGTCGACACCGCCGAGCTCGGCGCCACGCTCATGCACGAGCACGTCTTCGTGCTGTCCACCGAGCACGTGCAGAACTACGGCGCCGGCGACTGGTGGGACGAGGAGGAACGGGTCGCCGACGCGGTGCAGAAGCTGGACGAGCTGAAGGCGCTCGGCATCGACACCATCGTCGACCCGACGGTGTGGGGGCTCGGCCGCTACATCCCCCGGGTGCAGCGCGTGGCCGAGCAGACCGACATCAACATCATCGTGGCCACCGGGCTCTACACCTACGACGAGATCCCGCACCAGTACGAGCACCGCGGCCCGGGTCTGCTGCTCGACCTGCCCCGCGACCCCATGGTCGACGACTTCGTCGGCGACATCCGCGACGGCATCGCCGGGACCGGCGTCAAGGCCGCCTTCCTCAAGTGCGTGGTCGAGGCCAAGGGGCTCACCCCCGGGGTCGAGCGGAACGTGCGCGCCTGCGCGGCGGCCCACCGCGAGACCGGTGCCCCGATCACCGTGCACACCTCGTCGCACACCGCGGCCGGCCGCCTCGCGCTGCAGGTCTTCCGCGACGAGGGCGTCGACCTGACCAAGGTGGTCATCGGCCACGCCGGCGACAGCAACGACCTGGACTACCTGTCCGAGCTCGCCGACGCCGGCTGCCTGCTCGGCATGGACCGCTTCGGGCTGGACATCTACAACCCCACGGCGAACCGCGTGGACACGATCGCCACCCTCGCCGGCCGCGGCTACGCCGACCGGATGGTGCTCGCCCACGACGCGAGCTGCTTCATCGACTACTTCCCGGGCGAGGAGGCCCAGGCGGCGATGCGGCAGATCGCCCCGAACTGGAACTACACGCACATCAGCAAGGACGTGCTGCCGATGCTCCGCGAGCGCGGGGTGACCGAGGAGCAGATCACGCAGATGCTGGTCGAGAACCCGCGGCGCTACTTCGGGTGAGCGCGGGGCACCCGGTGCCACCGGCTACGGTGGCACCGGGTGCCACGCCGTGACGGCCGGCACACCAGCACGCGGGGCGCGGCCCCGCGAGGAACGGAGCGGTCGATGGCGAACGCCTGGTTCGAGACGGTGGCCGAGGCGCAGCGGCGGGCCAAGCGGCGCCTGCCCAAGGGCGTCTACGGCGCGCTGGTCGCCGGGTCGGAGAAGGGCCTGACCGCGGCGGACAACCTCGCCGCGTTCGACGAGATCGGGTTCGCCCCGCACACCGCCGGCCTGGCCAACGCCAAGCAGATGGCCACGACGGTGATGGGCCAGGAGATCTCCCTGCCGGTGCTGATCAGCCCCACCGGCGTGCAGGCCGTGCACCCCGACGGCGAGGTCGCCGTCGCCCGTGCCGCCGCCGCCCGCGGCACCGCCATGGGGCTGTCGTCGATGGCCAGCAAGCCCATGGAGGAGGTCATCGCGGCCAACCCGAAGACCTTCTTCCAGCTCTACTGGATCGGCACCCGCGAGGAGATGGCCGCCCGCGTCGACCGCGCCCGCCGGGCCGGCGCGGCCGGGCTGATCGCCACCCTGGACTGGTCGTTCTCCTACGGCCGCGACTGGGGCAGCCCGTTCATCCCCGAGAAGATCGACCTCGAGGCGGTCCGCCGCTACGCGCCGCAGGTCGCGCTCAAGCCGCGCTGGCTGCTCGAGTTCGCCCGCACGATGAAGCTGCCCGACCTGACCGTGCCGAACATGGTCGCCCACCCCGGTGACCCGGCGCCGACGTTCTTCGGCGCCTACGGGCAGTGGATGCAGTCCCCGATGCCCACCTGGGACGACGTCGCCTGGCTGCGGGAGCAGTGGGACGGGCCGTTCATGCTCAAGGGCGTCATGCGGGTGGACGACGCCAGGCGGGCGGTCGACGCCGGCGTCACCGCGATCTCGGTGTCCAACCACGGCGGCAACAACCTCGACGGCACCCCGGCCTCGATCCGGGCGCTGCCGGCGATCGCCGAGGCCGTCGGCGACTCGGTGGAGGTGCTGCTCGACGGCGGCATCCGGCGCGGCGCCGACGTCGCCAAGGCCCTCGCGCTGGGGGCCAGGGCGGTGATGATCGGCCGCGCCTACCTGTGGGGGCTGGCCGCCAACGGGCAGGCGGGCGTGGAGAACGTGCTCGACCTGCTGCGCGACGGCCTGGGCGCGGCGATGGTCGGCCTCGGCCGCGAGTCGGCCGACCGGCTCTCCCGGGACGACCTCGTGCTGCCTCCCGGCTTCGAGCGCCGGCTCGGCGTGGACGGGCCCGACGCGCCGGTCGACGTCCGCGCCGTGCCGGGGACCCGCTCGGCCTAGTCCCCGGCGCGGGCGACCAGCTGGCGGACGATGACGGTGCGCTGGATCTCGTTGGTGCCCTCGCCGACGATCATCAGCGGCGCGTCGCGGAAGTAGCGCTCGACGTCGTACTCGGTCGAGTAGCCGTAGCCGCCGTGCACCCGGACGGCGTCGAGCGCGATCCGCATCGCCGTCTCGGAGGCGAACAGCTTCGCCATGCCGGCCTCCATGTCGACCCGGCGGCCGGCGTCGAACTCGCGCGCGGCGTGCAGCGTGAGCTGGCGGGCGGCCTCCAGGCCGGTGGCCATGTCGGCGAGGTGGTTGCCGACCGCCTGGTGCTGCCAGATCGGCTTGCCGAAGGACTCCCGCTCGCGGGCGTAGGCGAGCGCGTCCTCGAACGCGGCCCGCCCGACGCCGAGCGCGCGGGCCGCGACCTGCAGCCGCCCGGTCTCCAGGCCCTTCATCATCTGGGCGAAGCCGTGGCCGGGGACGCCGCCGAGCACGCTGCCCGGGCCGGCCCGGTAGCCGTCGAAGCGCACCTCGCAGCTCTCCACGCCCTTGTAGCCGAGCTTGGGCAGGTCACGGCTGACCTCCATGCCGGGGCCCGGTTCGACGAGGAGCACGGAGATCCCGCGCGACCGCGGCCGGGCGGCGGGGTCGGTGACGCAGAGCAGCGCGGTGAGCCCGGCCCGGCGGGCGTTGCTGATCCAGGTCTTGGCGCCGTCGACGACGTAGCCGCCGTCGGTCTCGCGGGCCGTGGTGGTGATCGCCTGCAGGTCCGAGCCGCCCTGCGGCTCGGTGAGCGCCATGGTGGCCCGCACCTCGCCGGTGGCCAGCCGGGGCAGCCAGGCCTGCTTCTGCTCGTCGGTGCCGAACAGCGTCAGCAGCGTGCAGACGACGGAGTGCCCGCCCATCGCGCCGGCCAGGCTCATCCACCCGCGGGCGAGCTCCTCGGTCACCAGGACGAAGCACTGCATGCTCACCTGGGTGCCGCCGTGCTCCTCGGGCACCAGCAGCCCGTAGATGCCCAGCGCCTTCATCGTGCCGATCAGCGCCTCCGGGTAGGTGTCGGCGTGCTCGAGCTCCCGCGCGACCGGCCGCACCTCCCGGTCGACGAAGTCGGCGACGGTGCGCACGATCTCCCGCTCGTCCTCGCCGAGCGCGTCCAGGGACCCCATCGGTGCTCCTCCTCGTCGGTGCCGCCACGATCATCGAAGCCCACGACGACGGGAGGCGGCGCATGGACCTCGCCGAGGTGGCGCGCACGTGGCGGCCGGAGCCGACGGCGGACGAGCAGGTGCTCGACCCCGCGGTCGGCGCGGCGGTCGCCGGCACGTGGGACCAGCCCGCGCCCGGCGACCTCGTACCGCTGCTGTGGCACTGGTTCCACTTCCTCGAGTGGACCGTGCAGTCGCGGGTCGGCGCCGACGGGCACGTCGCCGACGGCACCTACCTTCCCCCGCTGGCCGACCGGCGCCGCATGGTCGCCGGCGGCTCGGTGCGGCAGGCGGCGCCGCTGCGCTACGGCGAGCCGGCGGTGCGGCACCGGCGGCTGCTGGCCGCGACGCCGAAGCGCGGCCGCTCGGGCGACCTGCTGTTCGTCACGGTCCGCAGCGAGCTGCGGCAGGGCGGCCGGCTCTGCGTCGTCGAGGACGCCGACGTCGTCTACCGCAGCGGGCCGGGCTCGACCGACGCCCGGGGCACGGTCCTGGCCACCACCGAGCCCGACGTGGACGGCGAGGTGCTGCCGCTGCGCACCGACCCGCCGCTGCTGTTCCGCATGAGCGCGCTCACCGGCAACCAGCACCGCATCCACTACGACGCGCCCTACGCGGTCGAGGTCGAGCACTACGCGGGCCTCGTCGTCCACGGACCGCTGCTGGTGCTGCACATGGCCGAGCTGCTGCGCCGCTCCCCCGCCGGGCCGCCGTCCTCGCTCGAGTACCGCCTGCGGGCGCCCGCCTTCGCCGGGGAACCGCTGGCCGCGGTGGCCGAGCCCGGGGCGGACGGCGCCACGCAGCTACGGGTGGCCAGCGCCCGCGAGCCGGCGCACGCGACCGCGACCGCCCGCTGGGAGGTGCAGCCGCTGTAGCGAGTGGCTGCAGCGGCTGCACCGACGACCTGCGGGAATAGCGGGTGATGCGCAGCACTTGTCGGGGACATGGCCACTGCGACCTGGAACGGCACCGTCATCGCCGAGTCCGACGACATCGTCACCGTCGAGGGCAACGCGTACTTCCCGCGCGAGTCGGTGCGCGAGGACGTCCTGCGCCCCTCCGAGACGCACTCCGTCTGCCCGTGGAAGGGCACCGCCTCGTACTTCAGCCTCGAGGTCGACGGACAGGTGAACCGCGACGCGGCCTGGTACTACCCGCAGCCCAAGGACGCCGCGAAGGAGATCACCGGCCGCGTCGCCTTCTGGAAGGGCGTCCAGGTCTCCTGATCACTTCCGCTTTCGGCGCCGAAAGCGGTGATCATGCTGGGCGGGTGCCGGCGAGCTCGCGGGCGGCCGCGGCGTCGTCGGCGTCGAGCTCGTTCGCGGTCAGCTCCTGGAAGGTGTCCCACGCCTCGGCCGGGCCGACGCCGAGCGCCCCGGCGATCTGCTCCCAGTCCGCGCCGCCCCGCAGCGCCGCCCGCATCCCGGTCAACCGGCTGTCGTGCGCCTTGCGGCTGACCACCTCGCCGAGGGCGAGCAGCTCCAGCGACTCGTGGACGTCGAGCGAGGTCTCCGCGTGCGCGATCGAGCTCCAGTCGTCCTCGTCCACCTGGGCGACGGAGTTGAGCAGCGGGCCGCCGGTGTCGCGGCGGCTGAGGAAGTCCAGGCGGGTCGCGGCGGTGGTCAGGGAGAACTCGTGCTCCAGGGCCTCGGGGGTGATGTGCATGGGCTCCACCCTCCCCTGCCGCCCGGCCTCGCCGCACCCCGGTCCCGGCAGTTCAGCAACGCGAGAGGGCCCGCACCCCGGACGGGGTGCGGGCCCTCGAGCACGTGCGGACGGCGTCAGCTGTCGACGCCGACCGCCTCCTTGGCCAGCGCGGCCAGGCGCGTCTGCGCGACGTCGGCGATCTGCGGGCGGTTCTTGTGCGTCTCCTCGTACCGGATGACGACCTGGAGGTCGTGGGCCGTGGAGAGCTCCCGGATCGCGGCGATGGCGTCGTCGTTGGACAGCTCGTCGAAGCCCTTGATCGGCAGTTCCGAGGCCGAGACGTCGCCGAGCTCCTCGCGGACGGCGTGCACCGCCTCGGCCTGCTCCGGCCGGTCCTCGCGGCGGGCGATCCGCTCGGCCCGGCGCAGCGAGGCCGAGCGCCCGGCGGCGAGGGACTCCCGGACGGCGGAGGTCAGCTGCCCGGCGCGGCCGGCGACCTCGCCCAGGCGCGCCTCGGCCTGCCGGCGGCCCTGGGTCAGGCTGTCGAGGGTCTCGTTGACCTGGTTGGCCACGAAGCGGTACGGCGTGACCGCGGCGTGCGCGACGCTGCCCGCGACCCGCTGGAACGGCGTCGGCTGCAGGGCGGCCGGACCACCGAGCGCCTCCTCGGCCAGCACCACGGTCAGCCACTCGACGGTGGCCTCGTGCGCGGCGACCAGGCGCTCCGCGAGCTGCTCGACCGCCGGCAGCGCGGCCTGCTGGGCCAGCACCTTGAGGTAGGTGGCGCGGTCGAGCAGCTGGTGCTCGAGCTGCAGGTCCTGCAGCAGCGCCTCCTCGAGCGGCTCGGCCTGCTCGAACGTCGCCTTGAGCACCGCGGTCAGGCGGCCGACGGCGGGCGTCACGACGTCCGGCACCCCGCCGAGGGCGCGCAGCTGCTCGGTGATGGCCTGCGTGCGCTCCGCGGCGTGGTCGGCGTTCTGCGTCAGCTCGCGGCGGACGGCGTCGGTGCGCGCCTGGGCGACGCGGGTGCGGGCGATCTGCTCCTCGGTCTGCGTCAGCAGCACGAGGGCGCGCAGCTGGTTGATGATCTTGTTGTTGTCGGTCGTCACGGGGAACTCCAGACCGCTGGGGGGAAGACCTTGCTCCCGGGTTCTGCCCCGTCCCGTGGGGGCGCTAACTCTTGCAAGCGTATTGCTAGCAGTGAGCCGCCTCACGCCCGCCGCAGGGTCGCGTACGCGTCGACGATCCCGAGCATCTCGGCCACCCCGTGCATCTCCGACTCGAAGAAGGCCTCCGCGTCGTCCAGGGCGAACTTGAGGTGGCCGAAGATCTCCATGGCGACCAGCCCGTAGAGGCGGACCCAGCAGGTCAGGAAGATCCGCACCACGCCGAGGGGCAGCTCCACCGGGAACTCGCACATCCAGAGCCGCAGCTGCTCGGCGAGCGCCGGGGGGATCTCGTCGTCGGCGGGCACGGGGAACGGCCGGGCGAGGTACACCTGGGCGACGAGCGTGGCGAACACGGTGCCGAAGCGCTGCGCCGCGGCGTGCGCGGGGCTGTCGGGGTCGGCGTGCAGCTTGTCACCGTCCGGTACGACCCCGTCGCCGGCCGCGCCGAACAGCAGGCCGAACTCCTGCTGGTGGCCGATGGCCCACCGGCGGAACGCGCGGGCGCAGGCCAGCAGCTGGACCGGCGCGGTGGCGGGGTCGGCCGCGTCGCGGGCCGCCTCCAGCTCGGCGACGAGCTCCTCGTAGAGGTCGGCGACGACGTGCTCGACGAGGTCCTCGCGGCTGGCGAAGTACCGGTAGAGCGCGGGCGCGGTCATGCCCATCTCGCGGGCGATCGCCCGCAGCGCGAACCCCTCGCCGCCGTGCTCGACGAGCACGCGCCGGGCGGTCTGCCGGATCTCGCGGAGCGTGTCGGCGCGGAGTCGGTCGCGCCGGCTCAGCGGCTCCGCCGGGACATCTGTCATGACTCCTGCTCACCCTGTTGACAGGCTGTGAACGGTGTATGCAGAGTTAGCGCCGTTCGCTAACACCGTTCACCAACGTGATCGACACTAACACAGGAGACGTGATGTTCGAGGCACTCGGGCGAGTGATGTACCGGTGGCGGCGGTGGGTCGTGGCGGTCGCGCTGGCCCTCGTCGCGTTCGCCGGGGTGTGGGGCACCGGCGTCTTCGGCTCCCTGACCGGCGCCGGCTTCGAGGACCCCGACAGCGAGAGCTCCCGTGCCGCCGAGGTGGCCGCCGCCGAGCTCGGCCGGGACGCCGCCGACGTCGTCGTCCTGTACTCCAGCGACGACCTGACCGTCGACGACCCGGCCTTCCGCGACGCGGTGACCTCGACGCTGGCCGCGCTGCCCGCCGCCGAGGTCGAGCGGGTCACCACCTGGTTCGACACCCAGGCGCCGCCCCTGGTCAGCGACGACCGGCACGCCACCTACGCCGTCCTCACGCTGACCGACGACGCCGACGTGGCCGAGGTGCGCGACGAGCTCGACGCCCCCGGCCTGACCACCCGGGTGGGCGGGAACGCGGTGGTGCAGGAGGACATCAACGAGCGGGTCAGCGCCGACATCGCGCGGGCCGAGTCGATCTCGATGCCGGTCCTGCTGGTGCTGCTCGTCGTCATCTTCGGCAGCCTCGCCGCGGCCAGCCTGCCGCTGGCCATCGGCGGCGCGGCGATCCTCGGCTCGTTCGCGGCGCTGCGCGCCTTCACGAGCTTCACCGACGTCTCGGTTTTCGCGGTCAACGTCGTCACGATCATGGGGCTGGGCCTGGCCATCGACTACGGCCTGTTCATGGTCAGCCGGTTCCGCGAGGAGATCCGCCGCCAGCCGACCACCGAGGAGGCGCTGGCGCGCACGATGGCCACCGCCGGGCGCACGGTCGCGGTCTCGGCGCTCACCGTCGCCATCTCGCTGGCCGGGCTGCTGATCTTCCCGCAGGTGTTCCTGCGCTCGATGGGCTTCGGTGGCATGAGCGCGGTGCTCATCGCGATGCTGGCGGCCCTGACCCTGCTGCCGGCGCTGCTCGGCATGCTCGGCCCGAAGGTCGACGCGCTCTCGGTGCGCCGGCTGTTCCGCCGCGGCCGTCCCGCGCCGGTGGTCGCCGAGGAGCACGGCGCCTGGTACCGGATCGCCCGCGCGGTGATGCGCCGGCCGCTGGCCATCACCGTCGCCGTCACCGCGGTGCTGGTCGGGCTCGCCCTGCCGTTCCTGAACGTCCAGTTCGGCGGCATCGACGAGCGCGTCCTGCCGGCCGGCACGGAGAGCCGCGTGGTCGCCGAGTCGATCGAGCGCGACTTCCCCCAGGCCGCCGACGGCCCGATCGAGATCGTCGTCGGCCTGCCCGAGGCCGTCGACTCGCCCGCCGGCGGGCAGGCGCTGCAGGCCTACGTCGACGACGTCGCCGCCGTCCCGGGGGTGGACGGCGCCACCGTGACCGCCGCCGCAGGCGACACCGCGCGCGTCGCGGTCGCCTACGTCGGCGACCCCGTGGACGCCGACGCGCGGGCGCTGGTCGGCGAGATCCGCGACGTGCCGGCACCGGAGGGCGGGACGGCGCTGGTCGGCGGGGAGAGCGCGGTGCTCACCGACCTGCTCGACAGCCTCGGCTCGCTGCTGCCGTGGATGGCGCTGCTGGTCGTGGCCACCACGTTCGTGCTGCTCTTCCTGGCCTTCGGCTCGGTCGTGCTGCCGCTCAAGGCCGTGGTCATGAACGTGCTGTCCTTGGGCGCCTCCTTCGGCGCGCTGGTCTGGATCTTCCAGGACGGCCACCTGTCCGGGCTGCTCGACTTCGAGCCCACCGGGTTCCTCGAGGCGACCCAGCCGATCCTCGTGCTGGCGATCGTCTTCGGGCTCTCGATGGACTACGAGGTGTTCCTGATGTCGCGGATCCGCGAGCAGTACGACCTGACCGGCGACAACACCAAGGCGGTCGCCACCGGGCTGCAGCGGACCGGCGGCATCATCACCAGCGCGGCGCTGCTGCTGATCGTCGTGATCGCGGCGTTCTCCCTGTCGGGGATCACCTTCATCAAGATGATCGGGGTCGCGATGCTCATCGCGATCGTGGTGGACGCGACGATCGTCCGGACGCTGCTGGTGCCGGCGACGATGCGGTTGCTCGGCGACGCCAACTGGTGGGCCCCCGGCCCGCTGCGCCGGCTCTACTCCCGCTACGGCATCCGGGAGTCCGACGAGCCGGCGCCGCGGCCCGAGCGCGAGGAGCCGGCGCTGGTCTGACCGCCTACCGGAGCCGCTCGAGCGCGGGTTCTGCGCTCGAGCGGCTCCGCTGCAGCCGCAGCAGGGCGGTCGGCGGGAGCCGGCGGCCGCAGCCGACGCAGAAGCGGCTGCGCGCGTCGACGGCGGGCTGTACGTGGGCGTTGCAGTGCGAGCACGACATGCGGGCCTCCTCGGTCCGTGTCCCCCGTCGCGGGGTCCCGGGACCCTGTCAGACCGGCCGCCGCGGCACCGGCAGGCGCCCCGGAGCATCTTCCGGGGAGTTACGGGAGCGTGACCCGGGTCACCTGGTGCGACCCTCGGAGCATGACCGGGCACCGGCGCCTGGCGACGGCGAGCGCCGCCGCGCTGCTCGCGCTGTGCGGCTGCACGGTCGGCGACCCGCCGGTGGCCGCCCCGTCGCCGGCGGCACCGGTCACGACCCGCCCGGCGCAGCCCCCGGCCGAGGGCGGCCCCCGGCTCGTCGTCCGCGCCGCCGTCGACCTCTCCCCCGGCACCGGCGGGCCGTCGGCGCTGGCCGCCACGGGCGCCGTGGCCACCGCCGACGGCGGAGCGCACGTCGTCCTCGCCCCGGCCGGCGGGGAGGGCCCGCTCGCCCTGGTCACCGTCGACGGCGCCGGCGCAGTGGTCCGGTCGGTGCCGGTGCCGCCGCTGGCGCAGGTGTTCGGGGTGCACCTGCTGGCCGGCGGCGAGGTGCTGGTCAGCGGGCAGTTCCCGCGGCCCGGCCGGGAGTACGGGTTCGTCGCCGTCGACCCGGTCAGCGGGGCGGCGCGGACCGTCGTGGCCGTCCCGTACGAGGACGGGACCGTGTTCTCCTTCGGCCGCTCGGCGCTGTCCGCGGACGGGTCCACGCTGTTCCTGTTCGTCGCCCTCGCCGTCGAGGCCCGCACCCTCGACCTGCTGGTCGCGGTCGACCCCCGCAGCGGCGCGTTCCTCGGTGGCCGCGACCTGTTCGAGGAGGTCCGGGAGATCTCCGGGTTCCCGGTCGCCACCCACTCCGGCGGGCTGCTGCCGCGCCCGGACGGCGGCGTGACCCTGGTGTTCGACGCCTGGGTGCCCACCGCGGTGCCCGACGGGCCGGTGCCCGGCCTGCTCCCCTACGACGCCGCACTCGAGCCGCTCGGTGATCCTCGCCGGCTCGACGTCGGCGCCGAGGGCGGCGACGTGCAGGCGGCGGCCGCCGGTCCCGACGGGACGCTGTACCTGACCGTGCAGCCGCGCAGCGGCAACCTGCTCGTCGCCGTCCGGGGCTCGAGCACCCAGGTCGTGGGGATCGGCGGGCACGCGTTCGACGACTCGCTGGCCGTCGACCCGGCCGGCCGGCTGGCGGTGCTGCCCGGGCCGGCGGGTGCCCGCGGCATCGACCTGGCCACCGGCGCGGCCGGGGTGCTCGACGTGGGGTGCACCGCCGTGGAGCCGGTCGCCCGCGTGGTGCCCGGCGCGGGCCCGACGCTGGCGCTGCTGCTCGGCCGCTGCGCCGCGGGCCGCCCCACGCTCTGGCTGGTCGGGACCTGAGCCGTGTTCACCCGGCGGTGCTAGACCTTGTGCGTGACCGCACGACGGGGTGCTCTGGTCGCGCTCGCCGGCGTCGTCCTGGCCGCGCTGACCGGCTGCCCCGCGCCCGTCGAGCGCGCGGCCCCCGAGCCCGTGCCGACGGCCGGCGGCCCCTCGCCGCGCCCGGCGCTGGAGACCGAGGCCACCACCGACCTGCCCGCCTACGGCGGCCCGCCGGCCGGGGTGGCGAGCGCCGGCCCGCTCACCACGCTGCGGGCGGCGGTCGACCTCACCCCCGCCACCGCCACCGTCTTCGCCGAGCCCGGGGACGCGGCCGCTACGGCCGACGGGCGGGTCCTGGTGCTGCTGCGGCCGGCCGACCTGTCGGGCCCGCGGCTGGCCACGGTCGCGCCGGTGCGCGGGGGCTGGGCGGTCACCGGAGCGGTCCGGCTGGCGCAGTTCACCCGGGTCACCGAGCTGCACGTGCTGCCCGACGGCCGTGCCGCGGTGGTGGGCGAGGTGGCGCCGGTCGCCGACGGCCGCGGCGGGTACGGGGTGGCCGTGGTGGACCCCGCGACCGGGCAGGGCCGGTCGACCGTCGTCGTCCCGGCCGACGACGACGTCCCGTCCTTCGCCCGCTCGGCGCTGTCGGCCGACGGCGGCACGCTGTTCGTCTACACCACCCCGTCGGGCCGCGAGGGCTTCCCCGACCAGCTGGTCGCGGTCGACCTCGCCTCCGGCGAGGTGTCCGCCCGGCACGCGCTGACCGACGAGGTGGCGCAGGTGTCGGTCGCCCCCGCCGCGTTCGAGGTCGCCGGCCTGGTCGCGCGCCCGGGCGGCGGGGTCACGCTGGTGTTCGACGCCTCGCCGGACGCGAGCCGGCTCGAGCGCATCCCCACCCTGCTGCCCTTCGACGCCGGCCTGGCGCCGGACGGTCCGCCGGTGCGCCTGACGCACCTCGACGAGGGGGCCGAGACGCAGGCGGTGACCGCCGCCGCCGACGGCACGGTGTTCGTGGTGGTGGAGGTCCGCGACGACGTCTGGGTGCTGGCCGTGCCCGACGGCGGCGGCGCCGGACCGGTGCTCGCCGTGCTGCCCGACCGCACCCACGACTACGCGCTGGTCGTCGAGCCGGCGCAGGAGTGGGCGCTGCTGCCCGCGCTCGAGGGCGCCCGGGCCGTCGACCTGCGCACCGGCGAGGTGCGCGAGCCGCTCGACGTCGGCTGCGCCGCCGGTGTGCACGTGCGCGACCTGGTGGCGACCCCGACGGGCGCGGCGCTGATCGGTGAGTGCGGGCCCCCCGGCCAGCGGACGGCGATGCTCTGGCTGGCCGCGCCGTGACCCGGGCGTGGCAGCCGGGGACGGCGGCGGCCGCGCTGGTGACCGCGCTGGTGACCGCGCTGCTGGCCGGCTGCACCGTCGGCACCGAGCGGACGCCCGAGCCGACGCCGTCCCCGCTGACCTCGACGCAGGCGCTGCCGGCCCGGCCGACCGACGCCACGACCGACCTGCCCGGCTACGCCGGCCCACCGACCGACGCGCCGCCGAGTGCCGGGCCGCTGACCACGGTGCGCGCCGCGGTCGACCTCTCCCCCGCCGCGCCGGGGCCGTTCTGGAAGGCCGAGGCCGCGGTCGCCCGCGCCGACGGCGGCGCGTACGTCGTGCTCACCGAGGAGTCGGAGGAGGAGCAGCGGCTGGTGACGGCCGCGCCGTCCGGGGAGGGGCTCGCCGTCGGTCCCGCCGTCCCGTTCCCGCGGGTCGCCAACGTCGTCGCGCTGCACGTGCTGCCGGACGGCGCCGTGGCGGTGGCGGGGCGGCTGCCGTCGTCCGACGTCGGCTACCAGGTGGTCGACCCGGCGACGGGGGCGGTGCGCACCTGGCCGCTGCTGGTCGGGGCCGGCCTGGAGGCCGACGCCCGCTCGGTCCTGTCGCCCGACGGGCGGGTGCTGCACCTGGTCGTCACGGCGGGGGACGACGCCGGCACCCGCGAGACGCTGTTCGCCGTCGACGCCGCGAGCGGCCGGGTGCTCGCCGAGCGCGACGTCACCGGCGACGTCGGGGCGGTGTCGGCGTTCGGCGTCGGCCGGCAGCTGGCGGCGCTGGTCGCCCGGCCGGGCGGTGGCGCGACGCTGGTCTTCGACGCCTCGCCGACCGACGTCCCGGAGCGGCGCATCCCGACCCTGCTGGCCTACGACGCCGGCCTCGTGCCGGCCGGGGATCCGGTGCGGGTGACCAGCCTGGCCGAGGGCGCCGAGACGCAGGCGGTGGCGGCGACGCCCGACGGGACGGTGTTCCTCACCGTCGACGTGCAGGACGGCGCCTGGGTGCTGGCGGTGCCGGACGGCGGCGGCGCCGGGCCGGTGCTGGTGCAGCTGCCCGACCGCGTCTTCGACTACACGATGACGGTCGAGGCGGCGCAGGTGTGGGCGCTGCTGCCGGACCCGGTCGGCGCCCGCGCGGTCGACCTGCGCACCGGTGAGGAGCAGGGCCCGCTGGACGTCGGCTGCGCCGGCGGGCCGGACGTGCGGGCGATCGTGCCGGCGGTGCAGGGGGCGCTGCTGGTCGGGCAGTGCAACCTGCGCAGCGCCTGGGTGCAGATGCTCTGGCTGGCCACCCCCTGACCCGCTTTCCGCGCCGAAAGCGGTTCCGCTTCCGGCGCGGAAAGCGGTCTACCGGACGGTGTCGAGGAGGCGGTCGAGGAACGGCAGCTGCCCCTTCACCAGCTTCTCCCGGGCGACGTCGACGCTCACCCACGCGGCCCGGTCGATCTCGGGGAACTGCTGCACGCGGCCCGAGCGCGGCGGCCACTCGACGGTGAACGTGTTGCTCACGCAGGCGCTCGCGTCGAGGTCGCCCTCGGCCGCCCAGACGGTGAGCGTCTTGCCGCTCGCCCTGACCTCGCCGAGCGGCGCGAAGTCGGTCGCGGGCACCGGCGAGCCGAGCTCCTCCTCGAACTCCCGCTGCGCGACGGCGAACGGGTCCTCGCCGTCGCCGTACTCGCCCTTCGGGATCGACCAGCCGCCGGCGTCCTTCTTCGCCCAGAACGGGCCGCCCATGTGCCCGATCAGCACCTCGACGCCGTCCCCGGCCCGCCGGTACAGCAGCACGCCCGCGCTCGTCCTCGGCACGGTCCCCACTGTGCCGACCGGCAGAGGACGCCGCTCAGGCGGGGTCCCGCCACATGGGGAACACCGGTGGGGCGGGGGCGGGCAACGGCAGCGGCTCCTGCTCGACGAACCCGAGGCGGGCGTACAGGCCGCGGCTGCGCTCGCAGGTGGCCTCCAGGTACGCCGGCACGCCCGTGCGGTCGCACTCCTCCAGGACCGGCCGCAGCAGCGCGGTCCCCAGCCCCTCCCCCTGGCGCTCCGGGACGACGCCGACGTAGAGCAGGTACCAGTGGTCGGGGAGCTCTCGGTGGTGCGTGTCCATGACGGTGCGGATCCCCACGCCCAGCGGCGCCTGGCGGGCGAAGGCGGCCACCGCGCCCGGTCCCTGCGCGATGTCCTCCCACCGCGTGCTCGCCCATCGGCCGGGCGGGAACCACACCGCGCCGGCGGCGTGGTCGGCGGTGATCCAGGTGCCGCCGCGGCGCTCGCTGCGGGCGGCCTCGAGCCGGAACAGCAGCCGCATCCTGGCGTCCCGGGCCCGGCCACCCGGGGGGAACGCGGCGGTGAAGACGGGGTCGTCGGAGAAGGCCGCCGCGAGCAGCCGGGCGAGCGCGCGGCGGTCGGCCCGGGTGGCGCGTCGGACCGCCGAGCGGGTGTCCTCGGTCATGGCGGGCAGGCTGCTCGCCGGGGGCCGCCGGCACCAGGTGCGGAGGTCCCGCGCCTCAGAAGTGCGTGAGCGCCTCCGCCAGCGCGATGACGTCGGCGTACTTGGCGTCGACGTCGGCGAGGTTGTTCTCGTGCAGCGCCGGCGACCGGTCGGCGCACGCCTCGCGCACCACCAGCGGCCGGAAGCCGGAGTTCAGCGCGTCCATCGCGGTGGCCCGCACGCAGCCCGACGTCGAGACGCCGGCCAGCACCAGCGTGTCGACGCCGAGGGTGCGCAGCGTCGAGGCCAGGGGGGTGCCGAAGAAGGCCGAGGCGTACTGCTTGACCACCACCGGCTCCCACGGCTCGGGCTTCAGCGTCAGCTCGCCCCAGCCGCCGGGTGCCCCCTCGGCGAAGCAGGCCAGCGCCGGCACCTTCTGCACGAACAGCCCACCGTCGGCCAGCCCGGTGGCGTAGCGGACGGCCGACCAGAGCACCGGGTGCCCGCCGGTCCGGGCGGCGTCGACCAGCGCCGACGCCGCGGCCACCGCGGGCGCCGGGTCGGGCAGCTCGAACGGCCCGCCCGGCTCGGTGTAGGCGCGGCACAGGTCGATGACCAGCACCGCCGGCCGCGCCCCCCAGCCGACCCGGCCGGAGAACGCGGCGCCGTGCGGACCGAGCGTCATGCGCCCACCTTCCCGTGATCATGGCGCCGGGACCACTCCGGAGCGCCGGGACGTGGTCGCGGCGCCATGATCACGGCGAGCACGGCCTCAGACCCACACCGGGCGCTTCGGCGCGGGCAGCCCGGTCTCCTCCTCGCAGCGGGCCAGCAGCTCGTCGATCGGCGGCCCCATGTCGAACACCGGCAGGTCGGCCGGCCGGTCGGCGCGCAGCTGCTCGCGCAGCGCCGTCGTCGCCCCGTCGTCCACCGTGCCGTCGGCGGTGACGACGACGCCGTACCGGCGGGCGCCCTCGGCGGTGACCAGCCCGCGGCGCACCTCCTGCGCCACCAGCGCGGGGTCGCGCGCCAGCGGGTCGCCCCACCCGCCGCCGCCCCAGGTGACGAAGTGCAGGACGTCGCCCGGGAAGACCCGCACGCCGTGGATCTTGCTCGGCAGCACCTCGCGGGTGCCGTCGGCGCGGTCGATCCACTTGGTGCCGCGGGCGCCGGGGTGCCCGCCGTTGACGCCCCACGGGTAGGTCAGCCAGCGGTCGTCGTGGATGGCGATCTCGCCGGGCTCCTCGAAGACGTAGGCGACGTCGACGCCGTTGCCGCCGCGGTGCAGACCGGGGCCGCCGGTGTCGGCGACGGTCTCCCACTTCTCGATGCGGAGCGGGTAGTAGGACTCGAGGTACTCGCAGGGGATGTTCACGAACGACGGCCACAGCGAGTGGCCGTCGGGGCCGTCGCCGAGCGGCCGGCCGGGGATGCCGCCGAAGCCGATCGAGTACAGCTGGAACCACTCCCCCTTCCGCTCGCCCTGCGAGTAGTGACCGGAGTACATGAAGTGCGGCGAGGAGGAGAACCCGGCGGCGTTGAGCAGCGCCGGGTTGGTCTGCCCGAGCAGCCCGCCGAAGAGGTCGAACACCCGCCCGATGCCGTGGTTGCGGCCGTTGAGCGCGGCCGGGAACTTCGGCTTCCAGTACGAGCCGTCGGGGATCGTGACGTCGACCAGCGGGTAGAAGCCGTCGTTCCAGAGGATCTGCGGATCGGCCACGGTGATCATGTAGATCCCGAAGAACATCCGCGTCAGGTTCTCGTTGATGTAGTAGTTGATCGGGCCGGCGGCCTGCGGCGAGGACCCGGTGAAGTCCAGGTGCACCTTGTCGCCGGTGCGGGTCAGCGACAGCTTGAGCTCGTACGGGCCGTTGCCCACGCCGTCGTCGCAGATGTAGTCGGTGAACGAGAGGGTGCGGCCCTCCTCGAACACCATCTGCAGCAGCACCTTCATCGCGTCGTAGTTGCGCTGCAGCAGCGCGTCGAGCGCCGAGAGGTAGGTGGCCGTGCCGAACCGCTCGCACATCTCGACCACCCGCCGCGAGGCGGTCCGGCAGGCGGCGACCAGGCCGTTGAGGTCGGCGCGGTTCCAGTCGGGCTTGCGGACCTGGTTGAGGATGATCCGCAGCGCGTCGTCGTTGAGCTGCCCCTTGCGGTAGAGCTTGAAGGGCGGGATGACCACGCCCTCCTCGTAGATCGTCTGCGCGTCGGTGGGCATGGACGACGGCGTCTTGCCGCCGACGTCGCTCATGTGCCCGAACATCGACGCCCAGCCGACCACCCGGCCCTCGTGGAAGATCGGCAGCACCAGCAGCCAGTCGTTGGCGTGGCTGATCGCCGCGCCGCACGAGTACGGGTCCGACGTCAGCAGGACGTCGCCCTCCTCGATGGTGTCGTCGAAGCCCTCGAGGAAGTCGGGGATGGACAGCCCGAACTGGCCGACCACCATCTTCCCGCTGGGGTCGCCGATCAGCGGGAACTCGTCGTGCTGCTCGCGGATGCCGGGCGAGAGCGCGGTGCGGAACAGCACCTCGTCCATCTCGTAGCGGGCGTTGCGCAGCCCGTTCTCGATGAGGTCGAGGGTGACCGGATCGACGCCGACCTTCGCCACGTCGCCGGTCGCGGTCTCGATGATGCGGGCCATGCCTCACGCCTCCGGGTTGATGAGGAGCGAGCCCGAGGCGTGCACGGTGGCCGCGTGCCCGGGCAGGACGAGGGTGGTCGAGTCCATCTCGGTGACGATCGCCGGGCCGCGGACGACGTCGCCGGCCCGCAGCTTCGCCCGGTCGTAGACGTCGGCGGAGACCTGCTCGCCGCCGACGTGGACGGGGTGGCTGGTCACCAGCGCGGCCGACGGGTCGCCGTCGCCCTGCTCGAGGTGGACGGGCGCGACGTCGGGCCGAGGGCCGGTGATGGTCGCGCGGGCGTTGACCAGCTCGTGGTCGACCTCGAGCAGGAAGCCGAACAGCCGGTCGTGCTCGGCGTCGAAGGTGCTCGCCAGCCGTTCCATGGCGGCGTCGGGTTCGTCGAGCCACGCCGGGTCGACGTCGACCGGGATCTCGAAGCCCTGCCCGTGGTAGCGGACGTCGACGGAGTACCGGACCGTCTGCTCGGCCGGGTCCAGGCCCTGCTGCGTCAGCCGCTGCCCGGCGTCGTCGGCGAGCTCGCGCAGGACCTGCGCGAACTCCGCGCCCGACAGCTCGGCGAAGCGGCGCAGCACGGTGCGCGCCGTCTCGTCGCGCAGGCTGGTGGTGGCGTCGCCGAGGGCGCACAGCACGCCCGGGGACGGCGGCACGATCACCGGCCAGGCGCCGGTGAGCCGGCCCAGCGCGTTGGCGTGCAGCGGCCCGGCGCCGCCGAAGGCGACGAGCGCGAAGTCGCGCGGGTCGAAGCCCTGCTGGACCGAGACCAGGCGCAGCCCGCCGAGCATGTTCTCGTTGACGATGTCGACGATCCCGGCGGCCGCGGCCTCCGGTGACTCCAGCCCCATCGCCTCGGCGATCTTGCCCACCGCGGCCCGGGCCGCCTCGACGTCCAGGGTGATCTCGCCACCGGCCAGGGACGACGGCAGGTAGCCGAGGACGACGTCGGCGTCGGTGACCGTCGGCTCGACCCCGCCCTTGCCGTAGGCCGCCGGGCCGGGGTCGGCGCCGGCCGACTGGGGGCCGACCCGCAGTGCCTTGGTCAGCTCGGGTACGTGCGCGATCGACCCGCCGCCGGCGCCGACCGTGCGGACGTCGACGCTGGAGGCCCGCACCGTCAGGTCGCCGACCTTGGTCTCGCGGCCGATGCGGGGCTTGAGGCCCTGCACCAGCGCGACGTCGGTCGAGGTGCCGCCCATGTCGAAGGTGATCAGGTCGGAGTAGCCGCACTGCTCGGCCACCCAGACCGCGCCGGTGACCCCGCCGGCCGGGCCGGACAGCAGCATCGTCACCGGGGCGGCGACGGCCGCGCCGGCCGACTGCAGCCCGCCGTCGCTGCGCAGGATCGCCAGCTCGCCGCCGACGCCGCCCTCGGTGAGCCGGTCGGAGAGGTTCTGCACGTACTTCTTCACCTGCGGCTGGACGTAGCCGTTGGCGACGGTGGTGAGGGTGCGCTCGTACTCGCGCAGCTCGGGGAGCACGTCGGAGGACAGCGACACCGGGACGCCGGGGAGCAGCTCCGCGGCGAGCTCGGCGATCCGCCGCTCGTGCGCCGGGTCGGCGAAGGAGTTGATCAGGCTGACCGCGAGCGCCTGGACGCCCCGCCCCTGCAGCGCGGTCAGCCGGGCGCGGACGTCGTCCTCGTCGAGCGGTCGGACGACGCTGCCGTCGCTGGCGATGCGCTCGTCGACCTCCACGGTGTTCTCCAGGTCGGCCAGCGGCTCGGGCTTGGGCCAGATGATCCAGCCGGCCAGCCCGCCGGGGACGAACGAGCGGGCGATCTGCAGCACCTGCCGGAAGCCCTTGGTCGTCACCAGGCCGACGGTGGCGCCCTTGCCCTCGAGGATCGCGTTGGTGGCGACCGTGGTGCCGTGCAGCACCTGGCCGACCTCGGAGAGCTCGATCCCGGCCTCGGCGCAGACCTTGCCGATGCCGGTCAGGACGCCGACGGCCTGGTCGGCCGGGGTCGAGGCGGTCTTCGCCCGCCAGGTGGCGCCGCTGCCCTCCTCGACCAGCAGCACGTCGGTGAAGGTGCCGCCGACGTCGACACCGAGCCGGTAGCTCATGAGGCCTCCTCTTCTCGGGCTTGCTCACGGGCCGCGCGGACCATGACGGCCCGGGCGTTGGAGATGTGCGCGGTCATGACCGCCCGGGCCCACTCGGCGTCCTCGGCGCGGACCGCGGCCACGATCTCGGCGTGGTGGGCGAGGCTGCGGCGCAGCGACGCCTCGTCGTAGGTGTGGAAGTTGCGCAGCACGATCGGCGGGTGGATGGCCGCGGCCAGCGCGGTGGCCAGCGCCGGGTGGTCGGCGAGCGCGACCAGGCGGTCGTGGAAGGCCCGGTTGAGCGGGACGAGGGCGTCGAGGTCCTGCCCGGGGCCGGGGAGACCGACGACGAGCATCCGCTGCGCCAGCTCGTCGAGGTCGTCGACGTCCTGCGGGGTGGCCCGGGCGACGGCGAAGCCGGTGAGCCGCGGCTCCAGCGAGGCGCGCAGGTCGAACACGCCCTCGAGCTCGGCGACGGTCCAGGTGGCCACGCGGGCGCCGCGGTTGGGGGCGAGGTCGACCAGGCCCTCGGCGGCGAGGCGGGTGAGCGCCTCGCGGACGGGGGTGCGGCTGACGCCGAGGCGCTCGGCGAGCTCGACCTCGCCGAGCCGCGTGCCGGGGCGCAGGTCGCCGTCCAGGATGAGCTCGCGCAGCGTCGCGAGCGTCCGCTCGGCAGACGTCAACGACCGTGTCACCCGTCACACCTCTCGGCAGATTGTGTGCAAACCTAGGGCTGACAGGTCACGGGAAGCAATGGCACTGTGTGAATTCCGCGTGACTGCATACAAGGAGGCGGCTGTGGGGAACCTGCTGAGCACGGGCCGCAACCCCCGGGCCCGGCTGCGGGAGCTGCTGTCCCGCCCGGAACCGCTCATGGCGCCGGGCGCCTACGACGCCCTGTCGGCCCGGCTGGTGGAGCAGGCGGGCTTCGACGTCGTCTACATGACCGGCTTCGGGACGACGGCGTCGCTGATCGGCCGCCCCGACGTCGGGCTGCTCTCGGGCAGCGAGATGGTGGACAACGCCCGGCGGATCGTGGCCGCCGTCGACGTGCCGGTGATCGCCGACGCCGACACCGGCTACGGCAACGCGCTCAACGTGCTGCGCACCGTCCAGCTGTACGAGCAGGCCGGGGTGGCCGGCGTCCAGCTCGAGGACCAGGTGATGCCCAAGAAGTGCGGGCACATGAGCGGCAAGGCGCTGATCGGGCTCGACGAGATGGTCGGGAAGATCCGCGCGGCCGTCGAGGCGCGGCACGACCCCGACCTGGTGGTCATCGCCCGCACCGACGCCGTCGCGGTCGCGGGCCTGGACGAGGCGATCGGCCGGGCGGAGGCGTTCGCCGACGCCGGCGCCGACCTGCTGTTCGTCGAGGCGCCGACCTCGGAGGACGACATCGCCCGGGTGGCGGCGGAGCTGCGCGGCGTGGCGCCGCTGGTGTTCAACTGGGCCGAGGGCGGGCGCACCCCCCCGCTGCCGCTGTCCCGCATCGCCGAACTGGGCTTCGGGCTGGTCATCTACCCGATCGGCACGCTGCTGGCCGCGACCGCCGGGATCCGCGCGCTGCTGGCCTCGCTCAAGGCCGACGGCGTGCCCCCGCTCGACGGGCTGCCCTCGTTCGGCGAGTTCACCGACCTGATCGGCCTGCCCGAGGTGCAGGAGCTGGAGCAGCGCTACACCGGCGCGTGACCTCTCAGCCGGCGCGGGTCATGGTGGAGGCGTAGCCGCCGCCGGGCCACTGCCAGGCGCCGGCGTTGGTCGTGCCGTCGGCGCTGAAGCGGCCCTCGAAGCGGGCCGGGGAGTCCGTCCCGCCGAACCAGATGCGCAGCAGGTCGCCCTCGAGCCGGTAGGTGTACTCGAGGATCTCGCCGCCGGTGCCGAAGAAGTGCGAGCGCAGCTCGCCGTCGGCCTGGTCGTAGCCGATGTACTCGACGCCGCGGGTGTCGCCGTCGGCCGAGTGCAGGTCCACGTGCTGGACGAGGAAGCCGCCGCCGTCGGTCCACTCGTAGCGGACCTCGCCGGTCAGGCCGTCGGGACCGGTGACCGCCCAGGTGCCGACGAGGCGGTCGAGCGTGCGCAGTGCCGCGTCCCGGGCGCTGGTGCTCTCGAGGGAGATCGTGTCGGTGCTCATGGTGGCCTCCTGCGCGGACGGGGCCGGCGCCGTCGCGGGCCTCACCGGTAGGACGGCCCAGCGCCCGCGCCCTCATCGGCGTGTGCGGCGCAGAGCCACTCGCCGCCCCGCGTGCTAGTGCTCTGCCCAGCATGGTGGGCAGAGCACTAGCGTCCGCACCTCGGGGGTAGGGCGGCGGCATGAGCGAGCGACTGGCGGCCTGGGTCGACGAGCTGGGCGCGATCGGCGGGCGGCCCTCCGGCGGCGTCACGCGGGTCTCGTGGTCTCCGGAGCTCGCCGAGGCGAACGCCTGGCTGGTCGCGCGGACCACCGACCTCGGCCTGGAGGCGGCGGTCGACCCGGCGGGCAACGTCGTCTGCCGGTGGGCGGGCACCGAGCCGGACGCGCCGGCGGTGGTCGTCGGCTCGCACCTCGACACCGTGCCCGACGGCGGCCGCTACGACGGCGCGTTCGGCGTCCTCGCGGGCCTGGAGGCGCTGCACCGGTTGCGCGAGCGCGGCTTCGCGCCGCGCCGTCCGGTCTGGCTGGTCGCCTTCAACGACGAGGAGGGCACCCGGTACGACGCGTCGATGTTCGGCAGCCACGCGTTCTGCGGCGAGGACGTGACGCACTTCCTCGACCGCGCGGACGCCGACGGCGTCGTGCTGCGCGACGCGATGCGGGCGGCCGGCAGCGACCCGGCCGACCTGCCCCGCGCCGCCGCCGTCGACCGGGTCGGCTCCTACCTGGAGCTGCACATCGAGCAGGGCCCGCGGATGGAGCGGGCCGGCCAGCGGGTCGCCGTCGTCTCGGCGATCGTCGGCATGGCCGGCTACGTCGTCAGCCTGCGCGGCACCGCCAACCACGCCGGGACGACGCCGATGGACGCCCGCGCCGACGCGCTGGCCGGCGCCGCCCGCACGCTGCTCACCCTGCGCGACGCCATCCGCGCCGAGGAGGGCATGACCGTCAACGTCGGCCGGATCGAGGTGGAGCCCGGCGGGGCCAACGTCATCCCCGGCGTCGCCCGGTTCACCGTCGACGTCCGCGGCCCGTCGGCGGTGGCGATGGAGCGGGCCGACGAGCTGGTCCGGCGCTGCGTCGAGGACGCCGCGGAGACCGAGGGGCTCTCCGCCGACGTCGTCCCCACCTTCGAGCACCCCGCCGCCGACCTGGACGCCGGACTCCGTGACCTGCTGGCCCGGCAGGTGGCCGCCGCCGGTGCCGAGGTGGTCGAGCTGGTCAGCGGCGCCGGGCACGACGCGATGGTGCTGGCGGCGCACGTGCCGGCGGCGATGCTGTTCGTCCCGAGCCGCGCCGGCGTGAGCCACGCGCCCGACGAGTACACCGCTCCGGAGGACTACGAGCCGGCGCTCACCGTGCTCACCGAGGCCGTCGCGGAGCTCGCGGGCCGCTAGTCCCCGCCCGATCCGGACCCGCGTCGGGGGTGGTGGACCATGGCCGATCTCCACCTCGACCCGGTCGTCGTCGACGGCGAGGCCGACCGCATCGGGGACGGCGGGTGGGTGCGCGGCGGCTCCGGCACGGTGCAGCTCCGGCCGAGAGGCGTCGCGCACGCGATCCGCGTCCCGAGGGCACGGCCCGGCTGGTCCGGGTGTCCACGGGCGCCCTACGACGGCTTCGCGCGCGAGACGGCGCGGCTGCCCACCGCCGCGGCGCCCCTGTCCGAGGTCGTGGCCGTGGCGGAGCGGTTCGGCGTCCGCCTCGGCTGATCTAGCCTCCGCGCATGACGACGAGGTCCTGGCGCACCCTGTTCACCGGCGGCTCGTACTTCGAGGGCCCGCGCTGGCACGAGGGCGCCTGGTTCGTGTCGGACTTCTACACGCACCGGGTCACGCGGGTCGCGCCGGACGGCACCGGCACGGTCGTGGCCGAGGTCGAGCAGCAGCCCTCGGGCCTCGGCTGGCTGCCCGACGGCTCGATGGTCGTCGTCTCGATGAAGGACCGCCTGCTGCTGCGCCTGGCCGGTGGCGAGCTGTCCACGCTGGCCGACCTGAGCGAGCACTGCGGCGGCCCGCTCAACGACTGCGTGGTCGACGACGCGGGCCACGTGTTCGTCGGCGACTTCGGCTTCGACCTCATGGGCGGCGGCGCGATCGTCCCGACCACGCTCAAGCGGGTCGACCCCGACGGCCGGGTCACCGTCGTCGCCGAGGACCTGCACTTCCCGAACGGCGCGGTCGTCACGCCCGACGGGACGTTGATCGTGGGCGAGACGTGGGGCAACCGGTTCACCGCGTTCGACGTCGCGGCCGACGGGTCGCTGACGAACCGGCGGGTCTGGGCGCAGTTCGGGCCGCTGCCCACCGGCTCGAGCATCGAGGAGCTGGCGCCGCAGATCGTCCTCGGCCCGGACGGCTGCACCCTCGACGCCGAGGGGCACGTCTGGGTCGCCGACGGCTTCCACGGCCGGGTCTGCCGCGTGGCACCCGGCGGCGCGGTCGTCGACGAGATCCCCGGCCCCGACGGCATGGGCGTGTTCGCCTGCATGCTCGGCGGGGAGGACGGCCGCACGCTGCTCGCCGCCGCCGCGCCCGACTTCTTCGAGCACACCCGGGCGCCGGTCCGCGAGGCGGTCCTGGTGACGACGGAGGTCGAGGTCCCGCACGCCGGCCGCCCCTGAGCACGGGGTTCAGGCCCGGCGGCGGTGCACCAGCCCGCGCAGGCGGCCGAGCGGCGACGCCGGCGACCCGGGCTCGTCGGGCCCCAGCCACATGTCCGGCAGCGGGATCTCCAGCGCGGCCCCGCGCCGGGCGAGCGGGTTGCGCAGCGGCTGGGCGAAGTCGACGCCGCCGTGCACCTCGACGGTCATCCCGGGCAGCCGGGTGCGGTCGGCGAGCTGGGCGACCACCCAGTCCGCCCACGCCGTCCGGTAGCCGACGGACTGGTCGCCGAAGAGGACGGCGAACGGGCCGACGACGTCGTCGGGGTCGAGCAGCCCGTGCTTGGCGCTGAGCACGAACCAGGGGTGGCCGGACCGCTCCGCGTAGGCACGCGCCCGCGCGAAGCCGGCGCTCTCGAACAGCCGCGCCGCCGGCTGGACGCCGGTCGCGATCGCGCCGGAGGAGCCGATGAGCACGACCCGGCCGGCCTCGGCGGCCGGGTGCGGGGGCAGGCCCGGCGGGGCGTACCGCGCCGGCGCCGGCGGCCGGTGGCGGCGGTACGTGCCGCGCTCGACCCGGTGCAGCAGCGGCGTCCGGCCGGCGAACGGCGTCGTCCCGGCGTGCGTGGCGTTGTCGGTGGCCAAGGAGATGTGCGAGGCGATGGAGGCCACGCCGACGTCGGGCCGCCGCGCGCTCACCCAGTTGATCAGGGCGGCCCGGGTGAACGGCTCGGGCAGCGTCGCCGCCGCCTCGGCCAGCAGGTCCCAGATCGTGGGCAGGCCGCCGGTGCTCACGGCCGGACCGTAACGCCGGTCACAGCGGATGCGGACCGGCGGAGGACGAAGTGGACACCATCGGCGTACACAGCGCGTCCGCGCACCCCTCCGCAGCGTGTGCACGCTGTGATCCCCCGCATCCCGTGGGCACACTGGTCACATCCGTCACGCACATCCGACCCGAGAGCGGACTGGTCCGTCCTGACCCGGTAGACAGATCGCATGGACACTGCCGACCTCCGGCCGGGCGACGTCATCGCCCCGGCGACGTCGGTGTCCATCGACCTCACCGGCACGCCGGTGCTCAGCTACGCGCTGGCGCACAACCGCGTCCCCGTCGTCAGCCGGCTGGTGCTCAGCTCCACCGCCGCGGTGGGCGGCGCCACGGTGCGGCTCTCCGTCCGCGACCCGGAAGGCCCGATCGGCAGCGCGGTCGAGCTGACCGCCGACCTCGACGAGGGCCGGACGACGGTCCTGCAGGACGTCGCGCTCACCCTCGACCCCGCCGCGATGCTGCAGGTCGACAGCCAGCGCCCCGGCGTGATCGACGTCGAGGTGCTCGCCGGCGAGCAGGTGCTCGGGCACGCCAGCACCCCGGTGCAGGTGCTCGCCGCCCAGCAGTGGCTGGCCACCCCGCTGCCGCTGGCGCTGGAGATGCTCGCGGCGCACGTGCAGCCCAACCACCCGGCGGTCCAGGGCCTGGTCGAGGAGGCCGCCGCCATCCTCGACCGCGACACCGGCAGCGACCTGGTCGACGGCTACGACGGCGGGCCCGAGCGGGTCGACGCGATCGTCGCCGCCCTCGGCGAGGCGGTGCGCGACCACGGCGTCCGGCACAGCGAGCCGCCGGCCAGCTGGGTGGAGGTCGGCCAGCAGGTGCGCTCCCCCGGGGACGTCCTCACCTGGCGGGTCGCCACCCCGCTGGACACGGTCGTGCTGCTCGCCGCGGCGCTGGAGCAGGCGGGGATCCGGCCGATGCTGTGGCTGGCGGAGGGTGCCGGCGGGCGGGAGGGGGGCAGTGGAGCGTTCCTGGGGTACTGGCGGGAGGAGCGCAGCGCCGAGAGCGCCGCGACCACCGACGTCGCCCCGCTGGTCAACCTGGTCGACCTCGGCCTGATCGGCCTGGTCGACGCGCGGCTGCTGACCAACCTGGGCGAGCCGGGCACCGACCTGCACCGCCCGGCGTACACGACCTGGCTGACCGGCGACCTCGACCGCGTCCTGGGCGTCACCGACGTCCACCGGGCCCGGCGCGACGGCATCCTGCCGCTGCCGGCCCGCGCCCGCGACGCCGACGGCGTCCTGCAGATCGTCGAGTACCGCCCCGCCGAGCACCGGCACGCCGCCCCGGCGGCCGGGCCGCACGCCGGCGCCGCGCGCCCCGACGCCCCGCCGCGGGTGCAGCAGTGGAAGAACGCGCTGCTCGACCTCTCCCTGCGCAACCGGCTGATCAACTACTCCGAGCGCTCCGGCCTGCCGCTGGTCGTGCCCGACGCCTCGCTCGGCATCCTCGAGAACTTCGTCCACGACGGGACGCCGATCACCCTCCTCCCGTCCGACCAGCTCGCCGCGGTGGCGAAGGAGCGCGGCGCCGCCACCGCCCGCGACCTGCCGGACGGGCAGCTCGCCGAGGCGCTGGTCGAGCGCCGGCAGGTGCACGCCGACGTGACCGAGGCCGGCTACCTCTCCAAGCTGCGCAACCTCGCCTACAAGGCGAAGACGGTGGTCGAGGAGACCGGCGCCAACAACCTCTACCTGGCGCTGGGCAGCCTGGTCTGGGAGCTCGACGGCCGCCCGCTGCGCTCGCCGCTGGTGCTGGTGCCCGTCGTCCTCACCCCGACCAGCCGCACCGGCGCCTACCGGATCACCCTCGACGAGGCCGGTTCCAGCACCCCCAACTACTGCCTGCTGGAGAAGCTGCGCCAGCTGCACGGCGTCGTCGTCCCCCAGCTCGGCGAGCTGGTCTCCGACGGCGCCGGCATCGACCTCGACGCCGCCCTGGAGGCGATGCGGACGGCGCTGGTCGGCTACCGGCTGCCCTACCGGGTCGAGCCGACCGCCGACCTGGCGATCCTGCAGTTCGCCAAGTACCGGCTGTGGAAGGACCTCGACGAGCACTGGGCGGACTTCGCGCACAACGCGCTGGTCCAGCACCTCGTGCACGAGCCGAACGAGCCGTTCGACGACCCGGTCCGCGGCGGCGCCGAGTTCGCCGACCTCGACGAGCTGGCCGCGTCGCTGCCGGTCCCCGCCGACGGCAGCCAGCTGCGCGCGATCGCCGAGGCCGCCGCGGGCCGCACGTTCGTGCTCGAGGGACCGCCCGGCACCGGCAAGTCGCAGACGATCACCAACCTGCTCACCCGGGCCGTCGCCGACGGCAAGCGGGTGCTCTTCGTCGCCGAGAAGCGGGCGGCCCTCGACGTGGTCGCCCGCCGGCTCGACGCGGTCGGCATGGGCCCGTTCGCCCTCGACCTGCACGACAAGGGCAGCAAGGCCGCCGCTGTCCGGGCCCAGGTCCGCGAGGCGCTGGAGCACGCGGTCGCGGTCGACGCCCAGGGGCTGGCCACCGACGGCGAGGACCTGCGCAGCGCCCGCCGGCTGCTCGCCCGCTACGCCGACCGGCTGCACGCCCCCAACGCCGCCGGCCTGTCGCTCTACACGGCGCGGACGGCGCAGCTGTCGGCCGGCGCCGGTGTCGAGCCGCTGCCGGTCCCGCTCCCCTTCGTGGCGGGCGCCTCCGACGAGACCTTCGCCGCGGTCCGCCGGGCGCTGGTGCTGCTGCCCGACATCGCCGACCTCACCCGACCGTCGCCGCGGCACCCCTGGGCCTTCGTCGACTCGCCGCTGGTCGACCTGCCGGCCGCGCACGCCGCCGCCAAGGAGGTCGACGCCGCCGTCCGCGACCTGCCGGTGGGCACCGGCCTGGCCAACGTGCTGCGGCACGCGCGCACCCCCGAGGACCTCGACGCCGTCGCCCACCTGCTCACCGGCCCGGGCGTCGGCCTCGACGTCCTCGACGAGACGTTCACCGAGTGGTGGACGGCGGCGACGTCGGCGGTGCAGGGCGAGGTCGCCGCGTTCACCGCGTTCCGCCACCCCGGCATGGACGTGGCCACGCCGGAGGCGCTCACCCTGCCGCTGGCCGAGATCTACGTGCAGGCGCAGACCGCCGCGGCGTCGGGCTGGTTCGGCCGGCGGCGCCGGCTGACCGCCGTCCGCGACCGGCTGGCGCCCGTGCTCAAGCCGGGTGCGCCCGTCCGCCCCAAGGACGTGCCGGCCCTGGTCGAGGGGCTGTGGCGGGTGCAGAACGGGGTCGCGGCGATCGCGCAGCGCGCGGCGTCCATCCCCGGGCTGCGCATCCCCGAGGGCTGGAACCCGTTCCTCGACCCCGGCCTGATCGACCGGCAGGTGGCCTGGCTGCGCCGGGCCGCGGTGGCCGTCGACGGGTCGGGCGCCTTCCACGTCGCGCTGCGCAAGCTGATCGTCTCCGGCGCGACCGACGACCCGGCCGGCACGGCCCGGGTGTCCCGGCTGCGCGACGCCGTCGTCCGGCTGCTGGAGGTCTGCCGCAGCACCTCCCCCGCCCTGTCGCAGTGGACCGGCGACGACGGCATCGTGCTGCGCTGGACGATGACCCGCCCCGAGCGCGGCGTGGAGCACCCCGGCCTGATGTCCCTGCGCCGCTGGGTCACCTTCCTCGACACCCTCGAGCCGCTGCGCACCGCCGGGCTGATCGAGGCCCGCCGGCTGCTGGTCACCGGCACGGTGCTCGCCGACGACGCCGTCCGCGCGTTCGACCGCGGCGTCGCGGAGGCCTCGGTCGAGGAGCGCCGCGACGCGACCGGCCTGGACACCTTCGACCCCGACCTCCACGAGACGGCGATCCGGCGGTTCACCGCGGCCTCGCAGGCGGTCCGCCGGCACCTGACCTCTGCGCTGCCGGCCGCGGTCATCGAGGCACGGCCGTTCGACGCCGCGCTGGGCGCCGGCCGGGTCGGCGCGCTGCAGCGCGAGCTGGCCCGGCAGCGCCGCGGGCTGGGCGTGCGGCAGCTGCTGGCCGAGTACGGCGACCTGATCACCGCGGTCATGCCGTGCGTGCTGGTCAGCCCCGACTCGGTCGCCCGGTTCTTCCCGGCGCAGACCCGGCTGTTCGACATCGTGGTGTTCGACGAGGCCTCGCAGATCCGGGTGGCCGACGCCATCGGCGCGCTCGGCCGGGCCCGCTCGGCGGTCGTCGTCGGCGACTCGCGGCAGATGCCGCCGACGTCGTTCGCCGAGCCGACCACCGGCGCGGAGGACGAGGCGGGCGACTTCGGCGGCACCGCGGTGGAGGACGAGGAGTCGATCCTCTCCGAGTGCGTGCAGGCGCGGGTGCCGCGGCAGTGGCTGTCCTGGCACTACCGCAGCCAGGACGAGTCGCTCATCGCCTTCTCCAACGCCCAGTACTACGAGAACCGGCTGTCCTCCTTCCCGGCCCCGACGCACGGGCGCCCGTCGGCCGAGCCCGACGGCCGCGGCGTCTCGCTGGTGCGGGTCGGCGGCACCTTCCACCGCTCCGGCGGCGGCCGGCTGCTGCGCACCAACCCGGTGGAGGCCGAGGCGATCGTCGCCGAGATCCGCCGGCGCTTCGCGCTCTCGCCCGACCTCCCGCCGTCGATCGGCGTGGTCACCTTCAACGCCCAGCAGCGCGCGCTCATCGAGACGCTGCTCCGCGACGCCGACGACGACCGGCTGACCGAGGCGCTCGACCGCACCGACGGCGAGGGCCTGTTCGTGAAGAACCTGGAGAACGTGCAGGGCGACGAGCGCGACGTCGTCTTCTTCTCCACCGCGTTCTCGGTGAACGAGAGGGGCCAGCTGCCGCTGAACTTCGGCCCGCTCAACCGGGTCGGCGGCGAGCGGCGGCTCAACGTCGCGGTCACCCGCGCCCGGCGGCAGGTCGTCGTCTTCTCGTCCTTCGAGCCCGGGCAGCTGCGGGCCGAGGAGACCTCGTCGGTCGGCATCAAGCACCTCCGCGCCTACCTCGACCTGGCCGCGATGGGCACCGACGTGCTGCCCCGGGACGCCCGCTCGACCGCGGTGGTCGACCGGCACCGCGAGGAGATCGCCGCGGCGCTGCGCGCGCGTGGGTTGGCGGTGCGCACCGACGTCGGGCTCTCGGAGTTCCGCATCGACCTGTCGGTGGCGCGCTCCAGCGACCCCGGCACCCCGGCGATGGCCGTGCTGCTCGACGGCCCCGCGTGGGCGCGGCGGCGCACCGTCGGCGATCGCGACGGGCTGCCGGTCGAGGTGCTCGGCGGCATGCTGCGCTGGCCGGTGGTGGAGCGGGTGTGGCTGCCGGCCTGGCTGGCCGACCGGGAGGCGGTGCTCGACCGGCTGGTCGACGCCGTCGAGAACGCGCCGGCCGACGTGCCCGCCGACCCACCGCCGCCGATCCCGCTGCCCGCCGCGCCGGTGGAGCCGGCGAAGGGCGAGCCGGCCAAGCAGGTGGCCGCGCTGCGGGCGTCGGTGACCGCGTCGGTCGCCGTCCCCCCGCCCGCCGCCGCGCCGAAGCCCAAGCCGGCCCCCGCGAAGCCGGCCGCGCCCGCGGCCCTGGACGGCGAGACGGCGTTCGTGCCGTGGACGCCGCGGACCGCCGGCGAGAGGGCCGTGCTCGACGAGCTGCCCGCGGCGAAGTCGGCCCGGGTGGTGCGCCGCGTGCTCACCGCCGGCATCAAGGCCGAGGGGCCGATCCACGTCGACCGGCTGGTGCGGCTCACCGCCGCGGCGTTCGGGCTGACCCGGGTCACCGAGGCCCGCAAGAACGCGATCCTGTCGGTGCTGCCGCCCTCGGCGCCGGCCGACGGGTGGATGTGGCCCGACGGCGTCGAGCGGTCGGCGTACGCGGTGTTCCGCCGGCAGGCGGCGAGCTCGGAGCGGCCGCTGGAGCACGTGCCCCCGGAGGAGATCGGCAACGCGATGCTGGCCCTGTGCCGCGCGGCCGCGGGCATGGAGCGCGACGAGCTGCTCACCCAGGCCGCGGCGGTGTTCGGCTGCAAGCGGCGCACGCCCACGGTCACGCCGGTGCTCGAGGCCGCCCTCGAGGCGGCGCTCGCCGCGGGCCGCCTCACCCCGGACGAGGCAGGCCTGCTCACCTGCTCGGAGCCCTGACCCCGACAAGACACCTGCGGGGTCGTCCCACCCGCCCCATGCGTCCCGACCTGAGCGGTCGGGGGGCGCGGCAGCCAGGACTCTGTGATACCGCGTGCTTACCGTCAGTGCATGCGCTGGACCGAGCACCTCACCCCCGTCGAGGCCGTGCGGCCCGGCCGGTGGACGGCCGGCCTCGTGGCCGCCGCCGGGCTCGGGGTCGCGCTCGTCGGCGGCCTGACCGCGGCCACGCCGGCCGGCACCGAGCGCGACGTGCCCGCGCCGCCGGGGATGGCCACCGACGCCCCGGCCGAGCCGACCGGCCGCGGCGGCCTGCCGGTCGCCGTCCCCACGCCGTCCCCGACGACGAGCCCGGCCCCTGCCGCGCCGCCCGCACCGGTCGGGGCCCCGCAGACCGGCGCGCAGCAGCCCGCCGCGGTCGCGGTGGCCGACGTGGTGCCGGTCGGCGAGCCGGGCCGGCCGTGCGCGACCGAGGGCGCCGCCGCGGTCACCGCCGCGGGCCGCGCGCTGGTCTGCACCGCGCGCGGCAGCGGCCAGCTGCGCTGGCGGCAGGTGTAGGTCAGGCCCTCGTCAGCCGCTCGCTCAGCGTCCGGCCCAGCTCCGCTCCCCACCGCAGCGCCCGTGCCTCCTCGCCCTCGGCGAGCGGCCCGCGGGCGTCGGTGACCCGGAAGTGCTCGGCGTCGGCGAGCAGCACGGCCCCGCGCTGCTCGAGCAGCTTCTCCTCCTGCCGGGAGGCGTGGTCCATCGTCACCAGCAGCTTGGGGTGGTCCATGCGGGTGTCGAAGGCGACCGCGGCGATGCCCGCGGGCAGCCGGACCGACGCCAGCCACTCCCGCAGCCCGGTCGAGGGGTCGTCGACATGCACCCCGTACTGCTTCTCGGCGCCCTCGCGGGTGGCCTGCTTCGGCATGCCGAACCCGTGCGTCGGGCCACCGACGACGAGCAGGGCCACCTCGGGCCCCACCTCCGCCGGGGCGGCGTCGGCGGCGACCACGCCGGCCGGGATCGTCTCCGACAGGCCCTGCGCGACCGCCGTCGCGATCGCGCGGGCGTCGCCGAACAGGGACTCGTAGACCACCAGTGCGCTGCGCATGCCGCGACGCTACGAACGAAGGCAGCCCGGCGGCGCCGGCCCAAGGGCGACCCCGCCGGGGCCGAAGGACCTACGTCGAGCGGAGGGCGACCACGCAGAGGTCGTCGGCCAGGTGCCCGCCGGCGAAGGCGGTGACCGAGTCGACCAGCGCCGACACCACCGTCTGCGGCGACGCCCCGGGGTGGTCGCGGACGACCTGCCGCGCCCGCTCCTCGCCGAACAGCCCGGCCCCGCGGGAGCCGGCGGCCCGCCCCTCGACCAGTCCGTCGGTGAACAGCAGGACGCCGGCGCCCGGCGCGAGCGCGGCGGTCGCGGTCGCCACGCCGAGCTCGCCGGTGCGGATGCCCAGCGGCACCCCCGGCGCGCCGTCGGGCAGCGGGGCGCCGGTGTCCAGCACCCACGGCACCGGGTGGCCGGCGGCCGCCCACCGCAGCCGGTGCCCGGGCCCGCCGTCGAGGACGGCGCACACGGCCGTCACGAAGGTCGGCTCGGGGTCGCCGCGCTCGGCGAGCGCCGTGTCGGCCAGCTGCAGCAGCTGGGCGGGATCGGCGGTGAAGTGCGCCAGGGTGGCCAGGGTCGCGCGCACGAAGGCGGCCACCCGGGCGGCCTCCAGCCCGTGCCCGACGACGTCCCCCACCACCACGGTGGTGCAGCCGCCGGGCCCGTCGGTCACCAGGTAGAAGTCCCCGGCCACCGGCCCGTCGGCCGGGGCGAAGGCGGTGGCGACGTCGAGGTGCGGGCGGGGCGGCACCGCGGCGGGCACCAGGACCGCGCGCAGCGCGGCCAGCTCGGCGAGCTCGGCCTCCTGCGCCTGCAGCCGCGCGGCCATGCCGCGCTCCCGCTCGAGCAGCACCGCCACGAGCACGGCCACGCCGGAGAAGACCAGCGCCCGGTTGACCGTCGCCAGGACGACGTCGGCGGTGGAGAAGGACGGCGTCGGCGACATCGACTCGTCGACGAGGAAGCAGCCCAGCGCGATCGCGGCGGTCAGCAGCCCGCCGGTCAGCGCGAACCAGTAGACGCCCAGCACGATGGGCACCAGGCCGTAGAGCGCGACGGCCAGCCCCGGCTGGTCGGTGACGCGCAGGATCCCGAAGACCGCGGCGAGCAGCGCCACCAGCACGGCCACGCGCAGCGCCGGGTGCGGCAGCCCGTGCCGGATCCACAGCGTGCGCCCCGTCGGTCTGCCGGCGGGACCTCCCGGTCGTCGCGGCACGCCGGCGACGGTAACAGCGGGTCCGGCGTCGATCGCTCAGAGCGGCTGCTCGTCGCCGATCCCGATCTCCCGGCTGCAGGTGCGGCCCTCGTCGATCTCCTGCGGCGTGAAGTAGACCGTCGACGTCGTCACGTCGTCGCCGAAGGTCTGCGCGGCCCCGGCGGCGGAGGCCGAGTCGATGGAGAACCGCACGACGCGGGTGAACTGGCAGTCGGGGGCGACCGACTCGATGCTGAACTCGATCGGCGGGCGCTCGTCGCCGCGCACGATGTCGTTGAGCCCGCCGGCCCCGGTCGAGCCCTCCACCAGGTCGATGACGGTGTCCTGCTGGATCTCGCCGGGCTCGTTCTGCCGGTGCACGTGCCCGGCGTTGGTCTGCCGCACCCCGTCGGGCAGCAGCTCGCGCACCTCGTCGGCCTGGACCGGCTCGTGGACGGCGACGATGTCGAAGAACGGTTCCTCCGCGGCACCGTCCGGGGAGGAGGAGGTCGTCGTCCCGCCCTCGTCGCCGTCCTCCTCGGACCCGACGACGTCGACGAGCGCGCCGGCGACCGCCTCCCGCTCGAGCGGCTCGGTGACGTCGGGGTCGTCGGAGCCGTAGGCGCCGGGGCCGCCGTAGACGCGCGGGTCGGGGATGCCGGCGATGGTCAGCCCGAACGCCTCGACCACGCTGCCCCGCACCTCGTAGCCCTCGGCGGTGGCGACCTTGCTGCCCAGCACGGTCACCCCCGGGATGCTGCGCATCGTCTGCTCGACCTCGGGCGAGTCGTGGTTGCCGGCGATCCAGAGCATCGGGGTCTGGGCGGCCAGCGCGCGCACCGAGTCGAGGTAGCCGGGGGTGAGCTCCACGCCGGTGCCGAACAGCGACTCGTCGCCGGTGTTGACGATCAGCGAGACGTCGTAGCTGCTGGCGTAGGCCTGCACCAGCGGGTAGTTGGCCGACAGGTGCATGTCGGAGATGAACATGATCCGCAGCGCCGTCTCGGGCGCCTGCTCGTCCTCGATCTGCTGCTGCAGCTCGGTCTGGATGCCGAGCACCGAGCCGAGGACGTCGAAGGCCTTGTTCGAGCCCTCGTAGTACTGGGCGAGCTGGTCGGGGAACAGCTGGGCGGCGGCGAGGGTGCCGGTCAGCCGCGACTGCTGGACCCACTGCGGGTTGTAGGTGAGGACGCCGTACGCGGCGACCAGGACGACGACGCCGAGCCCGCCGCCGAGCTGCAGCGCCAGCCGCCGCAGCTCGCGCTCCCGCCGCGGCCGCCCGCGCAGGTACCGCAGCGACATGTGCACGGTGGCGGCGACCAGCAGGCCGAGCAGGACGCCGACGAGCACCTCGGTGACGAGCCAGGCGGCGATCCGCGGGACCTGCGCGGTGAAGTCCTCCTGCAGCCGGGCGACGAACCCGGCCCGGTCGGCGCCGGCGGCACGGGTGAGCTCGAGCAGGTCGACGTCCCGCGGGGTGATCGTCACCCCCACCGGGACGCCGGTGAGGTCGGGGAACTCCCAGCTGCCGAGCGTGGTGTCGGCGGAGAGGCCCGGCCGGGCGAACAGGTTGCCCTCGACGCTGAAGGGCACGCCCTGCACGGTCGCCTGGTAGGGGAAGGCGTGCAGCAGCGCCGCCGCCCCGGCCAGCGGGAGGAGCAGCCGCAGCACCCACAGGGCCAGGCCGCGGCCGACGGCGCCGAGGACGGGCAGCACGCGGCGGCGGACCGGGAGGCGCTCCTCGTCGGGCGGGTCGGTCCGCTCGTCGGGGGCGCCGGGGGTCTGCGGCTCCATCACGTCATCGTCCACGGTCGGGGGTTCCGTACGGTTCGGACATGCGGCAGCCGCTCACCACCGACGACGTCGAGCGCCTGGAGGTGGTGGCGCGGACGCCGAAGGCCCACCGGGAGGCCGCGGAGACCCTCGCCGGCTGGGCCGCGGCCCCGCACCCGGACGACGACGAGGAGGCCGGCCCGGCCGCGCTGCTCTCGGCGGCCGCGTGGCACCTGGACCGGGCCGGCGACGCGGCCGGCGCGCTGGCGATGCACCGCCGGGCCGCAGCCGCCGCCGGCCACGTGCCACCCGATCCCCGGGTCTACCTGCACGCCGCGCTCCTGCGGGCCGGCGAGGTCGAGGAGGCCCGGCAGCTGGCCGACGCGCTGCGCCGCGAGCGGCCGGAGGACCCCGACGTCTACACGTTCATGGCCGAGAACTTCGAGGAGGCCGGCGACCTGCGGCAGGCGCACCGCTGGGCGGAGCTGGGGGCCGGCCTGCTCGAGGCGGCCGCCGCGGAGGGCCTGCTCGCCGACGAGTGGTCGACCGAGCAGCTGCTGCGCACCCGCCGGCGGGTGCGGGAAGCGCTGGGCTTCCCGCCGGACGACCTCGACGCGGTCGTCCCGCCCCCGCCGGCGGACGGCGCTCAGTAGCCCCGGCTGCCCTTTTTCGCGTTCTTGTTCTGCATCTGGGCGACGAACTGCTTGATCTTCGCCTGGTTCTGCGGCTTGCGGGCCTCGTCGATGACCTTCTTCGCGACGGCCGCCACGATGGCGCTGCGGACCAGCTTCACGTCTTCTCCTCGTTCGAGCTGTCGTCGATCCCCGGCAGGTGGCCGACCGACACGCCGTCGGCGCCGGCCACCCGCCGGTGATCCCGGCGGATGTCGGATCTCCCAACGCCCTGTGCCCGGTGATCGGTTCCGCGAACCGGCGTTCACCCGACCTGTCGAAAGGCGCGGCGGTACTCGGCCGGGCCGACCCCCCGCCCGGCGGCGAAGTGGTGGCGCAGCGTGTCGCCGCTGCCGAAGCCCACGCGGCCGGCGACCGCGTCCACCGGCAGGTCGGTGGTCTCCAGCAGCTGCTCGGCCAGCCGCAGCCGCCGGTGCAGCAGGTGCCGGTGCGGGGTCGTGCCGGTGACCGCGCGGAAGCGGCGGGCGAAGGTGCGCGGTGACATCAGCGCCCGCGCCGCGAGCGCCTCGACGGTCAGCGGCTCGGCGACGTGCGCGTCGATCCAGTCGAGCAGCCCGGCGAGCTCGCCGTCGTCCTCGGGCTCGGGGACCGGGGCCTGCACGAACTGCGCCTGCCCGCCGGCCCGGTGCGCGGGCACCACCATCCGCCGGGCCAGCGCGTTCGCGACCGCGGCGCCGTGCTCCTGGCGGACGAGGTGCAGGCAGGCGTCGATGCCGGCGGCCGCACCCGCGCTGCTGAGCACCGGGCCGTCCTCGACGTAGAGCACGTCCGCGTCGACCCGCACCGCCGGGTGCGCGCGGCGCAGCGCGTCGGCGAACTGCCAGTGGGTGGCGGCGCGGCGGCCGTCGAGCAGCCCGGCGGCGGCCAGGAGGAACGCGCCGCTGCAGATGGACAGCAGCCGGGCACCGCGCTCGGCCGCCGCGCGCAGCGCGTCGACCAGCTCGGGCGCCGGCGGGGCGGTCAGCTGCGGCCACGCCGGGACGACGACCAGGTCGGCGCCGGCCAGCCGGTCGGGGCCGTGCGGCACGTGCAGCGGGAAGCCCGACGTCGTCGGCACCGGGCCGGGGCGGGCGCCGGCGAGGGCGAAGTCGTAGACCGGCAGGCCGTCGTCGGCACGGTCGAGGCCGAACACCTGGCAGGCGATGCCCAGCTCGAAGGCCGCTGCCCGCTCGCCGACCACGGCCACCACGTCGCGGATCACCCGGCCATGATGGCAGGAAGTTCCGGCATACCGGCATTCCTGCCGGTGTCCGGAGCCGCGGCCGCTCGGCAGGGTGGCGGCATGACCACCTTCCCGATCCCCGGCTCCACCCCCGCCGTGACCGTCGTCCCGGCGCCCGGCCCCGGGCCGCAGCAGTGGGCGGGCGCCGCCGCCGTCGCGCGGGACGCCGACGGCTCGCTCGTCCTCGCCTACCGCGAGCGCTCCGGCGCAGGTGACCGGAACGTGCTCGCCCGCAGCGACGACGGCGTCCGGCTGACGACCGTCGCCGTCCTCGAGCCGGCCCGGATCGGCGCGGCGATGGTGGAGCGCCCCGCGCTGGTCCGCACGCCCGGGGGCCGGTGGCGGATGTGGGTGTCGGCCGCGACGCCCGGCACCAAGCACTGGTCCGTCGCCCTGCTCGAGGCGGCGTCCCCGGAGGAGCTGCCCGGCGCCGCCCCGCGGCCGGCCTTCCCCGGCGACCCGGCGACCGTGGGCGTCAAGGACCCCGTCGTGCGGCTGCGGGACGGCCGCTGGGAGGCCTGGCTGTGCTGCCACCCGCTCGACGTCCCCGGCGCCGAGGACCGCATGACCACCGCGTACGCCACCAGCGCCGACGGTCTGGACTGGACCTGGCGCGGCACGGTGCTGCGGCCGACGCCGGGCAGCTGGGACGCGCGCGGCGCCCGGGTGACCGCGGTCCTCGACGACGGCCGGGTCGCCTACGACGGCCGCCCGACCGCCGAGGCGAACTGGTTCGAGCAGACCGGCCTCGCCGTCCCGGCGCCCGAGGGGCTGCGGCCGGTCGGCACCGCCCCCGCGTACGACGCCCGCTACCTGACCGTGCTGCCGCTGCCCGGCGGGGGCACGCGGGTCTGGTACGAGTTCCGGCTCCCCGACGAGTCGCACGAGCTGCGCACGGAGCGCCTGCCGCGCTGACCGCCGCCCTCCCGCCCAGCCGCCCGAAGTACCGTCCGGGAACCGCACAGCCGCTCCCGCGCGTGAGGGGGGCGACCGACAGCGAGGAGGGCGCCGTGGTGGAAGAGGAGCTTCCCCCCACCGAGGAGGTCGCCCTCATCGGCACCCGGCGGGTCCACCCGCTGGAGGCCGGCGACCCGGCGGCGATCGGCCCGTACACCGTGCTGTGCCGGCTGCCGCGCGGCGGGCAGGGCGCCGACGTCTTCGTCGCGCGCACCGACGAGGGCGGCGCGCTGGTCGTCGTGAAGTGCCTGCCGGCCAGTGCCGGCGAGCTGACCCGGCGCCGGTTCGCCCGCGAGGTCGAGAACGCCGCCCGGATCAGGAGCCCGCGGGTGGCCCGCATCGTCGGCCAGGACCTCGAGGCGGCCAGCCCCTACTACGTGCAGGAGTACGTCAGCGGCATCCCGCTCGACGAGTTCCTGGCCCAGCGCGAGCGCGGCGGGCTCAACGCCGAGGAGCTGCGCCGGATCGCGATCGGCCTGCTGCGCGCGCTGCGCGACGCGCACGCGGCCAAGGTCGTCCACCGCGACGTGAAGCCCGGCAACATCATCATCAGCGAGCGCGGTGTGCACCTGGTCGACTTCGGCATCAGCCGCTACCTCGGCGGCGAGCGGCCCGACGGCACGGTGACGACGGCGATGGCCGGCTTCGGCTCGAAGCTGTTCGCCAGCCCCGAGCAGCTCCAGGGCCAGCCGCTGACCGAGGCCAGCGACGTCTACAGCTGGGCGATGGTCATCGCCTACGCCGCCGGCGGCCGGCACCCGGTCGACCCGGACGACGAGCTCTCCCCCGCCGACTACTGGCTGGAGCTCAAGGCCGGCCGGATCGACCTGTCCGCCGTCCCGTCGAACCTGCTCGACAGCGTCACGCACGCGCTGCGGTTCGCCCCCGAGCGGCGCCCGACGCTGGCCGAGCTGGCCCGCGACGTGGAGTCGAGCACCCGCTGGCTGAACCAGACCTCGCAGATCCCGTCGCCGCAGAGCGGGTTCGGCGACTTCCGCTCGCTCGCCTCGGTGCTCGACGTCGCCCGCTACCACCTCTCCCGGCTGGAGCGGGCGATCGCCGACACCACGAGCGGCTTCGCGATCGCCGTCGCCGTCGTCCTGGTGCTCGGCGCCGTCACCGGGCTGGTGCTCGCCGGCCTGTACCACGTGGTGTTCTGAGGAGGAGGTCTCGTGTCCGGCATGTACCAGCGGGCCCTGGCCCAGCAGGCGCTGGAGGCGCGGCGCCACCGCTACCTGCAGCGCCAGCGCGTGCTGCTGCTGGTGTTCGCGCTGAGCGCGCTCGCGATCTTCCTGCTGACGGTGCGCTGACGTGCCGAAGACCTTCGTCTGCCCCCGCTGCCTGGAGCGGTTCACCGAGCCGATGTGGATGAACTCGGCCGGCCAGCGGGTGGCCCCGCCGCCGCCCACGCGGACCCGCTGGTCGCGGTTCACCGAGGCGTTCAAGGCCCCCGAGCCGAACGGGCCGGGGCCCTCGCCGGAGTTCCGCGCGGCGATGGGCGACGCCCGCCGGCTCACCGCCGTCTGCCCGCGCGGGCACCGGCTGCCGCCGGACTACCTGGAGCGGCCGACCGTCGTCGTCGGGCTGGTCGGGCTCACCGGCGCGTCGAAGTCGACCTACCTCACCGTGCTGCTCGACCAGCTCTACGCCGGGGCGCTGGCGCCGCTGGACATCTCCGTGGAGATGGACGAGGAGAGCGCCGACCGGTTCGAGCTGAACTACCGCCAGCCGCTGCTGGTCGACCACCGGCAGCTGCCGCTCACCCCGCTGCTGCTGGAGGAGGGCCAGTCGCCCGAGCCGCTGACGGTGGTGTTCCGGCGGTCGACCCGCGGCGAGGCGGAGCGGTCGCTCAACGTCGTCTTCTTCGACGCCTCCGGCGAGCAGCTCTACCGCAAGGAGGACCTCGGCCGGTTCGGGAAGTTCCTCTACGTCGCCAGCTCGATCGTCGTCGTCCTGTCGCCGGGCATGTTCCCCGGGCTGGCGTCGGCGGCCGACCCGGGCGAGTCCTCGATCGGGCTGGCCCGCCCGACGCAGATGCTGGTCAACCTGGCCGACCTGCTGCGCTCGGCGCGCGGGCTGAAGAAGGACGCCTACCTCTCCGACGTCTCGGCCTCGGTGATCCTCAGCAAGGCCGACAAGCTGCTCGGCCGGCCCGACTTCCCCGCCGACGCGCTGCGCGACCCGGAGCTCTCCCCCGCCGGGCTGCCGCGGCTGTTCGAGGAGGTGCGGGTCAACTCCGGCCGGCTGGTCGACTTCCTCGAGACCAACGGCGGGTCCAACCTGCTGACGGCTCTGCTCGGCCGGCTGCCCGACCCGACGGTGCACGCCGTCTCGGCCACCGGCTCCGAGCCCACCGGCGGGCGGTACCCGACGATCGCGCCGCGCGGGGTGCTCGACCCGCTGCTGGTGCTGCTCGCCCGCCACCGGTTCATCCCGCGGGAGGGGCTGGAGCTGGAGTCCGCGCTGGCCGAATGGCCGCGCGCATGACCGCCTGCCCGCAGCTCGTCTACACCTCCGCCAGCCGCACCCTCGAGGGGCCCGGCTTCGGGGTGTTCGCGATGTCGCGGGACTGGCCGGCCGCGCTGGGCACGTCGCGCTCGTCGCTCGGGGCGCTGATCCGCCCGCCCGGGGACGGCGAGGCGTTCGGGCTGCTGTCGGCCTCCGGCGGGCGGCTGGCCTACTCCAAGGCGCCGGCGGTGTCCGACGACTTCGGGCGGGCCGGCAACTACGTCGTCCAGCTGCTGTGGGACGCCGGGTCGTCGCTGGGCCCGCGCGACGTGCTGGCGCTGCACCGCTCCGGCGGCTTCCTCTCCTCGGTCGCCGGGGCGGAGCCGTCGCGCGACGCCCCGCCGGTCGCCGTCCCGCGCGCCCGCCGCCTCACGCCGGTGCTGGCGCTGCACGAGGTCGAGGCGCTGGTGCCGGCGGTGGGCGTGGTGCTCGCGGCGCTGGCGGCCGGCGTCGGCCAGGTGGGCCTGCCGGCGGCGTCGGTGGTGTTCGACGTGCTGCCGCGGGCGCTGGCCGACGGCGTCTCGCTGCACGTCGGGACGGCGGAGACGATGGGCGACGCCGGCGCCGTCCAGGTGCTGGTCGGGGCGTACCGGCAGCCGCCGGTCGACGCCGCGAACGCCGCCCGCGCGCGGGCGCTGCTGGAGGCCGCCGCGAAGGGCGACCTGTGCCCCGACGACGTGGCGCGGGTCGACGAGCTCGACGCCTGGCTGTTCGCCGACGAGTGGCGCGAGCTCGACCCGGCCACGCTCACCGACGCCCAGCTGGTCGCCGTCCTGGCCTCGCCGGCCGCCGGGGCGTGGCTGCAGTCGCCGCGGGCGGCGTCGGTGGTCACCGTGGCCGCGGCGGGGTCGCCCGCCGTCGAGGCCGCGCTGCGGGCGGCGCTGGCGCGCGATCCCGCGGCGCGGTCGGGCGTGCGCGCGGCCGAGACCGGCGCGGCGCTCCGCGCGGTGTTCGAGGGCAGCCCCGGGCGGACGACGGACTTCGCCGGGCTGACCCAGGGCGACCTGTGCGCCGGGTTCGTCCGCGAGCTGGGCCGCGGGCGGCGGGTGCCGCGGATCAGCGCCGAGGCCGGGCTGCTGGTCGAGCAGGCGCTGGGGCTGGGCCACGACGTCCCCCTGATCGGGCTCACCGACGACGCCGAGGGGCTGGCCGGGCTGGTGGCGCGGCGGCCGGTGGTGCGGGAGGCGCTGCTGCGGGAGTGGTCGCTGACCGCCTGGAGCCCCGCGCACGAGGAGCTGCTGGTGCAGCTGCTGCGCTACGACGCCGAGTGGTTCACCACCCTGGCGCCGCTGACGCCGGAGAAGCCGACGCGGGCGGCGCTGCGCGCTGCCGCGCGGGAGATGTCGGCGCGGCAGGTGGAGAAGCTGGCGGTCACCGTCGCCTCCAGCGAGGCGGCCGGGCACGGGCTGGCGCTGCGCTGCGTGCTGTTCCCCTCGGGCCTGCCGCCGGAGGAGATCTCGGCGATCGTGGCCCGCAACTTCGCGCTGCTGGCCCGCGACGACGGCTGGCCCCGCGGGATCGCGGCGCGGACCGCCGGCCGGCTCGGCGACGACCCGCCGCCCGCGACGAGGCGCCGCCGCCGCTGAGGTGGTCCGGGCTCAGGCCTCGCCCATCACCAGGCCCTCGATGGTGTGCTGCTGGACGATCGGCTCCAGCCGGTCCACCACGCGGCCGAGCAGGTGCCGGCGCACGTCCTCGGGGATCGAGTCGAAGTACTCCTGGGTCATCGCCATGTCGTGGAACGCGTCGTGGCCGGCGCCCGGCGCGTCCACGCCGACCACCAGCACCGGCCGCGCCTTCTGCGACTCGTTCTTCGTCCCGCGGTGCACGGTCAGCGCCGAGCGGGCGGAGATGTCCCCGCGCTGCGGGTACTTGCGGACGGCGAGGGACTCGAAGCGGGGGTACTCGCTCTTCGGCGGGAACATCTGGTGGTGCCAGTCGAGGCCGGCCTCGAACTGGGTGCCGAGGGCGATCTCGAACGGCCCCATGTCCTCGGCGGTGTCCACGGCGGTGAGGTTGAACGCCAGCGAGGTCAGCCGCCGGCCCTCGTAGGTCTCCGGCGGCGAGGGGAAGTCGCGGTGCCACGGCTGGTTCATCGCGCCGGCGAAGGGGATGTCGAAGCCCAGCTCGAGCACCTTGTAGTCGGGGCCGAGCGCGGTCTCGCAGACGGTGCGGAACCACGGGTGCGAGACGATGTCGAGGAAGCCGCGCAGCTGCTCGGGGTGGATCTCGACGTAGTAGCGGTTCGGCCCGCGCCCGACGGCGCCGCCCTCGCGGTCGACGGCCTCCTCGAACGCCGCCTCGATGTCCTCCCGCATGCGGTCGGCCCACTCGGTGGAGAACGCGCCCTTGAGCGCGGTGATCCCGTCGGTCATCAGGGCCTGCTCGATCGCCGCGCGGTCGTAGCCGGTCTGAGCTGAGGTGGTGGTCATCGCGAACCCCTTCGTTCGACGCCGCTCCCCCATTTCACAACGTTGTAACGGGCGGCTGTCAAACCGAGCAGCGACCGGCGGTGCTCTCGCGGACGGCGAGGGTGAACGGCGCGGTCACCTCGCGCGGCCGCTCCGCCCGCCCCTCGCCCAGCCGGGACGCCAGGAAGTCGACCGCGAGCTCGGCGATCTGCGCCTTGTCCGGGCTGATCGTCGTCAGCGTCGGCGTGCTGTACCGGCTGTCCTCCACGTCGTCCCAGCCGACGACGGCGACGTCCTCCGGCACCCGCAGGCCGAGCTCGTGCAGCGCGCGCAGGGCACCGAGGGCGAGCAGGTCGTTGAAGCAGAACACCGCGTCCGGCGGCTCGGGCAGGGTCATCAGGCGGCGCACCGCCTCGGCGCCGTCGGCCCGGTGGTAGGCGTCCACCCGGACCACCAGCTCCGGCGGCGCGGGCAGCCCGTTCGCGGCCAGGGCCTCCTGGTAGCCGCGCAGCCGCAGGTGCGCGGTCTGCGACTGCGGCTGCGGCTGGTCACCGATCGCGGCGATCCGCCGCCGCCCCAGCCCGACGAGGTGCCCGGTGGCCACCCGCGCGGCCGCGACGTTGTCGATCGAGACGTGGTCGGCCGGCCCGTCGTACACGCGCTCACCCAGCAGGACGAGCGGGACGGTGTCGCGGCGCCGGCCCAGCTCCTCCGCGCCCAGGGCGATGGGGCTGAAGATGAGCCCGTCGATGAGCCGCCCCCGGATGCCGTCGAGCACGAGCTGCTCGCGGTCGACCAGCCCGTCGGTCTGGTCGATCAGCACCGTCCAGCCCTTCTCCTCGGCGCACTTGATCACCGAGCGCGCCAGCTCGGCGAAGTAGGGGGCGTCGATCTCGGGCAGGGCGAGCGCGATGACGTCGGAGCGGCCCTGCCGCAGGTTGCGGGCCGCCAGGTTGGGGCGGTAGTTCAGCTCGTCGATCGCCCGCTGCACCCGCGCACGGGTCTCGTCGGTCACGTGCACGTAGCCGTTGACCACGTTGGAGACGGTCTTGACCGACACGCCGGCCCGGGCCGCGACGTGCTTGAGGCTCACGCGCGAGTGGTCCCCGTTCATCGGCGGAAGGGTAGCGACCAACCGAACCGCGCGGCTCCTTTCGCGTCAGGTCACCACTCGGTAACGGTGCTGTGGCGGGCGCCACACTGCCCGTGTACAACGATGCAAAACCACGCCGACCCCGAGACCACCGCCGCTCTCTCCCCCCGGACGGTTCGCACCAGATGACCTCCCCGACGGCCCGATCCACGGACGACGGAGCCTCCCTCGTCCTCGACCCCCGGTTCGTCCTCGCCGACGTCGACCGCCGCCTCTTCGGCTCCTTCGTGGAGCACATGGGCCGCTGCGTCTACACCGGCATCTACGAGCCGGAACACCCCACCGCCGACGAGTCCGGCTTCCGCGGCGACGTCCTCGAGCTCGTCCGCGAGCTCGGTCCCACGGTGGTCCGGTACCCGGGCGGCAACTTCGTCTCCAGCTACCGGTGGGAGGACGGCGTCGGCCCGGTGGAGGACCGGCCCACGCGCCTCGACCTGGCCTGGCGGTCGATCGAGCCGAACAGCGTCGGCCTCAACGAGTTCGTGCACTGGGCCCGCACCGCCGGCGTGGAGCCGATGATGGCGGTCAACCTGGGCACCCGCGGCGTGGCCGAGGCCTGCGACCTGCTCGAGTACACCAACCACCCGGGCGGGACGGCGCTGTCGGACCTGCGGCGCTCGCACGGGGTCAAGGACCCGCACGACGTCAAGCTGTGGTGCCTGGGCAACGAGCTCGACGGGCCCTGGCAGATCGGGCAGAAGACCGCGCACGAGTACGGCCGGGTGGCCGCCGAGGCGGGCAAGGCGATGCGGCTGGTCGATCCGTCGATCGAGCTGGTCGCCGTCGGCAGCTCCAACAGCGGGATGCCGACGTTCGCCTCCTGGGAGGCGACGGTGCTCGAGCACACCTACGGAGTCGTCGACTACATCTCGCTGCACGCGTACTACGAGCAGCACGGGGACGACGTCGCGAGCTTCCTGGCGACCGCCACCGACATGGACATGTTCATCGACGCGGTCATCGCCACCGCCGACCACGTCGGGGCGCGGCTGCGCTCGCCCAAGAAGCTGCGGCTGGCCTTCGACGAGTGGAACGTCTGGTACCAGGAGCGCTTCGTCGGGCAGACCAACCTCGACTGGCAGTACGCGCGGCCGCTGATCGAGGACAACTACTCGGTGGTCGACGCCGTCGTCGTCGGCAGCTACCTCATCTCGCTGCTCAACCACGCCGACCGGGTGGCCATCGCCTGCCAGGCGCAGCTGGTCAACATCATCGCGCCGATCCTCACCGAGCCCGGCGGCCGCGCGTGGCGGCAGACGATCTTCCACCCGTTCGCGCAGGCGGCGCGGCTGGCCCGCGGGCGGGTGCTGCGCCTGCTCGTGGACACCCCCCTGCACCCGACCGAGCGGTTCGGCGAGGTGCCCACGCTGCACGCGACGGCCACGTTCGACGACGACACCGGCGACCTCTGCCTGTTCGCGGTCAACCGCAGCACCACCGAGACGCTGCCGCTGACCGCCGACGTCCGCGGCTTCGGCGCCCTGCAGGTGGCCGAGCACTCCGTGCTGGCCGACGACGACCTCACCGCCCGCAACACCGCCGACGACCCCGACCGGGTCGCCCCCCGGACCGGCGCGGGCGCCCGGCTCGAGGACGGCCGGCTGACCGTCGGCCTCCCGCCGGCCTCCTGGAACGTCCTGCGACTGACCCCCACCACTTCCTGAACAGCACCGACCCATCCCACCGAGCGGTTCTCGACGACGAGGAGCGAACAGATGAGACGAACGACCCGGACCGCGGTGCTCGCCGCGGGATTCGCCGGCGCCCTGGTGGTGTCCGGCTGCGGCGGCGGCCAGGGGCCCGGAGGGGGTGGGGCGGCAGCGGACGGTCTCGGCGACTTCACCGAGACCTACGACGGCGAGCAGGTGACGCTGTCGTACTGGAACGGCTTCACCGGCGGTGACGGGCCGTTCATGGAGGACCTCGTCCAGCAGTTCAACGAGGAGCACGAGAACATCGTCGTCGAGTCCAACACCATCCAGTGGGCCGACTTCTACCAGCGGGTGCCCGCCGCCGTGCAGGCCGGCCAGGGCCCCGACATCGGCGTCATGCACCTCGACCAGCTGGCCACCTTCGCCGCGCGCGACATCATCGTGCCCCTGGACGACCTCGCCGAGGGCATCGGCCTGTCGGCCGACGACTTCACCGAGCAGATCTGGGACGCCGGCATGTACGAGGACCAGCGCTACGGCATCCCGCTCGACGTGCACTCGCTGGCCATGTACTACAACACCGAGCACTTCGCGGCGGCCGGCATCACCGAGCCGCCCACCGACGCGGCGTCCTTCCAGGCCGCGCTCGACCAGCTCAGGGCGGCCGGCTACGCCCAGCCGTTCTGGGTGCCCACGCTGTGGCCGGCGCACCTGATGTACCTGAGCCTCACGTGGCAGAACGGCGGGACGCCCTACAGCGAGGACGGCACCGCGGCCGAGTACGACTCCGACGCCGGCGTCGAGGCGCTGACCTGGATGCGGTCGCTGGTCGAGGCCGGCTACAGCCCGAGCAACGTCGCGATCGACGCGCAGTACACGGCGTTCAAGAACGGCGAGACGTCGATCACCTGGGACGGCATCTGGCAGATCAACGACCTCGAGGCGTCCGGCACCCCCTACGGCATCGCGCCGGTGCCGACCATCGGCGAGGAGCAGGCCGTCTGGGCGAACTCGCACCACTTCTTCGCCAGCCGGCAGGCCGCCGAGGACGAGAACAAGGCGCAGGCCGCCCAGGTGTTCATCACCTGGATGAGCGAGCACTCCGCGGAGTGGGCGGGCTCCGGGATGATCCCGGCCCGCGAGTCCGAGCGCGACGGTGCGGCCGACCTGCCGCAGGCCGTGATCGCCGAGCAGATCGAGACCATGCGGTTCCTGCCGGCGGTCCCGGGTGTCGGCGGCGTGCAGACCGAGGCGCTGGAGCCGGCCGTGGCCGAGGGCGTCCTCGGCGAGGCACCGGTCGAGGAGGCCCTCGGCGACGCGGCGAGCCAGGCCACCGAGCTGATGGAACGCAACGCAGAGCAGTTCGGGGACTGACCATGGCCTCCACCGTCACGGCGCCCCGCAGCGACAGCGTGTCCGACGCCCGCCGCGGCGGGGCGCCGCGGCGGCGGGGCGGCATCAACAGCGTCGGCGCCGCACCCTGGCTCTTCCTCGCGCCCTACCTGGTCCTGTTCCTGACGTTCGTCGTCGTCCCGATCGTCTACGGGTTCTGGATCAGCCTGCACCGCTACGACTACACGCTCCCGAACAAGCCGTTCGTGGGGTTCGAGAACTACGGCGACCTGTTCACGCCCGGATCGGTCACGTTCGAGCCGTTCTGGAGCGCGATGCGCGCCACCGGCATCTTCACCGTGTTCAGCGTGCCGCTGCTGCTGGCGGTGCCGCTGGTCATCGCGCTGGTGATGAACAGGAAGTTCCCCGGCCGGAACCTCTTCCGGGCGGTCTACTTCGCGCCCTACGTGCTGGGCGTCGCCGTCGTCACCGTGCTGTGGCGCTACCTGCTCAGCAACGTCGGCCCGGTCAACTACTACCTCGGGCTGCTGGGCCTGCCCGACGACATCGCCTGGACGACGTCGACGCCGCCGGCCTGGGTGGCGCTGGTCGGGGTCACCGTGTGGTGGACGCTGGGCTTCAACGCCGTCATCTACCTCGCCGGGCTGCAGGACATCCCCAAGGAGCTCTACGAGGCGGCCGAGATGGACGGTGCCGGCCGCTGGCAGCAGTTCCGGCACGTGACCCTGCCGGGGCTGCGGCCGGTGCTCTCGTTCGTCACGATGACCACGATCATCGCCTCGGCGAACATGTTCGGGCAGTCGTACCTGATCACCCGCGGCGCGCCCGGTACCGAGACGCGGACGGCGATCTACCAGATCGCCGAGACCGGCCTGCGCAACTACCAGATGGGCAGCGCGTCGGCGATGAGCTACATCCTCACGCTGTTCCTGGTGCTGCTGTCCATCGCCGTGTTCTGGCTGTTCCGCGAGCGGCAGAAGCCGAAGGGCGCCGCCCCGCTGGCGCTGCGGCAGGGAAGGGGCTGACCCATGGCGTCCTCCGTGCAGACGCCGGAGACCACCGCACCGGTCACCAGGGGCCCGTCCCGGCCACCGGAGCCGGCCGGCCGCAAGGCGCGGCGGGTGCTGCGCTACGCGCTCATGATCGCGCTGGCGCTGCTGTTCATCAGCCCGCTGGTCTTCATGCTGGTCACGTCGTTCAAGACCCGCAGCGCGGCCGCGTCGTGGCCGCCGTCGTGGATCCCCGACCCGTTCAGCACCGACGCCTACAGCACCCTGCTCGGCGCCGGCAGCGAGACGCCGGTGCTGCGCTGGTTCGCCAACAGCATGCTCGCGGCCGCGGCGCACGCGCTGCTGGTGGTGGCCACCTCGGCGCTGGCGGCCTATCCCCTGGCGCGCATGGACTTCCGCGGCAAGAAGCTGGTGTTCGGCGCGGTGGTGGCGACGCTGTTCGTGCCGCCGGTCATCCTGATCATCCCGAACTACCTGATCGTCGGGCAGCTGTACTGGCTGGACACCCTGCTGGCGATCATCGTCCCGACGGCGGCGTCGGCGTTCGGGGTGTTCTTCCTGCGACAGTTCTTCGTCGGCCTGCCCGTGGAGCTGGAGGAGGCCGCCCGGCTCGACGGCGCCAACCGGTGGCAGGTCTTCTGGCGGATCGTGCTGCCGCTGTCCCGGCCGGCGCTGGTGACCCTGGCGATGCTGTCGTTCCTGACCAACTACAACGACTTCCTCTGGCCGGTGTACGTGCTGTTCAGCCCGGAGTCGCAGACGCTGCCGCCGGGGTTGTCGACCCTGCAGACGGCGAACGCGGTCCGCTACGACCTGCTCATGGCCGGCGCGGTGATCGCCAGCGTGCCCGTGCTGGCGCTGTTCGTCGGGGCGCAGCGGTTCATCATCGAGGGCGTCTCGCGGTCCGGGCTGAAGGGGTGACGGTGCGGCGCGAGCACTTCGGCGCGCTGCCCGACGGGCGCGAGGTGGAGCGGTTCGTGCTGCGCGCCGGCGGCACCGAGGTCGCCGTCCTCAGCTACGGCGCGGTGCTGCAGTCGGTGTGCGCGCCGGACGCCGGCGGCACGGTCGCCGACGTCGTCCTCGGCTTCGACGACCTCGCCGGCTACCTGGCCGACGGCAGCTACCACGGCGCGGTGGCCGGCCGGTACGCCAACCGGATCGCCGGCGCGCGGTTCACCCTCGACGGCGTCGAGCACGTGCTGCCCGCCAACCACGGGGTGGCGTGCCTGCACGGGGGCCCCGAGGGGTTCCACTCGAAGCTGTGGTCGGCCCGGGAGGTCCCCGGTGGGGTGGCGCTGTCGCTGACCAGCCCGGACGGCGACATGGGGTTCCCCGGTGAGCTCACGGCCACCGTCACCTACGTGCTGGACGACGACGGGCTGACGCTGTCCTACGAGGCCACCACCGACCGGCCGACCGTGGTGAACCTGACCAACCACGCCTACTGGAACCTCGGGGGGCGTGGTGGCACGGTCGAGGACCACGTGCTGGAGCTGGCGGCGTCGCGGTTCGTCGCGGTCGACGACGAGCTGATCCCCACCGGCGTCGAGCCGGTCGACGGCACCCCGCTGGACTTCCGCACGCCGCGGCGGGTCGGCGACCGGCTGCGGGAGGCTCACGAGCAGCTGGTCAAGGCGCAGGGGTACGACCACGCGTGGGTGCTCGACGGGGACGGGCTGCGGCTCGCCGCCCGGCTGTCCGACCCGGGCTCCGGGCGGGTGCTGGAGGTGGTCACCGACCAGCCGAGCGTGCAGTTCTACTCGGGCAACTTCCTCGACGGCGGCGCGGTCGGCCGGGGCGGGCGGCTGATCCGGCAGAGCGACGGGCTGTGCCTGGAGACCCAGCACCTGCCGGACTCCCCCAACCGGCCGGAGTTCCCCTCGACGGTGCTGCGCCCCGGCGAGCGGTACGCGACGACCACCGTGTTCCGGTTCGGGACGGCGCCGTGAGGCGGCTGGCCCTGGCGGCCGTCGGACTCCTGCTGCTGACCGGCTGCGGCGGCGGGTCCGACGACGGCGGCGGCTCCGGCTCGGCGGCGTCGCCGTCCTCGGCCGGACCGGAGGTCGACGGCAACCCGGTGCTCGACGACGACTTCCCCGATCCCGACGTCCTCGAGGTGGACGGGACCTACTACGCGTACGCGACCAACACCGCGTCGCTGAACGTGCAGGTGGCGACCTCGACCGACCTCGAGTCGTGGGAGGTGCTGCCCGACGACGCGCTGCCGGCGCTGCCGTCCTGGGTGATCCCGGGCAAGACCTGGGCGCCGGAGGTGAGCCGGTTCGGCGACACCTTCGTCATGTACACGACGACGACCAACTTCGACCCGGCGGTGCAGTGCATCGCGGTGGCGACGGCGACCGCGCCGGAGGGGCCGTTCGAGGTGGTCGGCGACAGCATGCTGGTCTGCCCCGCGGAGCAGGGCGGGGCGATCGACGCCTCCACCTTCGTCGACGACGACGGCACCCCGTACCTGCTGTGGAAGAACGACGGCAACTGCTGCGGCCTGGACACCTGGCTCTACCTGGCGCCGCTGAGCGCCGACGGGCTGACCCTGGCCGGGCCGCCGGTCCAGCTGGTCAAGCAGGACCTGGAGTGGGAGGGCGAGCTGGTCGAGGCGCCGACGCTGGTCGCCCGGGACGGCACCTACGTGCTGCTGTACTCCGCGAACAGCTACGGCGACGAGACCTACGCGATCGGCTACGCGACGGCTGACGCGGTGACCGGCCCGTACACCAAGTCGGAGGAGCCGCTGTTCTCCACCGACGCCAGCGACGGCCGCTACATCGGCCCCGGCGGCCAGGACGTCGTCGCCACCGCCGACGGCGACCGGCTGGTCTTCCACTCCTGGTACGGCGGGATCACCTACCGGGGGATGAACGTGCTCGAGCTCGCCTGGGAGGACGGCGTCCCCTCGGTCGTCGTGGAGCCCGCCGGCTGACCCTGTCGTGCCCCGCACGCACGGAGGCCCCCTAGGGGCGTGTGCCCTGCATCACACTCCACAGCATGCCATCGGCCCCGGTGCGCCCCGGCGACGCAGTCGTCATGAGCATCGCGCCGCGGCGGAGTTCGTGGTTCGAGGGGGGAATGCTGGGGTTGACCACCCTCTTCCTCGCGACCATCGGCGTGTGGCTGGTCGTGGCCGGGCTGTGGTGGACGTTGCTCGTCTCGCTGCCCGTGGTGTGGTTCCCGGGGCGGTGGACGGTCGAGACCTTCCGGCTCGGCAACGTGCGCCTCAGGTTGACCCCGTCGCAGTTCCTGGTCCCCAGCGGGCTGCGTGGGTGGACGGCGATCGACGTGGCCTCGATCGCCGAGGTCTACGTCCGGCACTTCGAGGGCGGCGAGAGCTTCGACACCTGGTACCTGCACATCGCCACGACCGACGGCCGAGCCCGCGACGTCCGGGTCGACAAGCACCAGCGCTACCGGGAACACGCGCCGGCCGGGGACTGGGAGCGGCTGCTCCCGCGTACCGGCCACCACGAGACCGCTGCGGTGCTCGCCGCCCATGTGCTCGCTCTCCAAGGACCCGGCGGCCCGCTGAGCCCGTGACCGCACCGGCTGCTCGATGCGTCCGACGTGCACGGCGAGCGCCGCTCCGCACGGGTCAGCGACGCTAGGAGAAGCGCGGGTCGGGGGGCAGCCGGGGGTTGAGCAGGTGGGCCACCAGCGCGGTCCAGCCGGTCTGGTGCGTCGCCCCCAGGCCCTCGCCGGTGTCGCCGTCGAAGTACTCGCTGAAGGTGGGGTGCGCGCGCCACAGCGGGGAGTCGCCGGCCTCGATCCGCTTGCCGTCGGCCGGGCGCTTGCCCTCGACCGGCCGGAACAGCGCGGTCAGCGAGTTGTCGATCAGGTCGGCGGCGTCGACCAGGGTGCAGCGGTTGCCCGAGCCGGTCGGGATCTCGATGGTGAAGTCGTCGCCGTAGAAGCGGCCCAGCGTGCGCAGCTTGTCGGCGAGCAGCACGTTGACCGGGAACCAGACCGGTCCGCGCCAGTTGGAGTTGCCGCCGAACAGGCCGGTGCGCGACTCCCCCGGCTCGTACTCGATGCCGAACTCGCGGTCGCCGAGCCGGGCGACCACCTGACCGGTGGCCTTGGACAGCGAGCGGATCCCGTAGGGCGAGAGGAACTCCTCCGGGTCGAACATCCGCTCCAGGATCCGCTGCAGCCGCTCGCGGCTGACCAGCGACAGCACCATCTTGCGACCCTCGGGCGCCGACCGGCTGCGCAGCGGGCCGATCAGGTGCGGCCGGCGGCGCTGCAGCCAGCGCAGCTGGTTGGCCAGGTCGGGGGCGTCGCGGGCGATCCAGCCGGGCACCTCCGTGACGCCGAGGATCGGCAGCAGACCCACCATCGAGCGGATCCGCAGCGGCTGCGCCCGGCCGTCGGGCGCGACGAGGACGTCGTAGAAGAAGCCGTCCTGCTCGTGCCACAGCGACACCTCGTGCGAGCCGAAGGTGTTCATGGCCTGCGCGATGGAGAGGAAGTGCTCGAAGAACTTGGTCGCCGTCCCGTCCCACGCCTGGTCGAACCGGGACAGCTCCAGGGCGATCTTGAACATCTGCTGGCAGTAGAACGCCATCCAGCTGGTCGCGTCCGACTGCTCCAGCCGGTAGCCGGGCGGCAGCGGGGCCGACCGGTCGAACAGCGCGATGTTGTCCATGCCGAGGAAGCCGCCCTCGAAGACGTTCGAGCCGTCGGCGTCCTTGCGGTTGACCCACCAGGAGAAGTTCATCAGCAGCTTGGTGAACACCCGGATGAGGAACTGCTGGTCGCGGTAGCCGTCGATCCGGTAGACGTGCCACGCGGCCCAGGCGTGCACCGGCGGGTTGACGTCGCCGAACGCCCACTCGTAGGCCGGCAGCTGGCCGTTGGGGTGCATGGCCCACTCGCGGCACATCAGGACCAGCTGCTCCTTGGCGAAGTCGGGGTCGACGTGCGCCAGGGGGATGCAGTGGAAGGCGGTGTCCCACGCGGCGAACCAGGGGTACTCCCACTCGTCCGGCATGGAGATGACGTCGGCGAGGGCGAGGTGCCGCCAGCCGGTGTTGCGCCGGCCGCGCCTGCGGCGCGACTCCGGCGCCGGCGACCCGGGGTCGCCGTCCAGCCACTGGGAGACGTCGAGCCGGTAGAGCTGCTTGGTCCACAGCAGGCCGGCGTAGGCGCGGCGGGCCACGTGCCGGTCCTCGGCGGAGACGCCCTCGTGGATGACGTGCGCGTAGAAGTCGTCGGCCTCGGCCCTGCGGGTGGCCAGCACCTCCTCGAAGCCGTCGCCGAACACGTCGTCGTCCGGGTCCTGCCGGCGCAGCCGCAGCCGGACCTCGACGGTCTCCCCCGGCGCGACGGCGTCCCACCGGTACCAGAAGGCGGCCTTGGTGCCGGAGTCCGACGGGCTGACCGCCGACCGGTCGCCGTGGACGACGCAGCGGTCGATCCCGTCCTTCGGGTACCGGCTGGCGTTGCGCTCGGCACCGAACAGCGCGACGGCGTCGGTCTCGTTGTCGCAGCACAGCACCATGGGCGCGCCCTCGGCGGCGAGCACGTACCGGCCGAGGTAGCCGTGCTCGGCCTCGACGGCCTCCAGCCCGCTCGCGGTGAGCGTCGGGGCGAGCAGCTGGGTGATGGTGCCCTGCCGGTGCTCGCGGCCCCACGACCAGGTGTTGCGGAACCAGACCTGCGGCAGCAGGTGCAGCGGCGCGGGGTCGGGGCCGTGGTTGGTGGCCGAGACGACGATGCAGACGTCGTCCGGCGCGTGCTTGGCGTAGGTGACCTGGACGTCGAAGAACCGGTCCTCGTCGAGGACGCCGGTGTCGGCCAGCTCGTACTCGCGCTCGAGGCGGGAGCGCTTGGCGTTCTCCTCGCGCAGCTGCCGGTAGGGGAACTCCGCCTGGGGGTAGCGGTAGAGCCACTGCATCCAGGAGTGCGTGGGCGTGCCGTCGACGGCCCACCAGTACTCCTTGGCGTCCTCGCCGTGGTTGCCCTCGGCGTTGGTCAGGCCGAAGAGCCGCTCCTTCAGGATCGGGTCCCGGCCGTTCCACAGCGCGACGGAGAAGTTGAGGAAGCCCCAGCGGTCGCAGATGCCGCCGAGGCCGTCCTCGCCCCAGCGGTAGGCGCGGGCGTGCGCGTGGTCGAACGGGAAGTGGCCCCAGGCGTCGCCGTCCTCGGAGTAGTCCTCGCGGACGGTGCCCCACTGGCGGCCGGCGAGGTACGGACCCCACTGGCGCCAGGGCGCGGCCATGTCGGCGGACTCGGCCAGCCGCGCGTGCTCGGCGGTGCGGGGCGGGGCCCCGACCGGTCGGTCCCGGTCGCCGGGTACTGCGGTGGACACGACCCCACGGTGCCACGGGTGGGAAGCGCTCCGTGGTCGACGGGGTCACGGACGGGCCACCAGGGCCGGGTGGGACTCGCGGGTCCGGCGGTCGGCCCCTTCCCCGGCACCCGCGGGTTGCAGTACGCATGGGTCCGGCAACGCCGAGCGGGGGCCGCGCCCGCGTCCGTGGGCCCGGACGGGCACGCGAGAGGGCCTTCGGTGCACACCTTCTTCAAGCACTCCGACTTCCAGTTCGCCGTCGAGAACGTGCTGGGCGGGACGTACTCGCGCGCGGCCGACGTGGGCGAGGTGCTGACCACCGTCGACCGCATCCACGACGGCGACGCGACGGGCTGGGTCCGGGAGTGGACCGCGACCGCCGAGCGGGTCGCGGGGCTGGCCCGGGAGGCCGGGGCGGCGGGCCACCGGCAGTCGGCCGCCGCCCGCTGGCTGCGGGCGGCCAACTACTACGCCGCGGCGTCGCGAGAAGGCCGACGCCACGGGCAGCTTCGCCGAGCTGTGGGAGCGGCACCGCTAGGCGTGGGACGGGTGGGTCGAGCTGACCGACGTCGACGTCGAGCCGGTCGCGGTCCCCTACGAGGGCACCACGCTGCGCGGCTACTTCTTCCGGTCGGGCGCGGCCGACGAGCCGCGGCGGACGCTGGTCCACACCAACGGCAGCGACGGCTCGGTGGTCGGCGCCTGGTCGCGGTGCGCGGTCGACGCGCTGGCGCGTGGCTGGAACGTGCTCACCTACGACGGCCCGGGGCAGAACGCGGCGCTGGTGCGGCAGGGTCTCCCGTTCCGGCCCGACTGGGAGCACGTGCTCACCCCGGTCGTCGACCGGCTGCTCGAGCGGCCGGACGTCGACCCGGCCCGGATCGCGGTCGTCGGCGTCAGCCAGGGCGGCTACTGGGTGCCGCGGGCGGTGGCCTTCGAGCACCGGGTCGCCGCGGCGGTGGCTGATCCCGGCGTCGTCGACGTCTCGACGTACTCGGCCGAGCAGCTGCCGCACTTCCTCGTCAAGCTGCTGGACGCCGGCGAGGGGGAGAAGTTCGACAAGGAGGTGGAGCTGGGGCTGAAGCTGTCCGGGGCGACCCGCACGACGCTGCGGTGGCGGATGCGGCCCTACGGCGTGACCTCGTACTTCGATTTCTTCACCGCGATGCGGCGGTACGCGCTGACCGACGAGCAGCTGGCGGCGGTCGGGTGCCCGCTGCTGGTGACCGACCCGGAGCACGAGCAGTTCTGGCCGGGGCAGTCGGCGCGCATGGCGCGGGGGGTCGGCGCCCGGGCGCAGCTCCTGCCGTTCACCTCCGCCGAGGGGGCCGACGGCCACTGCGAGCCGGCCGCGACCGGGCTGCGCGGCGAGCGGGTCCTCGACTGGCTCGACGAGCAGGTGCCGGCCGCCGGCTGACGTACCGTCGCGGCCGTGACGCCGCCGATGCACCGGTCGCACCGCGTGGCCGGTGCACTGGTGGGCGCGGCGGTCGGGGACGCGCTGGCCGCCCCGTTCGCGGGCGCGCCGGCCGGTGAGTTCTCGCGGCGGTTCCCCGTGCCGGTGCGCGGGTCGCGGACGGAGATGGGCGGCGATCCGCCCGGGCGGCTGACGTCGGCGTTCGAGGCGCTGCTGGCGCGGCGGCCGCCGGCGGTGCCCGAGGAGCTCTGCCGGGCGCTGGGCGGGGAGCCGGTGCCGCTGCCCGGCGCCGACTTCGCCGGGGTGCTGCGGCAGGTGATCGACGCCCGCGGGGACGCGGTGGCGGCGGGGGGGCTGGCCGGCGCGGTGTTCGGGATGGCCGGGATCCCGATGCGCTGGTCGTCGTCGGTGGTGCACGGCGTGGTCGACGGCCGGCCGGTCGGCCTGGACGAGCTGCTGGACCTGGCGCCGGTGCTCGACGGGCGGGAGCCGCGGCCGTTCGAGGGCGGGGTGCTGCCCCGGATCGGCCCGCGCGAGGTGCTGCCGGGCATCTGGGCGGGCAACCTCGACGGCGCCCGGTCCAGCGATCCCGACTTCGCGGTGATCTCGCTGTGCCGCGTGGGTCGGCCCTTCGGGCACCAGGTTCAGCGGATGGCCTACCTGGCCGACGACGAGTTCAACACCGAGTTGGACGTCGTCCTCGAGGACGTGCTGGCCGACATGGCCGCGCTGCGCGCCGAGGGCCGGCGGCTGCTGGTGCACTGCCACGGCGGGGCGTCACGGACCGGGCTGGTGCTGCGCGCGTGGCTGCGCCGCACCGAGGGCCTCTCGGCCGACGAGGCGACGGCGCGGGTGGCGTCCCGCTGGCCGTACCTCGGGCTGTGGAACGCCAGCTTCACGACCGCCCTGGAGCGGATGCGCTAACCCGTCGGGCCGGTGGCGTCGGAGATGCCCGGCGCCTTGGCGTCGGCGCCTTCCTCGACGTCCTGGTCGCCCGGCACCCGGGTGACGTCGCCCGACATCGGGCCCTGCGCGGCGCGCGGCGACTGCTCGGGTGCGGCGGACACCTGCTCCTGGTCCTCGTTGCGGGTGCCACCCTGCGGTCCCTGGGTCATGACGCTTCGGTGCCCGGCCGGCCAGGCCCCAAACGGTGCCCCTCCGGCAGTGATCGCCTACACCGCGTGCGGCCACGCGGACGTGGCCGAGATCGTCCGACCTGCGCTTTTCCCGGGCGTCTCCGGGCCGACTTCCCGCGTCGCCGGTGGTCGGGCAGGCGTGTCGGGTGGCAGGACGACGCCGGGCACACCGTCGACCCCGCTTTGCCACGTCCTCCGCGATCTTCCTAGCGTCGTCGCGTCCGACCGGGCCGCACCGGTCCCCGAGACCGTGGGGACACCCGCTCGGACGCCGCCGAACCGGGCGGCCGGCCGCGCGCCGGCACCCGGGCCGGGGACCCACCGCAGTCATGGGGTGAAGCGCGACGACGACGTCGCGCCGGGCAGGTTCTCCCGCCCGAACCCGTCAGCTAACCCGGTAGGCGGCCACGGAGAACAAGGAGAACCCGTCGTCGATGACGACTGCACACACGTCTCTCGCACGCCGTCTCACCGGTCCCGCCCTCGCCGTCGCCGCTGCGGCGGGGCTCGTCCTCACCCCGGGCGTCGCCTCGGCCAACACCGCGGCCCCGGCCGCACCCACTGCCACCGCGGCCGCGGTCGCCGCACCCAACGCCGCTGCGCAGACTGCGGTCGACACCGCGCTCGCCCAGCAGGGCAAGCCCTACGCCTGGGGCGGCGCGGGGCCGAGCTCGTTCGACTGCTCCGGCCTGGTCCAGTACGCCTACGCGGCCGCCGGGGTGAGCCTGCCGCACTCGTCGCGCACCCAGTCGACGCTGGGGGCCCCGGTCGACCGGGCCAACCTGCAGCCCGGTGACCTGGTGTTCTTCTACAGCCCGGTCAGCCACGTCGGCATCTACATCGGCAACGGGCAGATGGTGCACTCGTCCACCTACGGCAAGCCGGTCAGCGTCGTGGACGTCGACTCGGTGCCGGGCTACAACACCGCCCGCCGGATCGTCTGACGCCCCTCCGGTGATCATCGGCGGGTGGCTGCCCGTCCCCGCGTGCCGGGCAGCCACCCGCCGATGATCGACGGCCTCGTTTTCACCCCCGTTCACCCGCTCGTCGCGCGGACACCCCTTCCGCGGGGCGGGAGGGGCGCGGTTCAGTGGAACCGCCAGGTCCGGTGACGGCGGTAGGGGCAGCCCGTGGGAGTGCGGCACGCGTCGGCGGTGCTGACCGCCGGGCTGACCGTGGCCGCGCTGATCGCGCTCCCCCAGGGGCTCGCGCCCGCAGCGGCTCCTGCGGCTCCCCCGGCACCGGCCGACTCCGCCTACCTGACCGCGTCGCGGGAGACCGCGGTCGCCACGAGCACCTCGGCTCCCAGCAGCTCGACCACCAGCACCTCGGTCGCGGCCACGCCGACCCCCGCACCCGAGCCGGTCGTGGCCGCCGAGGAGCCGGCGCCGCAGGACGTCGTCCTGACCGCCTCGACGCTGGCGGGCAGCGGCATACCGTCGACCGCCCTCGACGCCTACCGGCAGGCCGCGGCGGGCGCCCCGTGCACCATCGACTGGACGCTGCTGGCCGCGATCGGGCGGGTGGAGTCCAACCACGGCCGCTTCGCCGGGGCCGAGCTGCACACCGACGGGCTGTCGTCGCCGCCGATCGTCGGCATCGCGCTCGACGGGGTCGGCGTCGCGCTGATCCGCGACACCGACGGCGGCCGGTTCGACGGCGACGCCACCCTCGACCGCGCGGTCGGGCCGATGCAGTTCATCCCGTCGACGTGGGCGCTGTACGGCCGCGACGGCAACGGCGACGGCACCGAGGACCCGTTCAACATCTTCGACGCGGCCGCCGCGGCCGCGGCGTACCTGTGCCGGACGGGCGGCGACCTGACGTCGACCGAGGGCCGGGTCAGGGCGGTGTTCGCCTACAACCACTCCGACGCCTACGTGGCGAAGGTGCTCGGTCTGGCCGCCGCCTACGCCGGCAGCGAGCCGCCGGTCCTGCCGACGACGGAGCCGCCACCGGCGCCGCTCCCGCCGGCCTCGGTCGCTCCCCCACCGGCCGTGGAAGAGCCACCGGTCGAGGAACCGCCGGTCGTCGCAGCGCCGGTCGAGGAGCCACCGGTCGTCGCGGCTCCGGTCGAGGAGCCGCCGGTCGTCGCGGCGCCGGCCGACCCTGCGCCGACGCCCACGCCGACTCCCACGCCCACGGAGACACCGACTCCGACCCCGTCCCCCATTCCCACTCCGACCCCGTCGGAGACACCCACGCCGACCCCGTCCCCCACTCCCACTCCGACCCCGTCGGAGACACCCACGCCGAGCCCGACGCCGACTCCCACACCGACGCCGACTCCCACACCGACGCCGTCCCCCACGCCCACCCCCACCCCGACGTGTCCGGTGCCCGAGCCGCTGACCGTCGACGTCGTCGACACCACCGGCGACCCGGCCGTGCGCGACGAGACGACGCAGCTGCTCACCGCGGCCGGGCTGGTCGTCGGCACGGTCACGACCGCCGCGCCGGCGCCGACCGCCCTCACCTACCCGGCCGCGGAGCAGGAGAGGGCCGAGCAGCTGGCGGCCGCGCTCGAGGCGACCGACCGGCTGCAGCCCGGCGAGGTCGAGCACGTCACCGTCGTCCTCGGTGCGGACGGGCTGGAGCCGTTCCTGACGGCGCTGCGGGCCTTCACCGGGCTGCCCGCGCCGACCTGCTGACCGCTGGTCAGGACGTCGGGACCGGCTCGCCCCGGCGCTGCAGCTCGGTCATCGCCTCGACCATCTGCGTGAACTGCTCGGAGTCCGGCGGCACGTCCGGTTCGGCGTCCGGCACCCGCTCGAGGACGGCGAGGAAGTCCTCCAGCGACGTGCCGCTCGCGGCCGGCAGGTGCGAGGAGAAGATCCGCGACGGCGCCAGGGTGCGGACCCGGCCGAGGACCTCGTCGAAGCGCACGCGGTCGACCAGGTGCGCCCACGGCGAGTCCGACGTCGCCCAGCCGAGCATGCCGCCGGCCAGGGCCTCGGGCGGCACGTCGGAGATGTGCTGCGTCGCCTCGGGGAGGATCGCGCCGAAGGCGTCGACGCTGAACAGCGCGCCGGTCGACCGGTCGAGCACGCCGATCGACATGGGGTTGTCGAACAGCGGCGGCGAGACGGCGGTGAGGGTGCGGTCCCCGGCGGAGATCTCGTCGCCAGGACGGATGGCGTGCACGCGGTCCAGGGGAACCGGCCACCACGTCGACATCCGGAGCGCGGCGAACCCGTGCGTGACCAGGGTGGCGTTCGGCGCCAGTTCCATGACCCGCTGAAGGTTGCCGGTGTGGTCGGCGTCGTCGTGGGTCAGCCACACCCAGCGGATGTCGCGCGGGTCGACGATCGAGGTGAGCGCGGCGACGAAGTCCTCGTCGTCGATCGCCAGCCCGGTGTCGATGAGGACCGGCTGCTCGGCCATCAGCAGGTAGGCGTTGATCGGCAGCACGCCCATGCCGGGCAGGGTCAGGTTGGCGGGGAGGACGTGGACGTCGTCGGCGCCCTGGTACGGCTCGTCCATGGCGGACCTCCAGGTGTTGGATGGCCGCCGAAGCTAGGACCGTGCCGCCGCCTGGGACACGGCCCTTCGACCCTGACCCGCACCGTTCGCCGCGATCATGGAGTTCGGGAAGCGACGCGCCGCCGTCCGCCGGCATGTCGCTTCCCGAACGTCATGATCGTCGCCCGACCGGCAGCGTGAGCGAGGACGGCGAGGCGACGTCGTGGCCGATGCGGTGAGTGACCGGCCGGCCCTCGGTGGCCCGGCCGATCGGCTCGCCGGTGCCGAGGTTGCGGGCGTAGCGCGGGTGCGCGCCGCCGGAGACCTGCAGCCGCACCCGGTGCCCGGCGAGGAAGCGGTGCGCCGTGTCGGGCAGCGTCACGTCGAGGGTGCGCTCGAGAGCCCCGTCGTCGGAGTTCAGCCGCACCAGCCGGTCGGTGACGTTGACCGACCGGCCGCGCGGGTCGACGTCGCACAGCCGCACGAAGACGTCGGAGTACGGGTTGTCCGACGACAGGAACAGCCGCACGGTCGCGCCGCCGAGCAGCTCGACCGGCTCCTCCAGCGGCGCGGTGGTGAACGTGCGGACGTCGGGCCGCGCCTCCAGCCGGCGGTTGTCGCGGCGGCCGGCGCCCCGCGCGAGCACCCGCCCGCCGACCGACGGCGTCGGGTCCATCGGGTCGTAGCTGACGAACGTGCCCGCGCCGGGCTGGGTCGGCGCGGCGTCGGTGAGCCCGCCCGCCGGGGCCAGGTACCAGGTGCGGTCCTCGGACGCCGGCGGCCAGTCGGGCAGCTCGCGCCAGCGGTTCTCGCCGGTCACGTAGACCCGCACGCGGGGCCGCTCAGGCGCCGGAGCCTCCTCCACCGGGAGGTGGGTCTGCAGCCAGGCGAGGCTCTCCCGGGTCGCCACCCGGGCGTCGAGCGTCAGGTGCGCCCACGGTCCGATCGTCATGGCGACGTCGACGCCGCGGTCGCGCAGGACGGCGTACTGGTAGAGCGTCTGCTCGAGGAACCAGTCCTGCCAGCCGCCGACGAGCAGCGCCGGCACGGTCGAGGAGTGCACGGCCGGGGTGGCGCGGTAGCGGTCCCAGTACGGGTCGGCCGGGTCGAAGTGGTCGATCCACTCGTCGAACCAGGGCGCCGGGTTGCCGCCGAACCGCTGCGCCAGGCCCTCGATCGGCAGCACCCGCAGGTGCGGGGCCAGCCGCCGCTCCGCCGTCATCAGCCGGACCATCCCGCGCACCGTGCCGACCCGCTCCTGGTGGGCGATGAGCTCGGTCCAGACGGCGAGGTTGAGCAGCTGCGGGACGCCGTCGAGCATGCCGGCCTGGGCCAGGTCGTGCGGGCCGATGTGCAGCACCATCGCCCGGAGCTCCGGCGGCGGGTCGAGCGCCAGAGCCCACTGCGTGTAGGCGAGGTAGCTGGGACCGAGGGTGGCCAGCCGGCCGTCGAACCACGGCTGCTCGCGCAGCCAGGCGACGGTGTCGTGCCCGTCGTGCTCCTCGTTGACCACCGGCTCGAACTCCCCGCCCGAACCGAACGTGCCGCGGACGCTCTGCAGCAGCACCGCGTAGCCGCGGGCGGCGTACGGCGTCGCCATGCTGGTGGCCAGCTGACCGGTGCGGCCGTACGGCGAGCGCAGCAGCACCGTGGGGTGCGGCCCGTCGGTGTCGGGGAGGTAGACGTCGGCCCGCAGGACGGCGCCGTCGCGCACCGGGACGGCGACGTCGAGCACCACCCGGATGCCACTGGTCGCCGGCGGCAGCTGCCAGCGCCGGTCGAGGGTGCGCGCGACGAAGCGGGCGGGACGGGTCAGCGGCTCCCCGGCGGCGGGGACGAGGCGGTCGAGCTCCGGCACGAGCGCCGACGATAACCAGGCCGTCAGGACCAGGGGGTGATCGGCCGCTCCAGCCGCTCGCCGTCGACGACGAGGTCGACGTGCTCGTTGCGGAAGCAGATCAGCCCGGCGATCCGCGGGTTCTCGGGCACCGGCGTCGGATAGCTCCACGCGACGTCGTCGAGCTCCCGGTCCCCCACGCGCACCGACCACCAGCTGGCCACGCCCTTGTACGGGCAGGTCGTCCGGGTGGGACTGCGCCACAGCTCGACCCGGACGTCGTCGCGCGGCAGGTAGTAGCGGGTGGGCAGGGACGTCTCGAACAGCAGCAGGGGACGGCGGCTCTGGGCCAGCAGCGTGCCGTCCACCTCGACGCGCACGTGCCGCGAGCTCGGGACGACGTCGACGCGCTTGTGCGGGTCGCGGGCGTGGGCCAGCAGCGGCTCGTCCTCCTCGAACCAGGTCAGGCCGCCGCCCCAGGAGAAGGTGACCAGGTCGCGCAGCGCCGCCAGCGGTGCGGGTGGCTCCCGGTGCGCCCACGCGGCGTCCTCGGCCCGCTGCCCGCCGGCCTGCACCGTCCAGGTGGTGAGCCCGCCGTCGTCGCGCCGGTCGACCAGCACGCCGGGCGCGACGTCCTCCGGCGGCAGGTAGTAGGTCGGCAGGAAGCTGCGCGGCACCTCCCCCGGCCCGTACTGGACGTGCAGCAGCGCGCGGCGGGAGTCGGCCACCAGCTCGCCGCCGAGGCGGACGCGGACCCACCGGGGGGACGGCTCGACCAGCGGCCACCAGGGACGCATGCCGGCCAGCGCGGCGAGCCGCTCGCCCAGGTCGCTCGGAGGGGCGCTCATGCCCGGTCAGGCTCCTCCCGCCGGGCCCCTCAGTCCACGAGGTCCAGCGCGGCGCCGACGATCGTCTCGGTGTCCAGGCCGTGCAGCCGGTGCACCGCCGCCAGGTCGCCGCTCTGCCCGAACTGCGTCACGCCCAGGTGCGCGGCGGGCACGTTCCGCACGCCGGCGAGGAAGGCGAGCGTGTGCGGGTGGCCGTCGAGGACGGTGACCATCGGCCGCGCCCGGTCGGCGGGGAACGCGGCGTCGAGGATCCAGGTCGGTCCGTCGTCCAGCCCGCGCCGGGCCTGCAGCGCCCGGAACAGCAGCCCGGGCGAGGTCACGATGACCACGTCGGCGGCGAAGCCGAGCCGTTCCAGCCGCTCGGCGGCGGCCAGCGCTTCCGGCACCACCGCGCCCATGGCGACGAGCGTGACCCCGGGGTCGGACACGTCGTGGTCGCTCCAGCGGGGGCAGGCCCCGGCGACCACCTGCTTCCGGCGCCGCTCGCGGGCGGCCGGATCCTCCGGGATCCGCGCCAGCGACTGGTCCACCGGCCGGGTCGACAGCCGCAGGTACGCCGACGAGCCGCCCGGCTTCCCGAGTCGGCCGAGCGCCGCGAGCAGGCACCACTCGGTGTCCTGCGCGAACGCGGGCTCGTAGGAGACGCAGCCCGGCTGCTCCAGCCCGATCGAGGGCGTCTTGATCGACTGGTGCGCCCCGCCCTCCGGCGCCAGCGTCACGCCCGACGGCGTCCCCACCAGGATCGACTGACCGCCGGCGTAGATGCCGAACGACCACGGCTCCAGGGCCCGCTCGACGAACGGGTCGTAGAGGACGCCGATCGGCAGCAGCGGCTGCCCCCACCGTGACCAGGTGGCGCCGAGCTCGCCGATCGCGCCGACCAGGTTGGTCTCGGCGATGCCGAGCTCGATGTGCTGGCCCGAGGGCTTCTCGCGCCAGTGCAGGATCGTCTCGGCGTCGTCGGCGAACCAGTCCTGCCGCGCCTCGTGGGACCAGACGCCCACCTTGTTCACCCAGCCACCGAGGTTGGTCGAGCTCGAGACGTCGGGGCTCACGGTCACCACGCGGTGGCCGACGTCGGGCGCGGCGCGGTTGAGGTCGAGCAGCGTGCGGCCGAGCGCGGCCTGCGTCGTCCCGACCCCGTGCGGCGTCCGGCCGAGGTCGGTCGGCACCTCGGGTGCCTCCACCGCGACCGGTGGCACGCGGGTGAGCCGCGCGGCCACCTCGGCGAGCAGCTGCCCGGCATCGCTGGAGGGGTCGAACCCGGCCCACGGGTCGGCCGGGTCGACGCCGAGGTCGCCGGCCAGCGCCTTGAGCTGGTCCTCGGTGAGCAGCGCGGAGTGGTTCTGCGGATGGCCCTCGATCGCCAGCCCGTAGCCCTTGAGCGTGTAGGCGATGACGACGGTCGGCCGGGTGTCGTCGATCTGCGCGAACGCCTCGCGCAGCGCGGAGAGGTCGTGCCCGCCGAGGTTGCGAACGGCGGCGACGAGGTCGTCGTCCGGGACGTCGGCGATGAGCGCGGCGATGTCGGCGGCGCCGGGACCGTCGCCGGGCAGGTGCGCGCGGACCTCCTCGGCGGTGCGCCGCAGCATGCGCTGGTACTCGGGGTTGGACATGGCGTCGATCCGGTCGCGCAGGGCGGCGCCGCCGGGGCGGGTGAACAGCTCCTCGAGCAGCCGGCCGTACTTGACGGTGAGCACCTGCCAGCCGGCGGCGGTGAACATGCCCTGCAGCCGGTTCGTGCCCATGGTGGGGACGACGCGGTCCAGCGACTGCCGGTTGAAGTCGACGATCCAGTTGACCTCGCCGAGCTCGGCCACCATCGGGTCGAGCACCGCCTCCCAGACGGCGCCCTCGTCGAGCTCGGCGTCCCCGACCAGCGACCACTGCCGGCCGGTGCCGCCGGCGCCGAGCTGGGTGTTGACGTACCGGCGGGCGATGGCGCCCCAGATCGGCGCCGTCGCGCCGATGCCGACCGACCCGGTCGAGTAGTCGGCCGGCACCGGGTCCTTGAGCCGCGACGGGTAGGACTGCAGGCCGCCGAACTCCCGCAGGCTGGTCAGGTACTGCCGGTCCAGCTGGCCGAGCAGGTACTCCAGCGCGTGCAGCACCGGCGAGGCGTGCGGCTTAACGCTGACCCGGTCGTCGGCGCGCAGCTGCTCGAGCCACAGCGACGTCATGATCGTGACCATCGAGGCGCTGGAGGCCTGGTGGCCGCCGACCTTGAGGCCGGTCGGGTTCGGCCGGACGCGGTTGGCGTGGTCGACGATCGCCGTGGCGAGCCACAGCACGCGCTGCTCGATCTGCCGGAGGACGTCGTCGGTGGTGGTCCCGGCCCGGGCCGCCGTCAGGCTCATGTGCTCGCTCCTCGGTCCGCGACGCTGCGTCGTCCGCCAGTCTCCGCCCCGGCCGCCGCGGCCGAGAAGGCAGTCCGTGCACGTGACACGCGCGGGCACGCCGGCAATGCGGGCACGGAGTGCCTTCTCGGCGACCGAGCCGAGCGGGGTGCAACGTCGGTGCAACCGTCCCGCTTGACACCGCGATCAGACCAGGCGAAAGGTGCGAGGCGTGCTCCGCTCCCGGGCCCGCCGCCGTGGACAGGGAGGTGCGCGGCCCGGTCGTCGGTAGCGCCCCCACCCACCGCCTCCAACGAGGGAGCAGCCATGGCCACGGGAACGACCGTCAGCATCCTGCCGTGCGGCGCGATGAGCACCGACCTCACCTGGCTGCTCCTGGCCCCCGGCCGGGCGATGCGGACGAGGACGACGAAGGACCAACCGGCCGAGTGGATCGACTGCCCCACGCACTGCGTCCTCGTCGACACCCCCGACGGCCGGCTGCTGTGGGACACCTCCTGCCCGCGGGACTGGGAGGAGCGCTGGGCGCCGACCGGCCTGCAGGAGTTCTTCCCCTACGACAAGGTCTCCGAGGACGAGTACCTCGACTCGCGCCTGAAGCAGCTGGGCCTCGGCCCCGGCGACCTCGACTACGTCGTCTTCTCGCACCTGCACTTCGACCACGCGGGCAACGCGCAGATGTTCAAGGACACGAACGCGAAGCTGGTCTGCAGCGACAAGGAGCTCGAGTGGTGCCACGCCTTCGACGGCCCGTTCAACGGCGCGCACCTCAAGGCCGACTACGAGGGGCTGACCTTCGAGACCGTCTCGGGTGACACGCAGGACTTCCTGCCGGGCGTCTCGTTCATCCAGACCCCGGGGCACACGCCGGGCAGCATGTCGATGCGGGTGGACCTGCCCGAGACCGGCACCATGATCTTCACCGCCGACGCCGTCTACATGGGCGCCAGCTACGGCCCGCCGACCGTGCCCGCGGCGATCGTGAACAACCTCGAGCAGTTCTACAGCTCGGTGGAGAAGATCCGCGGCATCGCCGAGGAGACCGACGCGACGGTCGTCTTCGGCCACGACGCGCAGCAGATCCACGAGCTGCGGACGGCGCCGGAGGGCAGCTACCGATGAGCGAGGACACCGGGCGCACCGAGGAGACGATCTTCACCTGGGGCGCGACACCGCTGAAGTTCGGTCCGGGCGCGGTGGACGAGATCGGCTTCGACATCTCGCAGTACGGCGTCGAGCGGGTGCTGATCATCACCGACGCGAACGTGCACTCCGCCGGGCTGCCGCAGCGGATCGCCGACTCGCTCACCAAGTACGGCATCCGCTCGGAGATCTTCGACGGCGTCCACGTCGAGCCGACCGACGAGAGCATGGACAAGGCGGCCAGCTACGCGCGGGCGCAGGGGCCGTGGGACGGGTTCGTCGCCGTCGGCGGCGGGTCGGCGATCGACACCGCCAAGGCGGTCAACCTGCTCACCACCGACGGCGGTGAGCTCATGGACTACATCAACAAGCCGATCGGCCAGGCCCGCGCGCCGAAGGGGCAGCTCAAGCCGCTGATCGCCGTCCCCACGACGGCCGGGACCGGGTCGGAGAGCACCGCGATGTGCGTGCTCGACATCCTCTCGATGAAGGTGAAGACGGGAATCAGCCACTGGCGGCTGCGCCCGACGCTGGCCGTCGTCGACCCGCTGCTGTCGCTGTCGCTGCCGCCGGAGGTGACCGCGTCGGCGGGGATGGACATCGTCTGCCATGCGCTGGAGAGCTACACCGCCCGCTGGTACGAGAGCTTCGACCGGAAGAAGGCCGAGGAGCGGGTGACCTACTGCGGGTCGAACCCGGTCTCGGACCTGTGGTGCGAGAAGTCGATGACGCTGCTGGCGCGGTCGTTCCGCAAGGCCGTGCACCAGGGCGACGACCTGCAGGCGCGGTCGGACATGATGGCGGCGGCGACGTTCGCGGGCATGGGTTTCGGCAACTCCGGGGTGCACATCCCGCACGCCAACGCCTACCCGATCGCCGGCATGGTCAAGGACTACCGGCCGCCGGGCTACCCGCAGGACGAGCCGATGGTGCCGCACGGCATGTCGGTGTCGCTGACGGCGCCGGAGGCGTTCCGGTTCAGCTTCGAGTCCGCGCCGGAGCGGCACCTCAAGGCGGCGGCGCTGATGGCGCCCGACCGGGACACGCTCAACGACCCGCACGAGCAGCTGCCGACGGTGCTGACCGAGCTGATGCGCGACATCGGGATCCCGAACGGCATCGGGGCGGTGGGCTACACCGAGGCCGACATCCCCGACCTGGTGCCGGGGACGATGAAGCAGCAGCGGCTGCTGGCGACCTGCCCGCGTCCGGTGGACGAGGACGCGATCGCCGACATCTTCGCCAAGTCGATCTCCAACTGGTGACGGCGATGCCGCTCTACGACTACCGCTGCACGGCGGGTCACCGCTTCGAGGCGATGGCGTCCCTGTCGTCCGGGGCCGACGCGGTCTGCCCCTGCGGCGCCGACGCGGTCAAGGTGCCGTCGCGGGTGACGCTGGGCGGGTCGGCCGACGCCGGCCGGCCGATGGAGCTCATGCCGCAGACCTGGCGCGGCACCTACGAGGGCGACCGGGAGTACCTCGGGCAGCTGCGCCGGGACTGGGGTGCGCGGCAGAAGCTCGAGGAGAAGTACCCGGAGCTGGCCGGGGACCGCCGGCCGATCATCGCGCACGAGGGCCGCTACCACGGGGCGCCGCTGCGGGCGGGTGACCCGGTGCCGGGGCATGCGCACGGCCACACGCACGGGGGCCACACCCACGGGGGCCACACGCACGGGGGCCACGCGCACGCGCACGACGGAACGGGGACGACGACCTAGGGGGACGGCGATGGCGCTCGAGGAGTTCCGGCTGTTCATCGACGGGAAGGGTGTCGACGCGCTGTCGGGGCGGACGTTCGAGTCGGTGAACCCGTACACCGGGCAGCCGTGGGCGCGGCTGGCCGACGGCGGCCCGGAGGACGTGGACGCCGCGGTCGGCTCGGCGCGGGCGGCGTTCGACGGCGAGTGGGGCGGGCTGACCGGGTTCCAGCGGGCAGCGGTGCTGCGCGCGTGCGCGGAGGCGGTGGCCGACAACGCGGAGCGGCTGGCGCTGCTGGAGGTCCGTGACTCGGGGAAGCTCTTGCGGGAGATGCGGGGGCAGCTGCAGGCGATCCCGCAGTGGTTCTTCTACTTCTCGGGGCTGGCCGACAAGCTCGAGGGCCGCACGATCCCGCCGGTGAACCCGAACTACTTCGGCTACACGCGGCGTGAGCCGGTCGGGGTGGTCGGGGCGATCACCCCGTGGAACTCGCCACTGCTGCTGCTCACCTGGAAGCTGGCGCCGGCCCTGGCCGCGGGGTGCACGGTCGTGGCCAAGCCGTCGGAGCACTCGCCGGCGTCGACCGTGGCGCTGGCGGAGGTGCTGTTCTCGGCCGGGCTGCCGGCGGGGGTGCTGAACGTGGTGACCGGCTGGGACCGGTCGACCGGGGAGCGGCTGGCCGGGCACCCGGGCGTGGACAAGGTGGCGTTCACCGGGTCGACGGCGACCGGGGTGCGGGTGGCGCAGTCGGCTGCGGCGAACGTCAACCGGGTGACGCTGGAGCTGGGCGGGAAGAGCCCGCAGATCGTGTTCCCCGACGCCGACCTCGACGCCGCGGCGAACGGGCTGGTGGCGGGGGTCTTCGCGGCGACCGGGCAGACGTGCATGGCGGGGTCGCGGCTGATCGTGCACGCCGAGGTCCACGACACCTTGGTCGACCGCATCGCCGAGCGGGCGCGGACGATCAAGCTGGGCGACCCGACCGACCCCGCGACGGAGATGGGGCCGGTGGCGAACCAGCCGCAGTACGAGAAGGTGCTGGGCTACCTGAGCGGAGCGGCCGCCGAGGGGGCTTCCTTCGCGTGCGGCGGGGCGCCGTCGTCGCTGGGCGGGCTGTTCGTGGAGCCGACCGTGGTCACCGGGGTGTCGCCGGGGACGACGATCGTGCGGGAGGAGGTGTTCGGGCCGGTGCTCGCGGCGCTGACGTTCACCGACGAGGACGAGGCGCTGAAGCTGGCCAACGACACCCCGTACGGGCTGGCCGGGTCGGTGTGGACCAAGGACGTGCACCGGGCGCACCGGGTGGCGGCGAAGCTGCGGGCCGGGACGGTGTGGATCAACGCCTACCGCGTGGTGGCGCCCAACATGCCGTTCGGCGGGTTCGGGCTCTCGGGCGTGGGCCGGGAGAACGGCATGTCCGCGGTGGACGAGTACACCGAGACCAAGTCGGTGTGGGTGGAGCTCACCGGCGGCACCCGCGACCCCTTCCAGCTCGGCTGACCTCCGTCGTTGATCATCGGCAGCTGGCTGCCCCCTCCGGCGTGGCGACCAGCCACCTGCCGATGATCGACGCTGAGCGCGCTCCCAACAGAACTGTTTCGTCACATACGCGCGCTCCCGCCACCCCTGCAGCGGCGGTCACCCAGGAAGTGCCCTCCACCCGACCTACCGTCGTCGAGGCGCCAGTCGGTCGAGGGGGAACCGGTGCACGGAAGCAGCGACACGATGACCCGTCCGGGCAGTTCGCCGGGCGGGGATCAGAGCACGAGCAAGGTCAGCGGTTCGCTCAAGCAGCACCCCATGGTGGTCGGAGTCGTCGGCGCCGTGGTGTCCGCCGTAGCCGGCGGGATCACCACGGCTGCGCTCGTCGGCGGCGGGGACGGCGCGCCGGGCAGCACCTCCGTGGACACGTACACGGCGCAGCCCGCCTCCACGGACGGGATGAGTGAGCAGACCGCTCCCCCGGTCCGGCCGGACGCTCCCGCGAGCCCGACCACGGCCGTCGATCCGTGGGCCCTGCAGTGGGGGCCGGGCACGGTGAACATCGTGCGCCTCGACTTCGACATGAACCCTCCGGAGGTGCTGTCCCCGGGGCTGACGACCGACCTGAACGCCCACTCGCTCACCGCGGATGGCCGGGCAGCACTGCACATGTCGGGCGGTTCCCGGCTCGCTCGCTGGACCGGTACCACCGATCCGACGGCGAGCGACTGCTACCGGCTGACGTCGACCCAGCCCGTGGACGAAGTCCCGGCCGCCGTCGGCGACCGGGCGTGCGTCCTCTCCCGCAACGGTCACGTAGCCCTGGTGGTCGTCTCGTCGGTAGAGGGCTCGCGGAGCGACCCCACGGTGACCGCCTCGCTGACCGTGTGGCGGCAGGACTGACCTCGCGGTTTCCGCCGCTCGATCACTGCGGGATCAGTCGAGTCGGCGTACCCGCGAGCCAGGCGGCGACGTCCTCGACGGCCTCGCGGTAGAAGACCTCGTAGCCGCGGCCGGTGACGTAGCCGAGGTGGGGGGTGAGGACGACGCGCCGCAGCTCCCGCAGCGGGTGGTGGCGCGGCAATGGCTCCTGGTCGAAGACGTCGAGCCCCGCGCCGTGGATCGCGCCGCCGCGCAACGCCTCGACCAGCGCCTGCTCGTCGACGATCGGCCCGCGGCTGGTGTTGACCAGGATCGCCGTCGGCTTCATCAGCGACAGCTCGGGCCGGCCGATCAGCCCGTGGGTCCGGTCCGAGAGCTGCAGGTGGATCGTGACGACGTCCGCACCCGTGAGGAGCTCCTCCTTCGAAGACGCCCGCCGCACGCCCACCTCGGCGGCGCGCTCCGGCGTCAGGTTCTGGCTCCACGCGACGACGTCCATGCCGAACGCCTGGCCGATCTGCGCCACCCGCGATCCGAGCCGCCCGAGGCCGATCACCCCCAGCGTGCCGCCGGCCAGATCGAGGCCGACGGTCTGCTGCCACCCGCCGGCGCGGACCGAGGCGTCCTCCTGCGGGACGTGCCGGGCGACGGCGAGGATCAGCGCCCACGTGAGCTCCGCCGTCCCCGACGGGTGCGCGCCGGTGCCGCACACGGTGACGCCGAGCTCGGCGGCGGCCGCGACGTCGATCGACGCGTTGCGCGCGCCGGTCGTCACGAGCAGCCGGAGGTTCGGCAGCCGCTCGAGCAGAGCACGCGGGAACGGCGTCCGCTCCCGCATCGCGACGACGACGTCGAACGGCTGCAGCCGCCGGACCAGCGCCTCCCGGTCGTCGACGTGGTCGTGGAACTCGACCACCTCGGCCGGCTCGGGCAGCCGCGACCAGTCGGCGTAGCTCGCAGCGGCGGACTGGTAGTCGTCGAGGACGGCGATCCGGTGCACGCGACGGGTCTACACCCGCGGCCTACTCGCAGCCGACCCCGTCGCCGTTGCCGTCGAACTCCTCGCGCCAGCCGGGGTCGCCCGGGCGGATCGGGGCGGCGCCCGCCGCGCGGACGTGGTCGCAGTTCGCGTACGCCACGTCCGCCGAGCTGGGCGAAGCCGCACCGCCGACCGGCAGCGGCTCGTCCGGGCAGTCGCCCAGCACGCGGCCGATCGCCTCGTGCTCGGCGGCGGTCATCCAGAGCCCGTACGTGACCTTCACGGCCACCTGCCGGGCCACGTAGTCGCACCGGTAGGAGCGGTTCGGCGGCAGCCAGGTGGCCGCGTCGCCGTCCCCCTTCTGCTGGTTGAGCGGCCCGTCGACGGCCAGGAGGTTCAGCGGGTCGTTGGCGAACGCCGTGCGCACCTCCGGCGTCCACTGCTGGGCGCCCTTCTGCCACGCGTCGGACAGGGCGACGACGTGGTCGATCTGCACCGCCTCGCTCGTCCCCTCCCCGCGCTGGAAGGCGAGGGTCTCGCCCGAGTAGGGGTCGTGCAGCGTGCCGGTCAGGACGACGCAGTCGTGGGTGCCCGGCCGGTACGTCTCGTCGGCCAGGTCGCGGGCCAGGATGTCGTTGCGGGTGTCGCAGCCGTTCCGGTCGGTGTCGGCCCAGGCGGCGCCGAACTGGTCGCGGTCGTACCCGGTGCGCGGGGCTCGCCCCTTGACCTCGATCGTGGCGAGCGCCTCGAGCGCGGTCCCCGAGGCGGCCGCCGGGCTCGCCGCCGTGTCGTCCGCGGCGGCCGCCGACGGCGCGCTCGACGCGTCGCTCGCCGGAGAGGACGGCGCGACGACGGCACAGCCACCGAGCAGCAGCACGGCGGCGACGCCGGCGGGCCAAGCTGTCAGCGGTCTCAGGGGGCCGCGCTCTCGGGGGTGCACCCCCACCTCGATACCTGATCCGACCGGCCGCACGTCGTACCGACGCGACACCTGGGGGCCGAGAGGACGGCGGGACCGGAGGGGTGGGTGACCGCGCCGCTAGGCGCAGCCACCCCGGGGCCGGAGGCTGCCGCCCGAACCGCACGGGATCGACGCCGCGAGCGACCACGGCTGTTCGCGAGGCTCAGCGGTGCCGGCGCCGGGGACTCCGCTTGGGACGGCGGGTCGGCTTCCGGCTCCGGTGTGCGGCGGGTCTCGCTGGCCCGTCTCCCGCACGCCGGGGGTGGACGACGTCGTTCAGCGAGAGCTCACCGCTGTCGACCATCCGGGCGATGGTGGCGGCCAGCGACTCCGCCTGCTCCAGCACACCCGACCAGTAGTCGATGCTCCCCCGCGTGCTCACGACGGCCGGGGCGTCCGGCCCGAGCGCCCGCTCCTGGTCGGCCAGCAGCTCGCGGAACTGCGCGAGCGCTGCCTCGGCGTTCCCGGAGTCGCCCGTCCAGTACGCGATGTTGCTGCGGGCGGTGAACGTCTCCGGCGCGTCCGGCCCGAGGACGCGCACCTCGTCCTCGAGCAGCTCCCGGAACTGGGCGAGCGCCGCGTCGACCTCCCCCGAGCCGGCCGTCCAGTACGCGATGTTGCTGCGCGTGCCGAACGTCTCCGGTGCCTCCGGCCCGAGGACGCGCACCTGGTCGGCCAACAGCCTGCGCAGTTCCGCGAGTGCTTCCTGGACCTGACCCGCGTCCGCGAGGCAGGAGGCGAGGTTGTTCCGCGCGCTGAGGGTCTCCCGAGCGTCCGCGCCCAGCACCCGGACCGCGTCGACGAGCATGGTCCGGAGTTCGGCGATCGCCGCTTCGGTCTTCCCGGAGTGGCGCAGGGCGGCGGCGAGGTTGTTGCGCGCGACCAAGCTGGTCGGCGAGTCAGGGCCGTGGACCCGTTCCTGATCGGTGAGCAGCCGCCGGAACTCGGCGATCGCCGCCTCGTGCTGGCCCGACTGCCCGAGCAGGGATGCCACGTTGTGCCTGGACACGAGGGTGTGCGGGGCATCGGCCCCGAGCACGCGCACCTGGTCCTCCAGAAGGGCACGCGCCTCGGCGAGTGCCGCGTCGACGCGCCCGGCCTGCCCCAGTGCATAGGCCAGGTTCAGGCGGGTGGTGAGCGTGTCCGGTGCGTCGGCGCCCCGCACCCGCTCCTGGTCGGCGACCAGCTGCCTGAACTCCGCGACCGCTTCCTCCCGTTGTCCGGCGCGTGCCAGGGCGGAGGCGAAGTTGTTGCGGGTGGTCAGGACGCCGTCGGCGTCCGGGCCCTCCGTGCGCACCAGGTCGGTGAGCAGTGCCCTCAGCTCGTCGATCGCCGCCTGCGCTTCGCCGGCTCGCGACAGCCAGACCGCGAAGTTGGCGCGCGTGGCCCGGGTGGCCGGCGAGCCAGGACCCAGGACACGCTCCTCGTCGGCGAGCAGCCGGCGGAACTCGGCCACCGCCGGTTCGACCTGACCCGATTGGCCGAGGAACGTGGCGAGGTCGTTGCGAGTGGTGAAGGCCGGCTCCGCGTCAGCGCCGAGGACGCGCACCTGCTCGGCCAGGAGGTCCCGGCACTCCGCGATCGCGGCAGCGAGTTGTCCCGACTCGGCCAGGGCGACCGCGACGCGGCGGTGGGTGGCCAGGGTCTCCGGTGCCTCTGCGCCGAGGACGCGACGGCGATCGGTGAGCAGCTCCCGGTAGACCTCGACCGCTGGGCCGTACTGCCCGGTCTCCAGCAGCGCGTCACCACGGCGCTCCCGGAGGTCCAGCAGCCGCTCATCGGTCGAGTTCCCCGCCTTGGCCAGGACGAACTCGGCGACTGCCAGCACCTGGTTCTGGTCGCCCACGGCCGGGCTGGCGGCCAGCGTCTCGCAAGTCCGTGTCGCGGCGCCCAGGACGCTCTCCTCGCCGGTGTCCACGAAGCCCTCGGCGGCCAGGGCCAGCACCAGTCGGTCCCGGTGGCGGCGCTGGACCGGGCTCAGCTCCTGCGCCGGGTCGTGTCGCGCCAGGAGAGCGGCGTAGAGGGCGCGGCGTTCCTCCTCCCCGTACTCGCCGCGCGCGGCGGTGAGCGCGACGTCCCGTTGGGCCGGGTCGTGGAAGCGCTGCAGCCAGTCCTCGACGGTGCGGACCCAGCTGTAGGCGTCCTGCGCGCGGTCGAGGTCGGCGAGCAGCGGGCCGGTCTCCTCGCGCAGCCATCCCTCCGCCTCGATCGCGGCCTGTACGAGAGCGGGATCCCACCGGTCCTCGCCGAAGGTCAGCTGCCCGCCGACGGACGTCGGCGCGGACAGCACGGAGAGGGTCAGCGCCTCCCGGACCGCGGGCGGCAGCTCCTGCCACAGCTGCCTGTAGAGCCCCGACACGTCGTCGGGGAGCTGCGCGACGAGCGCCGCCGACAGCGCACCGCGGGTCGCACCCCGGCGGACCGCACCCAGCCGGCACGCCGTCTGCAGCGCCCACGGGTTCGCATAGCGCTCGGCCAGCAGCCGACCGCTCACCCCGTCGAGGGCGGGCAGGGCGTTGCGCGCGAGCGCCGCCCGCTCGTCCACGGTCAGGTCGGTGAGGTCTACGCCGCCCCGGAACCGTCTCGTCCGCTCGGCGGGCACGCGCGCCAGCAGTTCTGCACTCGGGCGGTGCGCCTCGTCCAGGAGTCCGCTCCACGACGTCGTGATCAGCAGGACCCGGGACTCCTGGGCAGCGAGCAAGCGGGCGAGCAGCTCGACGAGCGTCGGGTCCGCGGCGTGCGCGTCCTCCACGACGATCACCAGCGGCAACCCGACGGCACCCAGCCGCTCCATCGCCGGGGCGAGTTCGTCGACGACGGACGCGCCCGCGGTCGCGGGTCCGACCTCTCCGGCCCGACGGTCCTGCACTTCGCGGACACCGCGCTGGACGGCCCACTTGCCGACGAGCACCAGCAGTCCGAGTCCGGGGACCGCGAGGTTCGCCGCGGTCGCCGCCGCACCGACCGCCTCCCCCACCCCGGTCTCGGCGAGCTCCCCTGCGCGCCCTTTCAGGCGCTTGCGCAGCCGGGCCCCGCGCGAGGCGAGCTCCGCCCAGCGGCGCTCCAGCCCGGGACCGTGCCGCCGGAACTGGTCGAGATCGACCACCAGCGCCTCGAACTCGGTTCCCGGCCGGCTCAGGCAGGAGACGCCCCACCAGAAGTACGGCGGCGTGGCCTGCCGATCGGCCGACAGGAGATCCGGCGCGACCCGCTTGCGGAGCCCCTCACCGTCGATGGCAGGCCCCTCGCCCACCTGCGTGAGGGACTGCGGCCAGTAGTGCGGGTCCGGCTGGCGGTCGGTGGCGAGGCGTGCGTAGAGCTCCTGCGCGATCCGCGTCTTGCCCCAGCCCGGCGGTGCTTCGAGCGACCACCACTGCGGCACGCCGGACTCGGCCACCTCGTCGAAAGCGCGGACGAGGTCGTCGACCAGGGTGCGACGTTCATCGCCCAGGAACGGAGGCTGCGCCGGAGTGCTCATCACCGGAGAGCTTCGACCGGACGGCCACCGGCCTTGAGCGGACGTGACTCCCCGGCCAGCCACGCGGCGAACTGCGCGGCCGGGACCGGCGGCTGGTGCAGCCACCCCTGGACAGCGGTGATCCCGGCCCGCCGGACGAAGTCCTCCTGGTCGGGGCGCTCCACGCCCTCGGCCACGGTCTCCAGGCCGAGCCGGTGGGCCATCTGCGCGATGGCCTCGATGACCGCCTGGTCGGCGTCCACGGTCGCCGCGCCGGCGACGAACGACTTGTCGATCTTCACGACGTCGACCGGCAGGGTGCGCAGCGTCGTCAGAGCCGAGTAACCGGTGCCGAAGTCGTCGACGGCGATCCCGACGCCGAGCCCGGCGAGGACGTCGAGGGTGCCCTGCACCGCCGGGGAGTCGAGCACGGTCGACTCGGTGATCTCGATGATCAGCTGCTTGGGCGCCAGCGCGTGCTCGGCCAGGCAGTCGCGGACGACGGTGACGAAGTGCGGGTGCGCCAGCTGCGACGGCGAGGCGTTGACGTGCAGCGCGATGTCGCCGTCGTCCCAGGTGGCGAGGTCGGCGCAGGCCTGGCGGAGCACCTGCTCCCCGATCGGGATGACGACGCCGGTGTGCTCGGCGACGTCGAGGAAGTCGCCGGGCAGTCGCAGCCCGAGAACCGGGTGCGCCCAGCGGACCAGCGCCTCGACGGCGACGCAGCGGCCGTCGGTGGTGGAGACGATCGGCTGGTAGTGGACGACGAACTGGTCCTCGTCGACCGCGCGCCGCAGCTCCGCCTCGAGCGCCGAGGTGTCCGAGAGCAGGGCCGGCGTGAACGACTGGACCCGGTTCTTGCCCGCCGCCTTGGCCGCGTACATCGCGATGTCGGCGTGCTGCACCACCTGGCTGCCGGTCGTCCCAGGCTGCAGGCGGGCGAGGCCCACGCTGGCGCCCACCTGGGTGCGCCGGCCCTCGAGCATCACGGGCGCCGACAGCAGCTCGACCAGCCGCTGGCCGATCGCTCCGGCCTCCGCCTCGTCGGCGTCGCGCAGCAGGACGCCGAACTCGTCGCCGCCGAGGCGCGCGCAGAGGTCCTGCTCGCGCAGCGCGCCGAGCATGCGGGTGGCGACGTGGCGGAGGAGCTCGTCGCCGGCGGCGTGCCCGAGCCCGTCGTTGACCACCTTGAAGTCGTCGAGGTCGAGGAAGAGCACCCAGCTCCGGCCGACCGACGCCCGTGCCGCCTCCTCCAGCGCGGCGGTGAACGCGGCGCGGTTGGCCAGCCCGGTGAGGGCGTCGGTGAGCGCCTGCGCCTCGAGGTCGCGGTGCGCCTGGCTGCTGCGCATGGCCAGTGCGACCTGGTTGTTCAGCGACTGCAGCGCGTTCACGGCCTCGCCGGGGACACCGTCCGGCGCCCCGACCAGCATGAACGCGCCCGGGAAGAGCTTCGAGTGCCCCGGGAAGTAGGGCAGCGGGATCCGCAGCCAGCGGCGGGCGACGTCCTCGAGGACGCCGGGTTCGAGGATCTCCTCCACCTCGTTCCCGCCCCCGCGGACGAGGTCGAAGGGCAGCGAGGTGAACCCGAGGTCGCCGGTCTGCTCGACCACGCGCAGCGTCCGCTTCTCCACCGCGACGGCGAGGACGCTCAGGCCCGGCGTCCACCGGGCGACGTCCTCGACGGCGCGCCAGCCCTGGGCGCGGATCGCCTTCGGATCGGTCACGCCGAGGAGGTTGGTGCCCAGCTCCCGCAGCGCGGCGTCGCGGCCGCGGGTCTGCTGGCGCTCGAGCATGCCGAGGGCCAGGTGCCGGGCGCCGAGAGCGGTCAGGCCGAGCACCGGCAGCGTGGAGAAGACGGGCGCGCTGTCGGTCACCTCGGGCTGTCCGGGGACGATGCCCCAGATCAGGGGTGCGGTGATCATCGCAGCGGCGATGAGAGCGGCGTGGAAGACCACCCGCCGCGTGCGGTCGTACATGCCGCGGAACCACAGTGCCGGGAACACGATGCCGAAGGCCACCGCGGGCCATGGGCAGGCGAGCGCGAACCCCAGCGTGGCCAGGCCGTCGCAGACGTCCAGCAGCAGCAGCGCCCGGCGCGACCGGTAGCGGTGGGTCCAGATGGCGGTCAGCGCGAGGGTGGAGCCGGCCAGCAGGCCCACGCGGGCGGGCCCGGCCCCGATGAGCGCGCCCGGCACGACGGTGAGCAACGAGCCCAGCGCGATGACGAAGAACAGCCACCGGGTGTAGGCGACCGGTTCGGTGGGGCGCACCAGGAGCCGGCGCACGGCGGTGCTGCTCATCTCGGTCCTCGGGTCGGCGACACAGCGCTGTTCGCACTGGTCATCGACCCGTCGGCGGGCCGGCTGGAGAACGGCCTCACCCGTGCGGGGGGTGGCTCCCGCGGCTACCCCTCGTGGACGCGGACGAACTCCTCGCCGGTCCAGTGCCAGCGCACGGTGATCGGCACCGACGGTCCACTGGCGTGGGAGTCGCCGGCCCCGTAGGCCAGCATGGCGGCGACGACGTCGCCGTCCTCGACCGAGAGGCCCTCGGGGTCGTAGAGCGGCGGGAGGTGGAGCCCCTCGCGCAGCAGCCGCGGGCTCGGCAGCTCGGCGAGCAGGTCGCCGTCGGCGGTGAAGACCTGGACCTCCTGCACGATGCCGTTGGACGGCTGCGGCGAGCACTCGAGCAGGACGACGGTGTCGTCCGCGCCGTCCCCGTCGACGTCGCCGCTGGTCTCGCCCTCGTACGTGACGTCGTAGTACGCGTAGAACGGCGGCCGGGTGTCGTCGGCGGGGACCCGCGTCGTGCCGTCGACGAGGGCAGCCCGGAACCCGGCGGGGACGATGCCGTCGCAGGTGATCGTGTAGGCGGCGTTGCGCCAGTCGGGAGCGGGTTCCGCGGCCGCGCCGCCGCCGTCCCGGTCACCGCCGTCCTGGCTGCCACACCCGGCGAGGACGGCGAGAACCGCGCCGACGGCGGACCATGCGCGCACTGCCGCTCTGGACATCGGGCCTCACCTCGGCCGGGCGGAGAGACGGGAAGCATCCCTTCCGGAACGAAGCGTCCCACTCCGGGAGACGCCCGCGGCGGGCGCGGAGCGGGCGGTGTGCGAGCCGGATCGGAAGCACGTCGGCGCGACTGCGGACGGTGACCCGGCGGACCATCGCACCATGGCCGACGTCCCGATCCTGCTGCTCGACGTCGACGGCGTGCTGAACGCGGCACGGGAGGAGCTGCCCGAGGGCTGGCGGCGCGGGACGTTCCACGGGTTCGTGCTGTCGTGGGACCCGACCGTGACCGCCCGGCTGCGGGAGTGGCACGAGTCGGGCCGGGTGGAGATCCAGTGGCTCACCACGTGGACGACGGACGCCGACCGGCTGCTGGCCGAGCCGATGGGCCTGCCGCGGGGGCTGAGGACCCACGACCGCGAGGACGCCGCGCCGGTCGGGTTCCTCGGCCGGCTGACCGGACTGTCGGGGTGGTGGAAGCTGGCCGCCGCCCGCGCGGTCGCCGAGGCCGAGCCGGACCGGCGGATCGTCTGGATCGACGACGACCTGGCCGAGCAGGCCGAGGACACCGGCGAGTGGCTGGCCGCCCACCCGCAGGTGCTCGTGGTCGCGCCGGACCTCTACGACGGGCTCACCCACGAGCAGCTCGACGAGATCGAGGCCTGGCTCTGACCCACCGCTTCGAGATGCGGAATCCCCAGGACTCGTTACGGTGACCCCCGTCACGTTCCAACGTTGTAAAGGTGACAGGGGGAACGCCGTGTTCACGTCCACCCGCGTCCGAGGTGCCGTCGCGGTCACCGCGACCGCTCTGGGGCTGGCTCTCCTGGCCCCACCGGGCACCGCGGCCGGGGCGCCGCCGACGGGCCCGGTCGAGCCCACCGCGACCAGCTACACCAACCCGGTCAGCGCGCCCGTCGCCGACACCTACGCCGACCCCGCGGTCATCCGCGGCAAGGACGGCTGGTGGTACGCCTACGGCACCACCGATCCCCTGCGCGAGGGCGACACGGAGCGGCACCTGCTGCCGATCTCCCGGTCGCAGGACCTGGTGAGCTGGGAGTACGTCGGTGATGCCTTCACCGAGGCCACCAAGCCGGCCTGGGCGGAGGCCGGCGCGGGCCTCTGGGCGCCCGACATCCGCTACGTGGACGGGCAGTACCGGCTGTACTACGTCGTCACCGAGACCACCATGTCCGCCGAGACGGGCGACAACGCCATCGGCGTCGCGTTCTCCGACTCCCCCGCCGGTCCCTGGACGGACTCCGGCGACCCGGTGGTCGACCCCCGTCGCCAGGGGCCGGACAACTATCTGTGGACGTTCGACCCGCACCACGTGAGCGGTCCGGACGGCGAGGAGTACCTGTTCTACGGCTCCTACTACGGCGGCATCTGGGTCACCGAGCTGGACGACGACGGCACCGAGGCGGTCGGCACCGCGACCCGGGTGGCCATCGACAACAAGTACGAGGGCGCCTACGTCGTCCAGCACGACGGCTGGTGGTACCTGATGGCGTCGTCGGCGAACTGCTGCGCCGGCCCGACCACGGGCTACAGCGTCCACGTCGGGCGCTCGCAGAGCCTGACCGGGCCGTACGTCGACCGCGAGGGCGTGCCGCTGAACCAGTCGCGGGCCGGCGGGACGCCGGTGCTCGCCCAGAACGGCAACCGGTGGATCGGCACCGGCCACAACGCGGTCGTGACCGACCTCGCCGGCCAGGACTGGGCGGTCTACCACGCGATCGACCGCGGCGACCCGTACCTGACCGGCACCGACGGCATCAACGAGCGGCCGATGCTCATCGACCGGCTCGACTGGATCGACGGCTGGCCGACCGTCCGCGCGGGCGCGTGGGCGTCGGACGACGAGCAGCCCGGCCCGGCCACCGGCCCCGTCACCGACTTCAGCGACGGGGCCGACGGCGCGTGGGCGACCGCCGGCGGGTGGCGGACGGTCGAGGACGCGCAGGCCGGGACGTCGCTGGCGACCAAGGGGAACGGCGTCCACACGATCCTCAGCCGTGCCTCGCTGCCGGCCGACGTCCGGGTCGAGGCGGACGTGCGCAGCACCGCCGGGTCCACCGGTGAGTACGGTCTGCTGGCCGGGGGCCGGCACGGTCAGCGCGGCACCGTCGAGGCGGTGATCGACCCGGCGGCGGGGACGCTCGTGCTGCGGACGCTCGACGGCAACCGGGTGACCGGTCAGCAGACCTCCCCGCTGCCGCCCGGCTACCAGCACGAGGACTGGCACAGCCTGGTGCTCGAGGTCCGCGACGGCGTGGCCACCGCGGAGCTGACCCACGCGCGCCTCTTCGACCCGCTCGCCCGGGCCGAGCTGACGGTGCCCGGCGGCGGAGCGGAGGGCCCGGCCGGTGCGACGGCGAGGGGCGAGGGCGTCCAGTTCGACAACCTCTCCGCGCTGCCGGCCGCCGAGCTGGTGACCGAGCGGGTTCCCGGCCCCCAGCCGGGCGAGCTGCTGCCGGAGTACAGCGACGAGTTCGACGGAGCCGCGCTGGCCGACGGCTGGGAGGCGGTGCGCGACCCGCAGGTCACCCTGTCCGGCGGGCAGCTCTCCTGGCCGGTCGAGGCCGCCGACCTGACCGGCAGCGGCAACGACGCCGGCGTGCTCCTGCGGGACGTGCCGGACGGCGACTGGACGGCCGAGACCCGGCTGAGCATCGACCTCGGCACCGACGCCGTCCGCAACTTCCAGCAGGGCGGCCTGATCGCCTACGTCGACGACGACCTCTTCGCGCGGCTGTCGCACGTGGCGATCTGGAACACCCGGCAGACGGAGTTCGGCAAGGAGATGCCCTACGCCGGTCGGCTCTCCTACGGCGGGACGATCATCGGCCCGCCGGCGGACACGACGTGGCTGCGGCTGACCCACCGGACGGCCGCGAACGGCGAGCGCCTGCTGCAGGCGTCGACCAGCACGGACGGCGAGACCTGGGTGGTCGGCGGGGTGTGGACCCTGCCCGAGGGCTCCGACCTGCGCATCGGGCTCGTCTCGCACGGCCGGACCGACCCCGCGCAGGCCGCCGCGACGTCGCAGTTCGACTACCTCCGCGTCTACGCCGACTGAACCACGACCGGGGGGGGGGGGGGGGGGGGGGGGGGGGGGGGGGGGGGGGGGGGGGGGGGGGGGGGGGGGGGGGGGGGGGGGGGGCGGCGGGGGGGGGGGGGGTTTTGGGGGGGGGGGGTGGGGGTGGGG
>NZ_JBJGZV010000006.1:0-154251 GCF_054050715.1 Blastococcus sp. SYSU D00669
TGTCCGGGGTGGGGACGCCGACCATCACCACCCGGCCGGCCAGGTCGCGGGCGTAGAAGGCCTGCTCGAACACCGCCGGGTGGCCGACGGCGTCGATCGCGACGTCGACGCCGAAGCCGCCGGTGAGGCCCTTGATCGCCGCGACGGCGTCGGTCTCCGTCGAGTTCACCGTGTGGGTGGCGCCGAAGCGCCTCGCCCACTCCAGCTTCCGGTCGTCGAGGTCGACGGCGATGATCGTGCCCGCGCCGGCCAGCCTGGCCCCGGCGATCGCGGCGTCGCCGACGCCGCCGCAGCCGAACACCGCCACCGACTCCCCGCGCCGGACCGCGCCGGTGTTCACCGCCGCGCCGACGCCGGCCATCACGCCGCAGCCGAGCAGCCCGGCGGCGGTGGCCGGGGCGGCCGGGTCGACCCTGGTGCACTGGCCGGAGTGGACCAGCGTCTTCTCCACGAACGCGCCGATGCCCAGCGCCGCCGACAGCGCGGTGCCGTCGGTCAGCGTCATCTTCTGCGCGGCGTTGTGGGTGTCGAAGCAGTACTGCGGCTCGCCCTTGAGGCAGGCGCGGCACTGCCCGCACACCGCCCGCCAGTTGAGGACGACGAAGTCGCCGACCGCGACGTTGGTCACCCCCTCGCCGACCGCGGAGACCACGCCGGCGGCCTCGTGGCCGAGCAGGAACGGGAACTCGTCGTTGATGCCGCCCTCGCGGTAGTGCAGGTCGGTGTGGCAGACCCCGCAGGCCCGCACGTCCACGACCGCCTCACCCGGGCCCGGGTCGGGCACCACGACCGTCTCGACGGTGACCGGCTGACCCTTCGCGCGGGCGACGACGCCCCGAACCTCGTAGGCCATGGCGGTGGATCCCCTCTCGTCCCTTGACCCTGTCGAGGAGTCACCCTACGGTGCTACATAACTGGTATACCAGTCTTCCACGGAATTCATGACAGAAGGGAACCCGGCATGGTCGTCCAGCTGGAGGAGACGCTGCCGGCGCCCGCTGCGCAGTACCGGGTGCTCGACCGGTCGCTGGCCGACACGGACCCCGACGTCTTCGACGCGATCACCGCCGAGCTGACCCGGCAGCAGACCACGTTGGAGATGATCGCCAGCGAGAACTTCGCGCCGCTCGCGGTCATGCAGGCGCAGGGCTCGGTGCTGACCAACAAGTACGCCGAGGGCTACCCGGGTCGCCGCTACTACGGCGGGTGCGAGCACGTCGACGTCGTCGAGCAGCTGGCCATCGACCGGCTGAAAGGGCTGTTCGGTGCCGAGTACGCCAACGTGCAGCCGCACTCGGGGGCGCAGGCCAACGCCGCGGCGATGTCCGCACTGCTGGCGCCCGGCGACACCATCCTCGGGCTCGACCTGGCGCACGGGGGGCACCTGACCCACGGGATGAAGCTGAACTTCTCCGGCAAGCTCTACGACGTCGCGGCCTACCACGTGCGGGCCGACGACCACCTGGTCGACATGGCCGAGGTCGAGCGGCTGGCGCGCGAGCGGCGGCCGAAGCTCGTCGTCGCGGGCTGGTCGGCCTACCCCCGCCACCTCGACTTCGCCGAGTTCCGGCGGATCGCCGACGAGGTGGGCGCCTACCTCATGGTCGACATGGCGCACTTCGCCGGCCTGGTGGCCGCCGGACTGCACCCGTCCCCGGTGCCGCACGCGCACGTCGTCACGTCGACCACCCACAAGACGCTCGGTGGCCCGCGCGGCGGCGTCATCCTCGCCACCGGCGACCTGGCCAGGAAGTTCAACTCCTCGGTCTTCCCCGGCCAGCAGGGCGGGCCGCTGGAGCACGTCATCGCCGCCAAGGCCGTGGCCTTCAAGCTGGCCGCCGAGCCGGCCTTCCGCGAGCGCCAGCAGCGGACCCTCGCCGGCGCCCGCATCCTGGCCGACCGGCTGCTGGCCCCGGACTCGCGCGCCGCGGGCATCGACGTCGTCAGCGGCGGCACCGACGTCCACCTCGTCCTGGTGGACCTGCGCGGGTCGGAGCTGGACGGCCGGCAGGCCGAGGACCGGCTGCACTCCATCGGGATCACCGTCAACCGCAACGCGGTGCCGTTCGACCCCCGCCCGCCGATGGTCAGCTCCGGCGTCCGCATCGGCACCCCCGCGCTGGCCGCCCGCGGCTTCGGGCCCGACGACTTCGCCGAGGTCGCGGACGTGATCGCCGCCGCCCTGCGGCCCTCGACCGGTGCGGAGGAGCTCCCCGGGCTCCGCGCGCGGGTCACCCGGCTCGCCGACCGCCACCCGCTCTACCCCGACCTGACGGAGGCCGGCCGATGAGCCCCCGCACCCCCGGCGCCGACCTGCCGGACCACCCGGACTTCCTCTGGCGCGACCCGGAACCGAAGCGCTCCTACGACGTGGTGATCGTCGGTGGTGGTGGCCACGGCCTGGCCACCGCGCACTACCTCGCCAGGAACCACGGCATCACGGACGTCGCCGTCCTGGAGAAGGGGTGGCTGGCCGGCGGCAACATGGCCCGCAACACCACGATCATCCGGTCCAACTACCTGTGGGACGAGAGCTCGGCGATCTACGAGCACAGCCTCAAGCTCTGGGAGGGCCTCGAGGAGGACCTCGGCTACCCGATCCTGTTCAGCCAGCGCGGGGTGCTGAACCTCGCGCACACGCTGCAGGACGTCCGCGACAGCGTGCGCCGGGTCGAGGCGAACAAGCTCAACGGCGTCGACGCCGAGTGGGTCGAGCCGGACGAGGTCCGCAAGGTCTGCCCGATCGTGAACACCTCGAGCGACATCCGCTACCCGGTGCTGGGTGCCACCTACCAGCCGCGCGCCGGCATCGCCAAGCACGACTACGTCGCCTGGGGCTTCGCCCGCCGGGCCGACGAGGCCGGCATCGACCTGATCCAGAACTGCGAGGTCACCGGGTTCTCCACCGACGGCGACCGGGTCACCGGCGTGCAGACCACCCGGGGCACGATCGCCGCGGGCACGGTGGCGCTCTGCGCCGCCGGCCACACGTCGGTGCTCACCGATCTGCTCGGCATCCGGGTGCCGGTGCAGAGCCACCCCCTGCAGGCGCTGGTCTCCGAGCTGCTCGAGCCGGTGCACCCCACGGTGGTCATGTCCAACGCCGTGCACGTCTACGTCTCCCAGGCGCACAAGGGCGAGCTGGTCATGGGCGCCGGCGTCGACTCCTACAACGGCTACGGCCAGCGCGGCGCCTTCCACGTCATCGAGCGCCAGATGGCCGCGGCCGTCGAGCTGTTCCCCGTGTTCGCACGGGCCCACCTGCTGCGCACCTGGGGCGGCATCGTCGACGTCAGCCCCGACGCCTCGCCCATCGTCGGGCGGACCCCGTACGCCAACCTCTACCTCAACTGCGGATGGGGGACCGGCGGCTTCAAGGCCACACCCGGCATCGGCTGGGCCCTGGCGCACACCATCGCCCACGACGAGCCCCACGCGACCGTGGCGCCGTTCGGCCTCGACCGCTTCGTCACCGGCGCGCTCGTCGACGAGCACGGCGCGGCCGCCGTGGCCCACTGATCCAGGGAGCCCCTGCGATGCAGCTCATCGAATGCCCGTGGTGCGGCCCCCGCGAGGAGGTCGAGTTCCGCTACGGCGGCCAGGCCCACGTCCCGTACCCGGAGAACCCCGCCGAGCTCTCCGACGAGCAGTGGGCGCACTACGTCTTCTTCCGGGACAACCCCAAGGGCCGCTTCGCGGAGCGCTGGAACCACAGCACAGGCTGCCGGCGCTGGTTCAACGCCGTCCGCGACACCGCCACCTACCGCTTCGAGCGCGTGTACCGCCTCGACGACCCGAAGCCGGTGATCCGATGACGAACCCGTTCCGCACCGCCGAGGGCGGCCGCGTCGACCGCGCCACCACCGTCGAGTTCACCTTCGACGGGCAGGCGTACACCGGTCACCCCGGCGACACGCTGGCCTCCGCGCTGCTCGCCGCGGGCCGGCACCGGATCGCCACGAGCGTCAAGCTCGGCCGCCCGCGGGGCATCGCCGCGGCCTGGGCCGAGGACCCGGGCGGCCTCGTGCAGGTCGAGGAGCCGTTCCCCGAGCCGATGCTGCTGGCCACCACCGTCGAGCTCCACGACGGGCTGGCCGCCCACGGACTGCGGGGGCAGGGCCGCCTCGCGGAGATCCCCGACTCGGCCCGCTACGACGCCGTCCACCACCACGTCGACGTGCTGGTCGTGGGCGCCGGGCCCGCCGGGCTGGCCGCCGCCCTCAGTGCCGCCCGGGCCGGGGCGCGGGTCGCGCTCGTCGACGAGCAGTCCGAGGCCGGCGGGTCGCTGCTGTCGGGCACCGACCGGCTCGACGACGGCCCGGCACCGGACTGGGTCGCCGCGGCGGTCGCCGAGCTCGCCGGGCTCCCGGAGGTGCTGCACCTGCAGCGCACCACGGCCTTCGGCAGCTACGACGACGGCTTCGTCCTCGCGCTCGAGCGGCGCACCGACCACCTCGGGCCGGCCGCCCCCAAGCACGTCTCCCGCCAGCGGGTCTGGCGCTTCCGGGCCCGCTCGGTCGTCGTCGCGACGGGCGCCCACGAGCGGCCGGTCGTGTTCGCCGACAACGACCGCCCGGGCATCATGCTCGCCGGCGCCGCCCGGACGTTCCTGCACCGCTACGGCGTGCTGCCCGGCCGCGAGGCCGTCGTCTTCACCACCAACGACAGCGCCTACGACGCCGCCCTCGACCTGCACCGCGCCGGCGTCCGGGTGCAGGCGGTGGTCGACCCACGGCCGGCCGGCTCGCCGCGACGGCGGGAGGAGTGCGAGCGCGCGGGGATCCCCGTCCTGGACGGATCCGTCGTCACGGGCACGCAGGGGGTGGACCGGGTCACCCACGCGCTGGTCGCGCCGTTCGCCGACGGCGAGGTCGGCGCCGGCCGGGCGATCGCCTGCGACCTGCTGCTGGTCAGCGGCGGATGGAACCCCGCGGTGCACCTGTTCAGCCAGGCCCGCGGCCGGCTCCGCTTCGACGAGGCGCTCGGCGCGTTCGTCCCGGCGGAGGAGCTCGACGGCCTGTCCGTCACCGGTTCCGCCGCCGGCGTCCTCGACCTGCCCGGGTGCCTGGCCGACGGGCAGCGGGTGGCCCGCGCCGCGCTGGCCGCGCTGGCGATCGAGCCGGCGTCAGAGGACCGGCTGCCGGCCGCCCCGGAACCCGTCGTCCCAGCCGCACCCCTCGTGCTCTGGCGGGTGCCGGACGTCTCCGGCGCGGAGGGCAGCACCTCGTTCGTCGACCTGCAGCGCGACGCGACGGTCGCCGACATCGCCCGGGCGGTCGGCGCCGGCCTGCGCTCCATCGAGCACGTCAAGCGCTACACGACCATCGGCACCGCGCACGACCAGGGCAAGACCTCCGGCGTCCTCACCTCGGGCATCACCGCCGAGCTGCTCGGGGTCCCCGTGCAGGACACCGGCACCACCACGTTCCGGCCGCCCTACACCCCGGTGGCCTTCGCGGCGCTCGCCGGCCGCGACCGCGGCCGGCTGTTCGACCCCGAGCGGGTCACCGCGCTGCACGGGTGGCACGTCGCGAACGGGGCGGTCTTCGAGGACGTCGGCCAGTGGAAGCGGCCCCGCTACTACCCGCGGCCCGGCGAGGACATGGAGGCCGCGGTCCTGCGGGAGTGCGCCGCGGCCCGCACGGGCGTCGGGATCCTCGACGGCTCCACCCTCGGCAAGATCGACGTCCAGGGGCCCGACGCCGCCGTCCTGCTCGACCGGCTCTACACGAACCTGATGAGCAGCCTCAAGGTCGGCTCGGTCCGCTACGGCGTCATGTGCGGCGTCGACGGCATGGTCCTCGACGACGGCACGGTGCTGCGCCTGGCCGAGGACCGGTTCCTCGTCCTCACCACCACCGGCGGTGCGGCCAAGGTCCTCGACTGGATGGAGGAGTGGGTCCAGACCGAGTGGCCGGACCTGCGGGTGCACTGCACCTCGGTCACCGAGCAGTGGTGCACGTTCCCGGTCGTCGGGCCCCGCTCCCGCGACGTCGTCGGCGCCGTCTTCCCCGACGTGGACGTGTCCACCGAGGCGTTCCCGTTCATGACCTGGCAGGACACCGCGCTCGACGGGGTGCCGGTGCGCCTGGCCCGGATCAGCTTCTCCGGGGAGCTCGCCTTCGAGGTCTACGTCAACCCCTGGTACGCGGTCGCGGTCTGGCAGCGGCTGCTCGAGGCCGGCCGCCCGTACGGCATCACGCCCTACGGCACCGAGACCATGCACGTCCTGCGCGCGGAGAAGGGCTACCCGATCATCGGGCAGGACACCGACGGCACCGTCACCCCGCAGGACCTGGGCATGACCTGGGTGGTGTCCAAGAAGAAGCCCGACTTCATCGGCAAGCGCTCCTTCGCCCGTGCGGCCAACCAGGACCCGCTGCGCAAGCAGCTGGTCGCGCTGCTGCCGGTCGACCGGCGGACGGTGCTGCCGGAGGGCTCGCAGATCGTGGAGTTCCTGCCCGGCGGGCAGCTGCCGCCCCCGCCGGTGCCCATGCTCGGCCACGTCACCTCCAGCTACCGCAGCGCCGAGCTGGCCCGGCCCTTCGCCCTGGCCCTGGTCAAGGGCGGTCGCGCGCGCGTCGGCGACACCCTGCACGTCCCCGTCAACGGCACCCTCGTCCCGGTCGAGGTCACCGGCTCGGTGCTGGTCGATCCCGAAGGAGCCCGGCGCGATGGCTGAGCTGCTGCGCACCCACCCGCTCGAGGCGTGGAGCACCGCCTTGGCGGGCCTGCCCGCCACCGTCCGGGTCACCGTCGAACCGTTCGTCGCGACGGTCGACGTCCGGTTGGGCGCGGTGAGCGCCGAGGCCTCGACCGCGCTGGGCGTCGACCTCCCGACGGTGCCCAACACCTGGGTGCCGACCGGCGCCGGACGGGTCGTCTGGCTCGGTCCGGACGAGTGGCTGCTCAGCAGCACGACGGAGGAGCCGGAGGAGCTGGAGCGCCGCGTCCGTGCCGCGGTCCTTCCGCTCGGCGGATCCGCGACCGACGTCTCGGCTCAGCGGATCGGGCTGCGGCTGACCGGCGCCCGCGCCCGGGACGTCCTGGCCAAGGGCTGCGCGATCGACCTGCACCCGCGGGTGTTCGGCCGGGGCCGCAGCGCGCAGACGGCGCTCGGCCAGGCCGGCGTCGTGCTGCTGGCCCTCTCCGACACCGGCGACGACTACGCCCTCCTCGTCCGGTCGTCCTTCGCCGGCTACCTCGCCGACTGGCTGCTCGACGCAGCCCTCGAGTTCACCACCACCCCCACCAGCAGGTGAAGGACCCGGTTCCACCGGCACGTCAGGAGCGAGAGCAATGCCCACCACCCCTCGAGTGGTCATCATCGGAGCGGGGATCGTCGGCGCCAACCTGGCCGACGAGCTGACCCTCCGCGGCTGGGACCGCGTCACCGTGCTCGACCAGGGGCCCCTCCCGCTGACCGGCGGGTCCACCTCGCACGCGCCCGGGCTGGTCTTCCAGACCAACGCCTCGAAGACGATGACGGCGTTCGCGAGCTACACGGTCGAGAAGCTGCTGAGCCTCGACGTCGACGGCGCCTGGTGCTTCAACCAGGTCGGCGGGCTCGAGGTCGCCACCACCCCGGAGCGGCTCGCGGACCTCCGGCGCAAGCAGGGCTGGGCCACGTCCTGGGGCGTCGAGGCCGAGGTGATCGGTCCCGAGGACTGCGTGCGGCTGCACCCGCTCGTCGACCGCGAGCGCGTCCTCGGCGGGCTGCACATCCCCACCGACGGCCTGGCCAAGGCCACCCGCACGGTCGTCGCGCTCGCCCGCCGCGCCGAGGCCCGCGGCGCCCGCTTCCAGGGCTCGACCCGGGTGACCGGCATCGAGCAGGCCGGTGGCCGGGTGACCGGCGTCCGCACGCCGGACGGCGTGATCCCGGCCGACGTCGTGGTGTCCTGCGCCGGCTTCTGGGGCGTGGAGCTCGGCGCCATGGCCGGGATGGACGTGCCGCTGCTGCCCCTGGCCCACCAGTTCGTCTGGACCGGCCAGGTGCCCGAACTGGTCGGTCGCAACGACGAGCTCGGCGAGGCGAGCCTGCCGATCCTGCGCCACCAGGACCAGGACCTCTACTACCGCGAGCGGGTCGACCGCCTCGGCATCGGCTCCTACGCCCACCGGCCGATGCCGGTGGACCTGCGCGAGCTGCCCCAGGGCGACGGCGAGCAGGAGTCGGGCATGCCCTCGATGCTGCCCTTCACCGAGGAGGACTTCGCCCCGGCGTGGGAGCAGAGCAAGCTGCTGCTGCCCTCGCTGCGCTCGTCGAAGATCGACACCGGCTTCAACGGCGTCTTCTCCTTCACCCCCGACGGCGGCCCGCTGGTGGGGGAGTCCGCCGACGTCCAGGGCTTCTGGATCGCCGAGGCCGTCTGGGTCACCCACTCCGCCGGCGTCGCCCGGGCCGTGGCCCAGCTGCTGGTCGACGGGCACTCCGAGATCGACCTGCACGGCTGCGACGTCCACCGGTTCGAGGACGTCCAGCTCGCCCCGGAGTACGTCAGCGAGACCTCGCAGCAGAACTTCGTCGAGGTCTACGACGTCGTCCACCCGCTGCAGCCGCGGCTGTCGCCGCGCGACCTGCGGGTCAGCCCCTTCCACGCCCGGCAGCAGGAGCTCGGCGCGGTCTTCCTCGAGGCCGGCGGCTGGGAGCGGCCGCACTGGTACGAGGCCAACGCCGCGCTGGTGGAGCAGCTGCCGGCGGAGTGGGTCCCGCCGGCGCGCGACCCGTGGAGCGCGCGGTTCCACTCGCCGATCGCAGCGGCCGAGGCGTGGAGGACCCGCACGGCGGTTGCGATGTACGACATGACCCCGCTCAAGCGGCTCGAGATCAGCGGCCCCGGCGCGCTCGCCCTGCTGCAGCGCCTGACGACCGGCGAGATGGACAAGTCGGTCGGGTCGGTCACCTACACGCTCGCCCTCGACGGCGCCGGCGGCGTCCGCAGCGACCTCACCGTCGCCCGGCTGGGCGAGCAGCTGTTCCAGGTGGGCGCCAACGGCCCGCTCGACCTCGACCACTTCCGGCGTCAGGCACCGGCCGACGGCAGCGTGCAGGTGCGCGACATCACCGGCGGCACGTGCTGCGTCGGCCTGTGGGGCCCGAAGGCGCGCGACCTGGTCCAGCGGCTCAGCGCCGACGACTTCTCCGACGACGGGCTGAAGTACTTCCGCGCCAAGCGGGCCCGGATCGGGGGGGTGCCGGTGACGGCGATGCGGCTGTCCTACGTCGGCGAGCTCGGCTGGGAGCTCTACACCAGCGCCGACCACGGCCGGCGGTTGTGGGACGTGCTGTGGGCCGCCGGCCAGGACCTCGGCGTGATCGCCGCGGGTCGCGCCGCCTTCAACAGCCTCCGGCTGGAGAAGGGCTACCGCGCCTGGGGTCACGACATGACCACCGAGCACAACCCCTACGAGGCGGGTCTCGGGTTCGCCGTCCGCCGGCAGAAGAAGGACGACTTCGTGGGGCGGCAGGCCCTCGAGGGGATCAGCGACGACACGGTGGACCGCCGGCTGACCTGCCTGACCGTCGACGACGGCCGCAGCGTCGTCCTCGGCCACGAGCCGGTGTTCCTCGCCGGCCGGCCGGCCGGCTACGTGACCAGCGCCGCCTTCGGCCACACCGTCGGCCGCCCGATCGCCTACGCCTGGCTGCCGGCCTCGGCGACCGCCGGCACGGCCGTCGAGATCGAGTACTTCGGCACCCGCATCCCGGCGACCGTGGCCGCCGAGCCGCTGGTCGACCCCGACATGACCCGCATCCGCGGCTGAGAGGACCCGCCCGTGCGCACCGACACCGTCGAGACGTTCCTGGCGCAGCTCGCCGCCAGGGTGCCCGCCCCCGGAGGGGGAGCCACCGCCGCGCTGCACGCCGCCCAGGCCGCTGCCCTGGTCGCGATGGTCGCCCGCTACAGCGACTCGGCCAGGTTCGCCGAGCACGCCGCGGAGATCGCCACCATCACCGCGACCGCGGACCGGCTGCGCGAGAACGCGCTGGGCCTGGCCGAGGACGACGCCGCGGCCTTCACCGCCGTCACCGAGGCGTACCGCCTGCCGAAGGGCACGCCCGACGAGGTCGCGGCCCGCTCCGCGTCCATCGGGCGGGCGCTGGTCGGCGCGGCCCAGGTCCCGGCGATCGTCATCGCGGTCGCCGAGCGGGTGCTGACCCTGGCCGAGCAGCTCCACCCGATCGGCAACCGCAACGTGCTCAGCGACCTCGCCGCGGCGGCCGAGGCGGCCCGGGCCGCCGCCACCACGGCCCGGGTCAACGTGGAGGTCAACCTCGGCGGCATCACCGACCCGGCGACCTGGGGAGAGCTCGCCGCGGTCACCGACACCGTCGACGACCTCGTCCTGCGCGCCGAGAAGGTGACCGCCGCCGTCCGGGACGGACTGGTGCGGTGACGGCGGAGCTCGACGGGCGGGAGCTGGCCGCCGGCATCCGCGCCGAGGTCGCCGCCGAGGCCGCGGCGCTGGCCGCGGCCGGGACACCGCCCCGGCTGGCCGTGGTGGTGGCGACCGCCGACGAGTCCAGCGCTTGGTACGTCCGCTCCATCGCCCGCGCCTCGGAGCGGACGGGGATCGCCTGCGCGGTGGTCGACCTCGGGGAGACGGCGACGCCGGAGCGGATCCGCGCCGAGCTGGTCGCGCTGAGCGCGGACCCGGCGGTGCACGGCATCGTCCTGCAGACCCCGCTGCCGGCCGACGCGGTGCTCGAGGACCTGGCCGCGGCGATCGACCCGGCCAAGGACGTCGACGGCGCCAACCCGCTCAGCCTGGGACGGCTCGCCGCCGGCCTGCCCGCCTTCGCGCCGGCGACCGCCGCGGCGGTGCTGGCCCTCCTCCACCACCACGGGATCCCGCTCGCCGGGGCGCACGCCGTCGTGGTGGGGCGCTCCACCGTCGTCGGCAAGCCGGTCGCGCACCTGCTCCTGCAGCGGGACGCGACCGTGACCGTCTGCCACAGCCGCACGAAGGACCTCGCCGCGGTGACCCGGACCGCCGACGTGCTCGTCGCCGCCGTCGGACGAGCGGGCCTCATCGGCGCCGAGCACGTCGCCGCGGACGCGGTCATCGTCGACGTGGGGACCAACCCGACGGCCGACGGCGGGCTCGTCGGGGACGTCGACGCCGCCGCCGTCACCGGCCGCGCCGCCGGGCTGACCCCGGTGCCCGGCGGGGTCGGCCCGATCACCACCGCGCTGCTCCTGCGGCACACGGTCACCTCCGCGCGCGGCTGACCCCGTGCTCCGGTCCCGGCCGGGAGGGGCGGCCGTGACCCAGCCGCCCCGCCCGTTCCCGCTCCTCGCTCTCGCGGCGCGCCGGCCGCTGGTCTGCGGCGTCCTCAACGTCACGCCCGACTCCTTCTCCGACGGCGGGCGCTTCGACGCCCTCGACCGGGCGGTGGAGCACGGGCGCACCCTGGCCGGCGAGGGCGCAGACCTCATCGACATCGGGGGCGAGTCCACCCGGCCGGGCGCGCGGCCGCCGTCCCCCGCCGAGGAGCTGGACCGGGTCGTCCCCGTGGTCGAGGCCCTGGTCCAGGAGGTCGGCGTGCCGCTGTCCGTGGACACCTCGCGGCCCGAGGTGATGCGGGCGGCCGTCGCCGCCGGCGCGAGCATGGTCAACGACGTGCGGGCGCTGCGGACGCCGGGTGCGCTGGAGGCCGCCGCCGAGCTCGCGGTGCCGGTGTGCCTGATGCACATGCAGCGCTCGCCGGAGAGCATGCAGCGCGATCCCCGCTACTCCGACGTCGTCGCCGAGGTGCGCGCCTTCCTCGCCGAGCGGAAGCGCGCCTGCCTCGAGGCCGGTCTGCATCCGGAGCACCTCTTGGTCGACCCGGGGTTCGGCTTCGGCAAGACGCTCGCGCACAACGTCGCGCTGCTGGCTTCCCTCGGCAGGCTGCGCGACCTGGGCGCCCCGATCATGGTCGGGCTGTCCCGCAAGTCGGTGCTCGGACAGCTCACCGGGCGGGCGGTGGGGGAGCGGCTGCCGGCGTCCCTGGCCGCGGCCGTCGTCGCCGCCCAGCGCGGGGCCGCGGTGCTGCGGGTGCACGACGTCGCGGCCACGCGGGACGCCCTGGCGGTCCTCGACGCCGTCGACGGTCCCTGAAGCGGTCCGGCGCACCGCTTCAGATGACGGCGCGGATCGCCTTCTCGAAGCCCAGGACGTGCTCACGGGCCAGGGCGTCGGCCCGATCGGCGTCGCCGGCGGCGATCGCGCGGAGCAGCTCCACGTGCTCCCTGACGTGCTCGTCCACCGTGGGCAGCCGGTCGAGGAACAGGCAGAAGATCCGCGTCGCCAGGTTGTCGTAGCGGATGAGCACGTCCTCCAGGTGCGGATTGCCCGCCGCCCGGTAGATGGCCCGGTGCACGGCCAGGTCCCACCGCATCAGCTCCGGAGCGTCGACCCGGGTCACGTCGAGCTGCTCGATGCGCTCGGCCAGCTCCTCGAGCTCTGCCTGCGGGTTGCGGGCGCTGCGCTCCGCGGCGCGGCGGGCGGCCAGCGGCTCGAGCTGGGCGCGGATCTCGGAGATGTGCGCCAGGTCGGAGATGTCCATGCCCGTCGCGAACGTGCCCCGCCGCGGGTAGGACACGACGAGCCGGTCGCCCTCGAGACGCTTGAGCGCCTCGCGGACCGGGGTCCGGCCCACGCCGAGGTCCTTGGCGAGGACGTCGTCGTCGATCGGGTCGCCCGGCCGGATGTCGAGCATGATCAGCCGGTCCCGGACCGCGACGTACGCCCGGTCGGCGAGGGACGTGGCGGCGGACGCGTCGAGATCCAGGAAGGCAGCGGTCACGAGCGCATCGTAGGGGCTGACGGCGACCAAGGCTTGCCTCCTGTGAGTGAGCGACATACTCTTACTGTACATCTGGTATATCAAAGATGTACCTGGAGAGGCACGCATGACCATCAGCGCCTTCGACCTGTTCAAGGTCGGCATCGGCCCGTCCAGCTCGCACACGGTGGGGCCCATGCGTGCGGCCTCCACCTTCGCCTCCCGGCTCCGCGACGAGGGCCTGCTGGGCGCGGTGGTCGGTGTGCGCTGCGAGCTGTTCGGGTCGCTGGGAGCGACCGGGCACGGGCACGGCAGCGTCCAGGCCGTCGTCCTCGGCCTCGAGGGGGAGCAGCCCGACCAGGTCGACCCGGTCGCGGCGCAACCGCGTGTCGACGCCGTCCGGCGCGACGGGAAGCTCGCCCTGGCCGGCGAGCACGTCATCGCGTTCTCCGTGGACGACGACGTCGTGCTGCACCGGCGCAGGCGGCTGGACTTCCACAGCAACGGCATGCTCTTCCGGGCGGTGGACGCGGACGGCGACGAGGTCAGCCGCCGCGAGTACTACTCGGTCGGGGGCGGGTTCGTCCTGGACCAGGACGACGCCGGCAACCCGGCCGTCGTCGAGGACCCGACGCCCGTCCGGTACCCGTTCCGCACCGGCGAGGAGCTGCTCGCCCGGGCGCGGGAGACGGGGCTGCGGATCAGCGACGTGGTGCTGGCCAACGAGCTGGCCTGGCGCAGCGAGGCGGAGGTGCGCGCCGGGCTGCTGCACGTCTGGTCGGTCATGCAGGAGTGCGTCGAACGCGGCACCCGGGCCAGCGGGGTGCTGCCCGGCGGGCTCAGGGTCCGCCGGCGCGCGGCCGCGCTGCGCGCCCAGCTCGAGGAGCACCCCGACGAGGCCGACCCGCTCCGCGCGATGGAGTGGGTGACCCTCTACGCCCTCGCGGTCAACGAGGAGAACGCGGCGGGTGGGCGGGTGGTCACCGCGCCGACCAACGGCGCTGCCGGCATCGTGCCCGCCGTCCTGCACTACTACCGCGACTTCGTGGGCTCGTTCTCCGAGGACGGGGTGGTCCGCTTCCTGCTCACCGCCGCGGCGATCGGGTTGCTGTTCAAGGAGAACGCGTCCATCTCCGGCGCGGAGGTGGGGTGCCAGGGAGAGGTCGGCTCGGCCTGCTCGATGGCCGCCGCCGGCCTCGCCGAGGTGCTCGGGGGGACCCCGGAGCAGGTGGAGAACGCGGCGGAGATCGGCATCGAGCACAACCTCGGCCTCACCTGCGACCCGGTCGGGGGACTGGTGCAGATCCCCTGCATCGAGCGCAACGCCGTCGGCTCCGTCAAGGCCATCACCGCGGCGCGCATGGCCGTCCGTGGCGACGGCCGGCACCACGTCCCGCTGGACAAGGCCATCAAGACCATGCGCGAGACCGGCGCGGACATGAAGGACAAGTACAAGGAGACCGCCCGCGGCGGGCTGGCGCTCAACATCGTCGAGTGCTGAGGAGGCACCCGTGTCCCACCCGTTCACCCTCACGCTGAGCTGCCAGGAGCGGCCCGGCATCGTGCACGCGGTCAGCTCGTTCCTCTTCCGGCACGGCTGCGACATCGTCGAGCACCAGCAGTTCGACGACGCCCTCCGCGGTCAGCTGTTCCTCCGGACCGCGTTCGTCTCCGCCGAGGACACCGCCGTCGAGCACCTGGCGGCCGAGTTCGGCCCGGTCGCCGCCGAGTTCGGCATGACCTACCAGGTGACCGGGGACCAGCCGCAGCGGGTCCTGGTCATGGTGTCCAAGCTCGGACACTGCCTCAACGACCTGATCTTCCGCTGGCGCGCCGGCAGCCTCGGCGCCGAGCTCGTCGCCGTGGTGTCCAACCACGAGGACCTGCGCCCGATGGCGGAGGCGGCCGGGCTGCCGTTCGTCCACGTGCCCGTGACCCCGGCCACCAAGCGCGGGGCGGAGCAGCGGCTGCTCGACCTCGTCGACGAGCACCGGGCCGACCTCGTGGTCCTCGCCCGCTACATGCAGGTCCTCTCCGACGAGGCGTGCGCGGCCCTGCACGGCCGGGCGATCAACATCCACCACTCCTTCCTGCCGGGGTTCAAGGGGGCCAAGCCCTACCACCAGGCCTTCGACCGCGGGGTGAAGCTGGTCGGGGCGACGGCGCACTACGTGACCCCGGACCTGGACGAGGGGCCGATCATCGAGCAGGAGGTCATCCGGATCGACCACACCTTCGACCCCCGCGCACTGGCCACCGTCGGCCAGGACGCCGAGGCGCTCGCGCTGTCCCGCGCCGTGCGCTGGCACAGCGAACGACGCGTGCTGCTCAACGGCCACAGCACCGTGGTCTTCCGCTGAACGCGGAGCGATGAAGCAGACCTCTCGCCCAGGAGGGTGATCAGCACCTGCGTGTGCGTGGCACGCCGCCGCCCGTCCGGCAACATCCACAGTCCGTCGACGGGGGGACACGGACATGAGCAGCGGCCGGCACCTTCCTGACGTCGCGGAGCAGGCGGACGGGGAGACGGGTTCCCCGCGCGTGACGTGGATCTGGCGGGGGGAGCACCTCACCGGCACCGGGCGGCTCCTGATCGCCCTGACGCTGCTGCCCGTCGTCCTCCCCGTGCTCTACTTCGCGCTGCGGTGGCTCAACGTCGAGGGACCGTGGGGCCCCTTCACGATCGCCGTGATCCTTCTCGGCATCCCGGCGGGCATCGAGACGTGGCGCTGGACCAGGAGCCCGGAGCGGCGGTAGGAGGAGGCACGTGGCCGGCCCCCTGCTCACGACGAAGCTCCACGTCCCGCGACGCCGGCGCGGCGCGGTCGCGCGCCCGCGGCTGACCGAGCGGCTGCGGCGCGGAGCCGAGGGGCCGCTCACCCTCGTGTCGGCCCCGGCCGGCTTCGGCAAGAGCACCGTGCTGACCGAGTGGCTCGCCGCCGACGGGCGGACCGCCGCGTGGGTCTCGCTCGACCAGCGCGACGGCGACCCGGTCCTCTTCTGGACCTACGTGCTCTCCGCCCTGCGGACCACGTACGGGCTGGGCGCCGGGGCCCTGGCGGCGCTGGAGGCGCACGCACCGGTCGACGCGGTGCTCGCCACCCTGGTCAACGAGCTCGCCGCCGCTCCGGACGACGTCGTCCTCGTGCTCGACGACCACCACCTGGTCGAGTCGCGCGACGTCCAGGAGGGGGTGGCCTTCCTGCTCGAGCACCTGCCCCCGCACGTTCACCTGGTCATCGCCACCCGCGCCGACCCGCCCCTGCCGCTGGCGCGGCTGCGTGCGCGCGGCGACCTGGTCGAGGTCCGCGCCGACGACCTGCGCTTCACCGCCGACGAGGCGGCCGCGTACCTGGCCGGCGCGACGGGACGGCAGCTCCCGGCCGAGCACGTGGCCGCGCTGGAGGGGCGCACCGAGGGGTGGATCGCCGCGCTCCAGCTGGCGGCGCTGTCGATGCGGGGCCGCGAGGACGTCGCCGGCTTCGTGGCGGGCTTCGCCGGCCACGACCGCTACGTCGTCGACTACCTGGTCGAGGAGGTCCTGCAGCAGCAGCCCGACGACGTTCGCGACTTCCTCCTCGGCACCTCCGTGCTGAGCCGCCTGAGCGGCCCCCTCTGCGACGCCGTCCTCGGCCGGGACGGCGGCACGGCGGTTCTCGAGGGGCTCGACCGCGCGAACCTGTTCCTGGTGCCGCTCGACGACCGCCGCCACTGGTACCGCTACCACCACCTCTTCGCCGACGTGCTGCACGCCCGGCTGCTGGCCGAGCAGCCCGACCGGGTGGCCGGGCTGCACCGGCGGGCCGCCGGCTGGTTCGCCGAGCACGGCGAGCCGGCCGAGGCGATCCGCCACGCGCTGGCCGGCGGGGACGGCGGACGCGCCGCCGACCTGGTGGAGGCGGCGATGCCCGCGGTGCGCCGCAACCGGCAGGAGACCACGCTGCGCGCCTGGTTCGAGGCGCTGCCCGACGAGGTCCTGCGCGCGCGGCCGGCCCTGGGCGTCACCTACGCCGGCACGCTCGTGCAGACCGGCGAGTTCGCCGACGTCGCGCAGCGGCTGAGCGACGCCGAGCAGCGGCTGGACGCGGCGCCGACCGCGGACGCCGCCCGGGTCCGCGGCGAGATCGCCCTCTACCGCGCCGCCCTGGCCCAGGTGAGGGGCGACCCTCCGGAGACGGTGGCCCAGGCCCGTCGCGCCCTCGAGCTCGCCGGCGAGGAGGAGCACCTGCTGCGCGGCGCGGCGGCCGGCGTGCTCGGGCTGGCCGCCTGGAGCGGCGGGGACCTCGCGGCCGCGCACCGCTGGTGGTCGGACTCCGCCGGCCACCTGGGCAGCGCCGGGCACGTCGCGGACACCCTCGGCGTCGCCATCGCCCTGGCCGACATCTCCCTCGCGCAGGGCCGGCTCCGCCGGGCGGAGGCGACCTACCGCCGAGGGCTCGCCACCGCGACGAGCGGGGCGGTGGTCCTGCGCGGCGCGGCGGACATGCACGTGGGGCTGGCCGACGTCCTCCGCGAGCGCGACGACCTCGCGGCCGCCCGCCGGCACCTGGCGGCGAGCCGGGAGCTGGGCGAGCACGCCGGCCTGCCGCAGAACCGGCACCGCTGGCTGGTGGCGATGGCTCGGGTGTGCCAGGCCGAGGGCGACCTCGCCGCCGCGGTCGACCTCCTCGACGAGGCGGAGCAGCTCTACGCGGGTGACATGTTCCCCGACGTCCGGCCGATCCCGGCGGTGCGCGCCCGGGTGTGGACGGCGCAGGGCCGGGTCGGCGAGGCGCTCGGCTGGGCCCGCGAGCGCGGGCTGTCGCCCGACGACGACCCGACCTACCTCCGTGAGTTCGAGCACGTCACGCTGGCCCGCGCACTGCTGGCCGCCGGTGACGTCGAGGTGGCGACCCGGTTCGTCGCGCGGCTGCTGGCCGCCGCCGAGGCGGGGGAGCGCACCGGCAGCGCCGTCGAGCTGCTCGTCCTGCAGGCCCTCGCGCGGCAGGCCGGCGGCGACGACGCCGGCGCGCTCGACGCGATCGGGAAGGCGCTGGCGCTCGCCGAGCCGGAGGGCCACGTGCGCGTCTTCGCCGACGAGGGACGGCCCCTGGCCGCGCTCCTGCGGTCCTGCACCGACCACGGCGCCAGCCCGGCGTACGCCCGCCGCCTCCTGGCCGCGGCGGCCACGGACGGCCGCGCACCGGACCAGCCGGGCCTGGTCGAGCCGCTGAGCGCGCGCGAGCTCGACGTCCTCCGGCTGCTGGGCAGCGACCTCGACGGCCCCGGCATCGCCCGCGCGCTGTTCGTGTCGGTCAACACCGTGCGGACCCACACCAAGAACATCTACGCCAAGCTCGGCGTGAACAGCCGCCGGGCCGCGGTCCGTCGCGCCGCCGAACTCGACCTGCTCGCCCGGCCGCCCGCCTGACCCGGGCTCACCACCCGGATCACCACGTCTGGTGATCCCCGCTCACCACCTCGGCTCCTAGCTTTCCGGCACCGAGGAGAGCGAGCACCCGATGAGCGCACCACCGAGCGGCCACCCGCGTTACGAGATCCGGCTGACCGGCCAGCTCGACCGGCGGTGGGCCGCCTGGTTCGACGGGCTGACCCTCACGCCCGCCGACGACGGCACCACCAGCCTGCGCGGCCCGCTGGCCGACCAGGCCGCCCTGCACGGCGTGCTGCAGAAGGTGCGCGACCTCGGCCTGCCGCTCCTCGCGGTCACCCGCCTCGACGCCGAACCGCCGTCCGCCCCACCCCGGAAGCCCGGAGAGGAACCGACATGACCACCACCGCGCCGAGCCCCGCCCCCCGGGCCGCGACCGATCCGATGCGGCGCACCGCCCGCGCCGCCGGGATCCTCTACCTGCTCACCTTCGTGTCCGTGCCCACCCTCGCCCTCTACCAGGGGGTGCGGGGCGAGCCCGGCTTCGTCCTGGGCGCCGGCAGCGACACCGGTGTGCTGCTGGCCGCCTTCTCCGAGGTCGTCGTCGCCCTGACCTGCATCGGCACGGCCGTGGTGCTGTTCCCGGTGGCCAGGCGGCAGAGCGAGACGGCCGCCGTCGGCTTCGTCGCCTCCCGGGTCGTCGAGGGCACCTTGATCGTCGTCGGCGTCGTCAGCGTGCTGACGATGCTCACCCTGCGCACCGACGTCGCCGGCACCCCCGACGCCGACCCGGCCGCGCTGGTCACCACCGGCGCCGCCCTGAGCGCCGTCTACGACTGGACGTTCCTGCTCTCGCAGAGCCTCATGCCCGTCTTCAACGGGCTGTTCCTGGGCTACGTCCTCTACCGCTCAGGCTTGGTGCCGCGCGTCCTGCCGACCCTCGGGCTGGTCGGCGCCCCGCTGCTGCTGGCCTCCGACGTCGCGGTCTTCTTCGGCCTGTACGACCGTGCCGCCCCGGTCGCCGTCCTCGCCGCCCTGCCGATCGCGGTCTGGGAGCTCTCCCTCGGCGTCCACCTCACGGTGAAGGGCTTCCGGCCCGCGGCGGTGGCCGCGCTCCCGCCCGCGCGGCAGGACGCCGTCCCGGCCTGACCGCCGCCGCCCCCGGCCCGGCCGCCTCGCTGCGAGGCGGCCGGGCCCAGCCCTCGTCCACCCGCTGCGCGCCCGCCGACGGGAGGCGGCCTCAGGACATCACGACCGGGGCGCTGGACCGCGATGCCTGGTTCTCGGCGATGAACTCGCGGACGACCGGGTAGATCTCGCTCTCCCAGCGGGAGCCGGCGAAGACGCCGTAGTGGCCGACGCCGTCCTGCAGGTGGTGGCGCTTCCGTTCCTCCGGGATGCCGGCGCACAGCTGGTGTGCCGCTTCGGTCTGCCCGGGGGAGCACATGTCGTCCTGCGCGCCCTCGACGGTGAGCAGGGCCGTGTCCCGGATGGCCGAGGGGTCCACCGGCCGGCCGCGCCACGTGAAGGCACCTCGCGGGAGGTCGTGCTCCATGAACACGCGCTGCAGCGTCTCCAGGTAGAACTCGGCCGGCACGTCCATGACCGCGCCGTACTCGTCGTAGAACGACCGGATGCTCGCCGCCTGCTCCTCGTCGCCGGTGACCATCGCCCGGTACAGCCGCACGTGGGCGCCGAGGTGCCGGCGGGGGTTCATGGACATGAACGCGGTCAGTTGGGCGGCCCCGGGGTAGACGCGCCGCCCCGCGCCGGCGTACGCGGCGGGCACCCGCGTGATCAAGAGTCGCTCGTAGAACGACAGCGGACGCCGGTCGGCCAGCTCGTTGACCCGGTTCGGGTTGATCCGGGTGTCGACCGGCCCGGCGATCAATGTCAGGCTGCTCGGCCGGGCGGGATCGTCGGCGGCGGCCATGATCGAGACGGCCGCCAGAACGAGCGGAGCCGGCTGGCACACCGCGAGCACGTGGGTGTCCGGGCCGAGGTGCCGCAGCGTCTGGAGGACGTGGTCGATGTACTCGTCGAGTCCGAACCGGCCCGCGGCGACGGGGATGTCGCGGGCGTTGTGCCAGTCCAGCACGTGCACGTCGTGGTCGGCGAGGAGCGTGCGGACCGTCGGGCGCAGCAGTGTGGCGAAGTGCCCCGAGATCGGCCCGACGAGCAGCACGCGCGGCTGCCCCGCCACCCCCGGCTTGGCGAAGTGCCGGACGGTGGCGAACGGCGTCGACAGCACGGGCCGGACGTCGACGTCGGTCGACCGGCCGGCCACGGACACGGACGCGATGCCCCAGTCGGGGCGCTCGTGCGTGGGTCGGGCATCGGCCACGATCCGGCAGGCGGCCCGGAGCCGGCGCGGGCCCGGAAGGGCCGCCAGCGGCGCCGGCAGCGACTCCAGTGCCCGGCTCATCAGGGCGGACCCGGTCCGCGCCGGTGCGGTCACCCGCTGCTGCCATTCGTACGTGGTGTAGAACATCCGCCTGCCCCTCGAGATCGGGTGACCGAGTGTGGTCTGGACCACACCGCAGGGACGTTAACCGACGCTCACGTCAACGGCGCGTTGCGGCGCGAGCGCGAGCCGGGGTGGCGGCCACCGTTCCATGAGTGCGTCGACCGGCGCCACGGCGGCGTCCGCGCCTACCTGCACGCCGTCCGCGTGCCGCCCGCCGTCGTCGGGGCGCTCACCGGGGCCCTCGTCGAGCACGACCCCCTTTCCGATCCCAGCGAGGAGTGCGCGTGAACGTCACCGAGACCATCGCGGTCGCTGCCCGTCCCGACGCCGTGTGGAAGGTGGTCGGCAACGCCGGCGCCATCGCGGACCGGGTGCCGGCCATCGAGAGCTCCCGGCTGGAGGGCGACGTCCGGCACGCGACCTTCGCCGGCGGCGGGGGTGATGCCACCGAGCGGATCGTCGAGCACGACGACGCGACCCGGTCGTACCTCTACGAGTACCTCGTCGTCCCCGAGGAGTGCCCGTGACCACCGCCCACCCGCTCGCCGCGCGACCGGTCGTGCTCGCCGAGCGGTACGCGGTGGGCCCGGAGCATGCCACCCTGGTGCAGCTTCGAAGCCTGCTCGAGCAACTGGTCGACGAGGCCGGCCGGACGCGGTGACCGGACCGCTGGGCCACCAGGTGTCGACCGGGTGACCAGGCGTGCTGCAGGAGGATCCGACGTTCCGAGGAGAACGATGCCGGTGGACACGATCGACCACGGGAACGGTGGCACGTCCGGGCGGTCGACCGTGCGCTCCTTCACCTACCAGGCGCTGCCCATGCGCGTGGTCTTCGGGCCGGGCTCGGTCTCCCGGCTCGGCCAGGAGGTCGAGGCCCTCGGGCTGACCCGGGTGCTGGTGCTCTGCTCGCCCGAGCAGGAGGACACCGGCCGGGCGGTCGCCGCGGCGCTGGGGGAGCGGGCCGCCGGCGTGCTGCCCGAGGCGCGGATGCACGTGCCGGTCGAGGTGGCCCACCGCGCCCGCGACCTGGCGGCGTCGCTGGGCGCGGACGGGTGCGTGGCCGTCGGCGGCGGCTCGGCGGTCGGGCTGGGCAAGGCGATCGCCCTGGAGCACGGCCTGCCGGTGATCGCCGTCCCGACGACCTACGCCGGCTCGGAGATGACGCCGGTCTGGGGGCTGACCGAGGGCGGGGTCAAGCGCACCGGCCGCGACCTGCGGGTGCTGCCGGTGAGCGTGCTCTACGACCCGGAGCTGACCGTGTCGCTCCCGGCGGGGCTGTCGGCCACGAGCGGGGTCAACGCGATCGCGCACGCGGTCGAGGGGCTGTACGCGCCCGACGCGACGCCGATCGTCTCGCTGATGGCGGAGGAGGGGGCCCGCGCGCTGGTCGCCGCCCTGCCCCGGGTGGTCGCCGACGGCGCCGACCTCGACGCCCGCGGCGAGGCGCAGTACGGGGCGTGGCTGTGCGGGGCGGTGCTGGCCGCGACCACCATGTCGCTGCACCACAAGCTGTGCCACACCCTCGGCGGCACGCTGGACCTGCCGCACGCGCAGACGCACACCGTCGTCCTGCCGCACGCCCTCGCCTACAACCAGCCGGCCGCCCCCGACGCCGTGGCCGCGCTCTCCCGCGCGCTCGGCGGGGCACCCGACCCGGCCCGGGCGCTGTGGGACCTCGCCGGCCGGCTCGGCGCACCCCGGTCGCTGGCCGAGCTGGGCATGCAGGAGCGCGACATCCCGCGCATCGCCGACCTCGCCGTCGCCGGGGGGGCCGGGTCGAGCTATCGCAACCCGCGCCCGGTGACCCGGGACGGCGTCGAGGCGCTGCTGCGGGCGGCCTGGCGGGGGGACGCCCCGGAAGCCGCGCAGTTCCAGCGCTGACGTCGCCGCCGCGACGTCAGTCCGCGAGCATCCGGCGGACCGCGCCGAGGTCGTACCACATGGACAGGTCGACGATCCGTCCGTCCCGCACGCGGAAGAGGTCCACCGCGTCGAAGGCGATCGGCCGCCCGGTGCGGGTGGTGGCCGTGAAGAGCACCTCCACTGCAGCCCGGTCGCCCTGGACGATCAGGTCGGTGACGGTGTCACTGTGTTCCGCCCAGGCGGCGAACACGGCGCGGAACCGAGCGACGACGTCCGCCCGACCCTCGTGCGCGGGTGTGCCGGGTGCCCGGTACCGGGCCTGCTCGTGGAACAGCTGCCCGAGTGCCTCCCAGTCCTCGCTGTCGAGCGCGGCGAAGTAGCGGCGCACCACGTCCTCGGTCGTCGTCATCAGGACGGCACTCCTCCCGGTCACCAGCGCCCCCGGTGGTCGGGGACCCGCTGGACGATGGCCGCGGCGCAGACGAACAGCGCCGCGAAGACCGCGAACGACCCCGCCAGCGTCGCCGCCACGTCGTCGCTGCGCGCCATCACGGCGCTGGCGACGGAGATACCTGTGATGCCACCGGCCTGGCGGAACATCCCCCGCAGACCCGCCACCGACGCGGCGTCGTCCGCGGCGAGGTGGAGGGTGGCGTTGTTCGATGCCGGCATCGCCAGCCCGTTCCCGACGCCGACGACCGCGGCCGAGACGGCCAGCCAGGCGTAGGGGGACAGCTCCCACGGGTCCAGGGCAGTCAGGAGCAGGCCGGCTGCGGCGAGAAGGAACCCGATCCGCATGGGCAGCCGGTAGCCGGTCCGGCGCAGCAGGAGGACGGCCGTGCTCGCCGCCGCGATGACCGCGAGCGCCCGCGCCACGAGCAGGGTGCCCGAGCCCAGCGGCGACAGCTCGAAGCGCTCTTGCGCGTAGAGCGGCAGCAGCGAGCCGAAACCGAGGATGGCCACGCCCATGCAGAAGTTGACCGTGTTCATGGCCAGGAAGGGCCGCTGAACGACCAGCCGCGGCGGCACGAACGGCGCCGCGGTACGGGCGCTGAGCACCGCGAATGCCACGAGCGATGCCAGCCCCACGCCGAGCGGGAGCAGGAACCAGAGGTCGAAGAGCGTCGTCGTCGGGCTGCCGAGGTGGCCGACGGCGAGCATGAGGCCCAGCAGGCCGGTCCCCAGCGTGACCATGCCCCACGGGTCGAACGGGCGCGGGGCCCGGGCACCGGCCGCCGGGAGGTACCGGTGAGCCACCGCGAGGAGCAGCAGGCCCACCGGGACGTCGACCAGGAAGATGGCGTGCCAGGACCAGGCGTCGACGAGCACGCCGCCGAGCACCGGGCCGACCACCGCCCCGATCGAGAAGACCGTGCTGAACAGACCCAGTGCGCGGTCCCGGTCGCGCCCGAAGCAGTCGGAGACGATCCCGGTCGCCGCCGGCATCAGGGCGCCGGCACCGACCGCCTGCACCCCGCGCAGGATGACGAGGACGGCGATGTCCTCGGCGGTCCCGCAGCACAGCGATGCCGTGGTGAACACGCCGAGCGCCACCAGGAACACGCGCCGTGCCCCGAACTGGTCGCTCAGCCGACCGGCGACCGGGAGCACCAGCACCTGCACCAGCGCGTAGACCGTGATGGTCCAGGTGGCCCAGGACAGCGGCGCGTCGAGGTCGTCGCTGATCGTCGCCAGCCCGGTCGCCACGCTGGTCTGGTCCACCGACCCCATGAACAGCGCCCCGCCGATGATCGCGAAGGGGACGGCGCGGCGACCCGCGTCGTCCGCCCCCGGTCGGGCACCCCGATCGGTGGTGCCACGACCGGTGCGACGCAGCAGCGGCGGCACTAGCCGGCGGACGGTGCCGGACGGGTGGGCCACATGTCCGGCCGGAGGTAGTGCAGCTCGTCGCCGGCCCAGCCCAGCCCCGACGGGACCGTGAAGCGGATGTCGAAGGTCATGCTGACGAACGACCACCCCTCGGTCGTCCGGCGGAAGACGTCGTCGTACCGCCCGACGACCACGTACGAGACCCCGAACCTGGCGTAGCGCGCGTCGAGGTAGGAGTAGGCGGTGGCGGAGTCGCCGTCCACGTCGACGGTGTGGCAGTGCGGGAACTGCTGGACCATGAAGCGGTCCCGCGCGCCCATGGCCAGGTAACCGGCGTGGATCGCGGCTCGTCCGTCGTAGCGGCCGAGGTAGCCGAGGTCGATGACCCCGTCCTCGCAGAACAACGAGCTCACCCGGTCGAACTGGCCCGAGTTCACGAAGTGGTGGTAGTCCGACCGCAGGCGGCGGATCTCCTCGATGTCCTCCAACCGCCGGACGCGTGCGGCGAGCTCCGCCGTGGAGCTGTCGGCTTCCACTGGTCCTCCTCCTCCCGCACTCGAGCGGGTCATCGATCCGGCTGCTCGTGCGCGGCGTTCTCGCCGGCGATCCGGCCGAACGCCAGGCACTCGGCGAGGTTGCCGCCCCCCACCGGGTACAAGGTCCCGTAGACCGAGCCGAGCTCCCCGGCGGCGTACAGCCGTGGCACGGGCTGACCGGTCACCCTCATCACCTGCCCACGCTCGTTGCGCTCCGGGCCGCCCTGCGTGTTGGGACCACCCGGCCACAGGCGCACCGCGAAGAAGGGCGGCTCCAAGGGCACGAGGGTCTCGGGAGGGCGGCCGACCGGCGGGGGCCCCAGCGGGTCGAGCCCGGCAGCGCAGCCGGCGTCGTACTCGCGCAACGTCTGCCGCAGGACCGCGGCGTCCATCTCGAGCGAGCGGGCCAGGTCCTCGATGCTGTCGCCACGGACGATCCACCCGCGGTCGAGCTCCTTCTGGTTGTCGTGGCTCCACGGGTAGAGCTGCAGCGGTCCCGCGGCTCCGGTCTCCCGCAGCGCGAGCTGCCCCCGCGCCATCCGGGCGGAGTCGAAGATCCAGTACGAGGGGATCCGCGGGTGCAGTCCGCGCTGGCTGTCGTAACCGGCCAGCTCGTAGTAGTGCGTGTGCTGCTTCCAGACCTCGTTCGTGAAGCGCCGGCCGAGCCGGTCGACCTGCATGGCGCCGCAGGAGGCGACCGCCCCGGACGCCGGCGTGCCCTGCCCGTCGGACCGGGCGCTGCCGTAGAGCACGGCTTCCTGCGTCAGCCCGTCGCCGTAGCCCCAGAAGTTGATGGGGAACCCCGTCGCGAAGTCGGGGAACCGGGCGATCGCCTTCGCCGAGCAGGAGCGCATGTGCCACAGCGCCGCTCCCACCTCCTGCGCCATCAGCACGCCGTCGCCGGTGCTGTCCGGACTGGCGTAGAAGTGCGTCGGCGTGATCGGCAGGTGGTCGCGCTTGAGCCGCTCGTTGAACTCGAAGCCGCCGGTCGTGAGGACCACCGCCCTCCGGGCGCGCACGTTGAGTGTGCGGCGGCCGTGCTGGACGACCTGCACACCGACGACGGCGCCGCCGTGGTCGGTGAGCAGCCACCGGGCCGCCGAGTCGTACCGCACCTCGATGCCGCGACCGGCGACGAGCTGCTGCAGCCACAGGAACATCCCGTACCCGCGAGCCGGCGCACCGGGCTCGCCGGTGCCGAAGCGGTAGCTCTGGATCGCCTCGACCCCGGGAACGTGGTGGTGCTCGCCGGAGGATGCGAACAGGTGCGCCGCCCCGCCGTGCCGCTCGACCCAGGCCAGGTTCCCCGCGCAGGCGTGCGCCCACGCGCGCAGCACCTCCGGCGGTGTCTCGTACTCGTCGGTTCCGACGCGGTAGAGCTCGAGAACGTGCTCGTACGCTGCCTCGGGGTCGGACGGGCAGATGAAGCTGCCCCCGGACATGAAGGTGTTCGGGTGGCGGTGGTCGCGCGACTGCTTCTCGATCACCAGGACGTCCGCACCGGCGTCGTGGGCGGTGACCGCCGCCACGGCACCCGCACCGCCGTAGCCGAGCACGACGACGTCCGCCTCGTCGTGCCACGTCGGGTTCTTCAGCCACATGGGTCGCCTCCGGCGGTGCCGACCGGGCGTCAGCGCTCGTAGGTGCCGACCAGCCGGTTCTGCTCGAGGATGGCGTCGGCGTAGTCCCGCAGGAACTCCTCCCGGGAGGGCGTGCCCTCGACCGGCCGACTGAGCGCGTAGACCCAGAAGTAGTAGTGGTGGACGCCGTGGCCCGCCGGCGGGCGTGGACCACCCCAGCGGTGCTCACCCCAGCCGTTCGGGCCCGGGCGGTAGCGCTCGTCGGCGTCCGAGCCCAGGTCGCCGCCCGTGGCGGGGATCCCGTACAGGGTCCAGTGCGTGTAGCCGTTCGGCAGCGGCGCATCGGGGTCGTGGCAGACCACCGCGAGTTCCACCGTGCCCTCCGGCGCACCCGACACGGTCAGCGGTGGCAGCTCGTTCTCCTTGTCGTAGGCGTTGCGGTCCTCCAGCCGGCCGGCGGGGCCGAACTGGGGACTGGAGATCGCGAGGTCGGCGATGGTCGGCATGGCGGGGCTCCTCTGGGTCGACGGGGCGCAGCGCTGCGCCCGACAGCTGTAGCGCCGAGGCCGGACAGGACGCCAGGGAGTCGTTCCGGTCGGCGGACAGGCAGTTCCCCGCGGGCCGAGTGGCCCCGTGTCCCGCATTCGGTGTTCCGCCGGGTGAGACGGGTCACTGTCTGCCGCGTCGCCCCCCTTGCACCATCGGCCCCCGCCGGGTCGGACGGTGCCCACCGCCCCGTCCGGTGTCGCAGGAGGGAGACGCATGAGCGACGGCGACGCACGCCTGCGACCGCGAGGTCTGGACCGGCTCACCGTGGTCGTCGACGACCTCGACGAGTCGATGCAGGACTACGGGCTGATCCTCGGCGTGGACCGATGGGCGCTGTTCGAGGACGCCGACCGGGTCGGGGACCTGCGCGTCGACGGCCTGCGCAGCAACGGGCGCTGGCGATCGGCGGTGGGCAGCACCCCCTCCGGAGCCGTGACGTTCGAGCTGGTCCAGCCGCTGACCGGGCTCAGCACCGCCCAGCTGTTCCGTGCCCGGCGGGGCAACGGGATCATGCAGGTGGACTTCACCGCCGGCGCGGCGGAGCTGCGTCGGGCCGAGGAGTTCTTCGCCGCGAGGTCGGTCTCCGTCCTCCAGCGCTACGTCGTGGACGGCGTGCTGGAGGACGTCACCTTCGACACCCGCGAACTGCTCGGTGGGTACCTGGTCAACTACCGGGCGCCGCTCACCGACGACGACGAGGCAACGCCCGAGCCGGACCGCATCTGCGACGTCAGCCAGACCTACACCCGTCCCGGGCCGATGACCGCCCTCGACGTCCCCCGGTTGCACCACATCGGGATCGTGTCGCGCGACGTCGTCGGGTCCGTCGGCAGGCACGCCTCCGTGTTCGACATCGACCGGTGGAACTTCATCAACTGGCGCCGGGAGCGCGGGCGGCTGGAGACGCCCTTCTACCGGGGGCGGCCGGTCGACCACGAGTACCTCACCGGACGCGCGTTCGACTTCCAGGACTTCGGCTTCGAGGTGGTCCAGCCCACGTTCGGGCCCAGCCACTACAAGGACGACTTCCTCCAGGTCGTCGGCGAAGGCATCCACCACCTGCTCATCTGCTTCCCGACCGACGAGGAACGGTGGGCCGAAACCGTCGAGTGGCTGGAGTCCGAGCGGGTTCCCCTCGTCATGGGCTCCGAGATGCGGGGCGGGTCGGGCAGGTTCTACTACCTGGACAGCCGCGAGCGCCTCGGTGGATGGGTCATCGAGGCGAGCTTCCCGCGGGCTGGACGACCCGTGGTGGGTCCCATCAACGACTTCTCGATCGACTACCGCGCGCAGACCGCCGATTAGAGGACGTGGGTCGATGGCCATCAGGATCGTGAGCAACATCAGCGTCGCGCCGGACGCGGTGGAGCCGTACCTGGCGTACTGGCGCACGCGCTCGCCGGAGTGCCGGGACGAGCCCGGCAACCTGCAGTACCAGGTCTTCCGCAGCATCGAGCAGCCGAACGAGTTCGCCCTGCTCGAACTGTGGGCCGACCAGGAGACCTACGACCGGCACTGGGAACTGCAGCGCAGCATCCCGGACCGGCCGACGTTCCCCCGGGTCCCGCGCGCACACGGCCGCGACGGCATCGAGTTCTACTTCGACCACCGCTACTTCCGGCTCGTCGACGGCCGTTGGCAGCCGGCCGAAACATGAGCGACACAGGCGGTTCCGCTCAGCGGTACGGGCTGCTTCCTGCGCTCGGGCCCGCTCGCCACTCTCTCCCCCCACACGAAGCGCCGAGAGGATGACCATGGCACCGATCGACACGTCGTCGCTGGTGGACCACGTCAACGGGAGGATCAGCCCGACGATCTACCAGGACGAGGCGATCTACCAGGCCGAGCTCGAGCAGGTCTTCGGGCGCTGCTGGCTCTTCCTCGCCCACGACACGATGATCCCCAGGGCCGGTGACTTCTTCCAGACGTACATGGGGGAGGACCCCGTCCTCGTCGTCCGCCAGCGCGACGGCTCGGTGCGGGCCTTCCTGAACCAGTGCCGCCACCGCGGCATGCGGATCTGCCGGGCAGACCTCGGCAACACCAAGATGTTCACCTGCACGTACCACGGGTGGACCTACAACACCGCCGGCGACCTGGTGTCGGTCCCGCACGAGGACGACGCCTACTTCAACGAGATCGACCGCTCCGAGTGGGGACCCGCGCAGGTCCGCCTCGCCACCTACAAGGGCTTCATCTTCGGCACGTGGGACCAGTCCGCGCCGGACCTCGACACCTATCTCGGCGAGATGGCCTGGTACTTCGACGCCTTCTGCGACCGGTGGGAGGAGGGCGGCGAGGTCATCCCCGGGACGCACAAGTGGCTGATCGACTGCAACTGGAAGTTCGCCGCCGAGCAGTTCGCCTCCGACTCCTACCACGCCGAGATCAGCCACGCGTCGGCCTACATGGCCTACGTCGCCCCGGGTGAGGGCCTGTCGCTGAACGAGCTCGTGGAGAACCGCAAGAAGGCCGGCTTCCAGTTCACCTCCACGCAGGGGCACGGCACGGGCTTCCGCACCTCGCCGCAGCCCAAGCGGGTCGGCCCGGTCGTCCAGGAGTGGGAGGCGCAGGTCCAGCCCAAGATCGTGGACCGGCTGGGACCGGCGCGGGCGAACTTCATGCCCGGGCACGCGACGATCTTCCCGAGCCTGGCGTACCTGTCCAACGGCACCTTCCGGGTGTGGCACCCGCGGGGCCCGAACCAGATCGAGGTCTGGGCGTGGGGCCTGGTGCACAGGGCCGCGCCGGAGAAGGTCAAGGACGAGCGGCGCGTCGAGATCCTCCGCACGTTCTCCCCCGGCGGGCTCTTCGAGCAGGACGACGGCGAGAACTGGAACGAGATCCAGAAGGTCCTCCGCGGCTGGCGCGCGCGGCAGCACCCGCTCAGCATCCAGATGGGCCTGGGACACGCGCGCTACGACGCCGAGGGGTTCCCCGGCCGCAGCGCCTACGTCTTCTCCGAGGAGGCCGCGCGGTCGTTCTACAAGCGCTGGTCCGAACTGGTCTCGGGGCTGACCTGGGCGGAACTGGCGGAGATCGACGAGGCCGACCGCCGCGCCCGCCCGCAGCAGGCGTCGTCGTGAGCACCACGGCGCACGGGGCGGCGCGGATCTCGCGGCGCAGCGACGTGGGCGCGGCGACCCACCACGAGATCGAGCAGTTCCTGTACGACGAGGCCGACCTCCTCGATTCCTGGCAGTTCGACGAGTGGCTCACGCTCATCGCGCCCGACATCCACTACTGGATGCCGACGCGGACCAACCGCCTGCAGCGGCAGCGGCACCTCGAGACCGGGGGGCTCGGGGACGCCGCCTACTTCGACGAGACCTACGAACACCTCGAGCAGCGCGTGCGCCGGCTGAGGACCGGCATGGCGTGGGCGGAGGACCCGCCCTCGCGGACGAGGCACATGGTCAGCAACGTCCGGGTGCGATCGACCGACATCGACGGCACGTACGAGCTCGACTGCGCCTTCTTCATCTACCGCACCCGTCTCGAACGCGAGATGGACATGTTCGTCGGGCGGCGCAACGACGTGGTCCGTCGCGCTGCCAACGCCTACGGGTTCGAGATCGCCCGACGCACGATCCTGCTCGACCAGGCCACCCTGCTCGCGAAGAACCTCTCGATCTTCTTCTGAGCGCCGGCACATCCATCCATCCCTGCAACCCCCCTGTGAGGCAACGATGTCCGTGGGTAAGCGCGGTCTGGGAGCAGTTGTGCCCCTACTCTGCGTCGCAGCACTGACCGCCGCGTGCGGCGGCGGCTCCGACGCCGACTCCGACTCCGAGGCAGCGGCGACGTCCGCCGAGGCGACGGAGGACGGGCCGCAGTTCTTCGATCTGCTCCCGGCCGATATCCAGCAGTCCGGAGTCATCACGGTGGTGGGGGACATCCAGGCGCCGCTGCGGTTCCAGGACAGCGCCGGGGAGATCGTCGGTGTGCAGGCCGACTTCCTCGACGCCATGGCTCCGCTGCTCGGTGTGGAGTTCGAGCAGGCCACCGTCGAGAGCTTCGCCAACATCCAGACGAGCGTCGAGGCCGGTCGCTACGACATGGCCTGGGGCGGTATCGCCGACAGCGTCGAGCGCGAGGCGACGCTCGACATCGTCACCCACTCGGTCTCGGCTCCGACCTTCATGTCGGCGAAGGGCAGCGGCTTCAGCGAGCCGGTCGACCTCTGCGGGCGCAACATCGCGCTGATCTCGTCCAGCGTGCCGCTCAACGCCGCCTTCGACACGCTGACCGCCCTCTGCCAGGAGGAGGGCGAGGACGCCCCCACCAAGATCGACCTGGCCCAGCGCGCCGATCTGCAGCTGGCGGTGCAGTCGGGACGGGCGGACGCCTACGGCACCACGCCGGCCGAGGCCGCGTACACGACGCAGCAGGCCGAGGACAAGTGGGAGTTCTTCATCGCCGACGAGGACCCCTTCGTCGTCACCCAGCTCGGCGCCGCCTTCACCAAGGACAACACGGAGCTGCGCGACGCGATCCACGCGGCGCTGCAGGAACTGTTCGACAACGGCACCTACGAGGAGATCATGACCGAGTGGGGCATGGAGGGCGTCACCATCCCTGAGCCCGAGATCAACCCCGCGGGCGCTGCGGCCGGCGGAGATGGTTCGTCGACCCCCGCAACGCCGAGCAACTGACCGGATCCCGAGCCGGCTCGGCACGGAGAACTGCGGGGAGCGACGCATGACCACCGCCCATCCGGCCGCCGGCACGTCCCTCTCGGGGGGCGCGCCGGCGGCACCCGACGACATCTCGACGGCGCAGCGGAGGATCCGGCCGGGCCGGATCGCCGTGGTCGTGCTGCTCCTGGTGCTCGCGGCCCAGTTCGTGAACTTCCTCGTCACCAACGACCGGCTGCGCTGGCACGTCGTCGGCGAGTTCCTCTTCGACGACCTGGTGCTGCACGGCCTGCTCGTCACGATCGAGCTGACGGCGATCGGCATGGTCCTCGGCATCGCGATCGGCATCGCCGTCGCCGCGGCCCGGATGTCGTCGTTCAGGCCGCTGTCCACGGCCGCGTGGGCCTACACCCGGTTCTTCTACGGTGTGCCGCTCCTCGTGCAGCTGATCTTCTGGTTCAACCTCGCCTACCTGGTGCCGGAGATCTCCATCGGGATCCCGTTCGGGCCGTCCTTCGGGTCGTGGGACGCCAACGAGATCATCACCCCGTTCACCGCGGCCGTCCTCGGCCTGGCGCTGCACGAGGGCGGCTACATGTCCGAGGTGGTCCGGGCCGGCCTGCTCTCGGTCGACCGAGGGCAACGGGACGCCGCGAGCGCCCTCGCTCTGCGAGGGCACCAGACGTTCCGCCTGATCGTGCTCCCGCAGGCCCTGCGCTTCATGATCCCGCCGACGGTCAACCAGACCATCGGCATGCTCAAGGGGACGGCGCTGGTCAGCACCGTCGCGGTGTCCGAGCTGCTGCACGAGGTGCAGAACATCTACAACCGCAACTTCGAGGTCATCCCGCTCCTCCTGGTGGCCTGCATCTGGTACTTCGCGCTGATCTCGGTCCTCGACCTCCTCCAGCGCTACCTCGAGCGCCGCCTGGGTCGGGCCGACTCGACACCCACCAGGCCGACCCGCGGTCTCCGCCGACGCCGGGCCGAGCAGGTCGTCGCCAGCCGGGAGGCGGAACTGTGACCATGGGCGACGTCCTCGACCACGACGTGCGGGCACGCGAGGACGACGTGATCCTCCGGGCCTGCGGTGTGCGCAAGTCCTTCGGGTCCGTCCCTGCGCTGGCCGGGGTGGACATGGAGGTCCGCCGCGGCGAGGTCGTCGTGGTGCTCGGGCCCTCGGGCTCCGGGAAGTCGACCTTCATCCGCTGCGTCCAACAGCTCGAGCCGATCGACGGCGGTTCGATCTACTTCCGCGGGGAGCTGCTGGGCTACGAGCGCGATCGCAAGGGGAAGCTGCGCGAACGGCGGGGCCGCGACGTCGCCCGCCAGCAGGCGCAGATGGGCATGGTCTTCCAGCAGTTCCACCTGTTCAACCACCTCACGGTGGAGCGGAACATCACCCTCGCTCCGTGCAAGGTCCAGAGGCTGTCCCGAGGGGAGGCCCGAGCGAAGGCGGAGAAGCTGCTCAAGCAGGTCGGTCTGGCCGAGAAGATCGACCAGTACCCGCGGCAGCTGTCCGGTGGGCAGCAGCAGCGGGTCGCCATCGCCCGAGCGCTGGCGATGGAGCCCGCCCTCATGCTCTTCGACGAGCCGACCAGCGCGCTCGACCCGGAGCTGGTCGGGGAGGTCCTCACGGCGATGAAGGACCTGGCCCGAAGCGGCATGACCATGATCGTCGTGACCCACGAGGTCGGGTTCGCGCGCGAGGTCGCCGACCGCTGCGTCTTCATGGACAACGGCGTCGTCGTGGAGAACGGCCCCGCCCAGGAGATCCTGCGTGCGCCGAAGACGGAGCGGTTCGCGAACTTCCTCCGGCGGGTCGACTGATGGGGACCGGCCAGGAGGCCGACGCCCTCGGAGCGGTCGCGCTCGTCGGCGCCTCCGAGTCCATGCCGTGGACCTACTGGCTGGTCAGGAACCTCGCCGACCACGGCTTCACCGGCGCCGTCTGGCCGGTCAACCCGCGCCAGAGCCAGGTGCACGGCCTGCCGGCGTTCGCGTCGATCGCCGATCTGCCCGCCGCTCCCGACGTCGGTGTGTGCCTGCTGCGACCGGAGCTCGCCGAGGACGCCGTCGAGCAGCTGCTGGGGCGCGGTGTGCGGACGATCGTCCTGATCTCCAACGGGTTCCGGGAGACCGGTGACCCGGCCGCAGCCGAGCGCGAGCAGCGGATCGCCGCGCGCTGCCGCGCGGCGGGCGCCCGTCTGATCGGCCCCAACTGCGTCGGCTTCGCCGACCTCGGGCGGCGGCTGGCGCTGGTGGCCGAACCGCTGCCCCGAGGGCTGACGGCGGGCACGGTGTCAGTCGTCAGCCAGTCCGGCGCGCTGCTGTCCGGTGTCGTCGGCGCGGTGGCGGCGAGCGGGTCGGGCGTGCACCTCGCCTACTCCATCGGCAACGGTGCCGCGTTCGGCGTGGCCGACGCCCTCGAGGAGTTCGTGGCAGGGGACGACTCGTTGCTCGTCCTCGTCCTCGAGGGGGTCGGCGAGCCCGAACGGTTCGCCGCCGCGGCCCGTCAGGCCCGCGCGGCCGGGAAGCTCGTCCTCGCGCTCTGCCTGGCCCGCTCGGAACGGGCGGCGGTGGTGGCCCAGTCGCACACGGGGGCGGTGGTCGGGTCCGACCGGCTGATCCAGGCATGGCTGTGGCGGCTGGGCGTGGTCTCCGTCGACTCGATCGAGGAGCTCCCCTACCTCGTGCAGCTGCTGGCGCACGCCGGCGGGCGTCCGGAGGCCGGTGTCTTCGTCCTGACCGGCAGCGGGGGCGCCGCGGGTTACGCCGCGGACCTGGCCGGCCGGTACGGGGTGGCGCTGGCGGAGCTGTCGCCGACCACGGTGGAGGCTCTGCGCGAGCTGATGCCGTCCGGGGTGTACATCGGCAACCCGCTCGACCTCACCGGCGCCAACGGGGAGCGCAAGAAGCAGGTGCGCGACCAGGTGTTCCGTGATCCCGCCGTCGGGGTCGTGGTGGAGCCCTACGCGCTACCGTGGCCGGACGACGCGGCGGACCGGTTCTGGTTCCGCGACGGCCTGCTGGGCCTGGCCGAGTCCGCGCGGGAGGCCGGCAAGGTCACCCTCACCGCCAGCACCTTCGGCGAGCCGGTCACGCCGTGGGTGGACGAGCTCTCCGCGAAGCAGCCGGTCGTCTCCGGGCCGAGCTTCGTCGCCGCGATGAGCGCCGCCGCCAAGGTGTACCCCGTCGCCGGCGGCGTCGGCGGCGGGCACCGGGAAGGTGCGGGGCCGGCGACCGCTCGCGGGGTCCTGGCCGAGGCCGAGGCGCGGGACGTGCTCGCCCGGCTCGGCGTGCCTCTCGTGGACGGCGTCGTGGTCGACGACCCGCGGGCTGCGGCGGAGCACGCGGCCGGAGTGGAGGGTCCGTTCGCGGTCAAGGCCGCCGTCGAGGGGCTGGCCCACAAGGGCCGGGTCAGCGGCGTCCGCCTCGACCTCGTCTCGCCCGAGGCCGTGGCCGCGGCGTGCGAGCAGATGCGCCGCGACATCGGCGCGGCGGGGGTCGACCGACCCGTGCGCTTCCTGGTCCAGCGGATGGTGCGCGGCCCGGAGCTGCTGCTCGGGTTCATCCGCGACGCCGTGGCGGGCCCGACCGTGACCGTGGGGGTCGGCGGCTGGGCGGTGGAGCTGGTGCCACCGCTGGGCACGCTGGCTCTCACCGGCCCGGAGGCACCGACGGTCGACGAGACCGTCGACAGCCTCACCCGCTGGGGCCTGGCCCGGGCGGTCGGCCCGGCGGCTCTCCAGTCGTTCGCCCGGCTCACCGCGGAGCTGGCCGGGCACTTCGCCGACGGTGACCTGGCGGCGTACAGCACCCTCGAGCTGAACCCCGTCGTCCTCACCCCCGAAGGGCCGCGTGTCGTCGATGCGCTGCTCATCACCTGAGGGCGGCCGCCGGTGACGGGCGGGCCGGCCGCGGCGATCGTGGGGGTGTACGAGCACCCCGACCGGGTGGCCCCGGACACCTCGGAGATCCGGCTCAAGGCCACCTGTGCTGTGCGGGCGCTGGAGGACGCGGGGTTGACCCTGGCCGACGTCGACGCGCTCTACGACGTGCCCGAGACCGGCGAGCTCAGCCTGATGAGCACCGCGGAGTACTTCGGCATCACCCCACGGGTGCTCGACGGCACGAACCTCGCCGGGGCCTCCTACGAGGCGCACGCGATCCACGCCGCTCGGGACATCGCGGCCGGCCGGGCCCGCGTCGCCCTGCTGACCTACGGCTCCCGCGCACGCAGCTCGATGCGAGCCGTCGGCACGGGTGTGCCCAAGGTGGTCTACCCGGCCGTCGTGAACAACACGGAGCTGCCCTGGGGGCTGCCCGTGGTGGGCAACTACGCCATGGCGGCGATGCGCCACCTGCACGAGTACGGCACGACGCCGGAGCAGCTGGCAGAGATCGCCGTGGTCACCCGGTACCACGCCACCCGCAACCCGCAGGCGGTCGCGGGCCTGGCGGCGCTGGGCGTCCGTGACACGGGGGAGCTCACCGTCGAGGACGTCGTCTCGTCGCGGGTGATCGCCGACCCCCTGCACGCCCTGGACTGCTGCCTGGTCAGCGACGGGGCCGGCGCCGTGGTCATCGCGTCGGCCGAGGTCGCCGCCGGCACTGCGCAGCCGCCGGTCTGGGTCCTCGGCGGGGGAGAGGCGACCGGCGCGGTGGCGACCGGCAGCGACGTCACCACGACCGCGGCGGCGCGCAGCGCCGCGGACGCCTTCGCCAGGGCCGGCGTCTCGCCGCAGGAGGTCGACGTGGCCATGCTCTACGACTCGTTCACGTTCACCGTCCTCGCCGCTCTGGAGGACCTCGGCTTCTGCGCGAAGGGGGAGGGGGGTCCATACGTGTCCGACGGCCGTCTGCGCTTCGACCGCTCCGGCGGTCCGGCGCTCAACACCGACGGCGGCGGGCTGTCGTCGACCCACCCCGGCATGCGGGGGATCTTCCTGCTCATCGAGGCCACGCGACAGCTCCGCGGCCGGTCGACCGCGCAGGTACCGGGTGCCCGGCTGGCCGTCGCCCACGGCAACGGGGGCACGCTCGGCACCCGCCACGGTTGCGCCACCGTGGTCCTGGGAGCCGACCGGTGAACGGGGAGCTCGCGCGCCCGCTGCCCGACCTCGACGAGCCGGACACCGCCCCGTTCTGGGAGGGAACCGCCCGCCACGAGTTCCGGGTGCCGTTCTGCGACCGGTGCGGACGGCCCGTGTGGTACCCGCGGGGGCACTGCCCCGCGTGCGGCTCGTTGGACCTCACCTGGCGGGCGCTGCCGGACCCGGTGAGCGGGACGGTCTACACCTTCACCGTCGTCCGGCGGCACGGCGATCCCTACTTCGCCGCCAGGACCCCCTACGCCGTCGCCTGGGTGGACCTCCACGGCGGTCCGCGGGTCCTCTCCGAGGTGCGCGCCGACGACCCGGCCGCCCTGCGGATCGGGGACCCCGTCGTCGTCGAGTGGGAGGAGCGGTCGACGGACGGTTCGGGGCCGGTGGTGGTGTACCCGGTGTTCCGGGTCGTCAGGACGCCATCAGCCGCAACTGCTCGATGATCCGCAGCGTGCCGGGCACGTCGGCGGCGAGCGGCTTGGCGATCAGCGTCGTGACGCCTGCCCGGTGCAGGGCGGCCAGCCGCTCCGCCACCTCCTCCGCGGTGCCCACCAGGCTGGTGGCGTCCACCAGCCCCTCTGGCACCGCCGCGGCGGCCTCCTCCTTGCGGCCGGCGAGGTAGAGCTCCTGCACGCGCGCGGCCTCCTCGGCGTAGCCGTACCGCGCCGCGAGGTCGTTGTAGAAGTTCTTCCCGCGAGCACCCATCCCGCCCACGTAGAGGGCGAGCTCCTCGCGCACCACCTGCCGCTCGCGGGCGACATCGGCACCGATCGCGACGGCGGTCTGCAGTGCGACGTCGAGCGGACCGAGGGCCGGGTCGCGACGCCCGAGCCCGCGGTCGAGCGCCGGTCCGAAGACCTCCGCCGCCCGATCAGGGTGGAAGAGGATCGGCTGCCACCCCTCGGCGATCTCGGCGGCCAGCTCGACGTTCTTCGGGCCTATCGCGGCCAGCATGACGGGGATCCGCTCGCGCACCGGGTGGTCGACCAGCTTCAGCGGCTTGCCCAGGCCCGTCCCCTGGCCGGCCGGGAGCGGCACGTCGTAGTGCTGTCCGTGGTGCACCAGCCGCTCGCGCGCCCAGACCGAGCGGCAGATCTCGACGAGTTCACGGGTGCGCCCGACCGGGGCGTCGTAGCGGACCCCGTGGAAGCCCTCGATGACCTGCGGCCCCGACGCCCCCACGCCGAGGGTGAACCGGCCGCGGGACAGCTGGTCCAGCCCGGCCGCGGTCATCGCGGTCAGGGTCGGCGTCCTCGTGTACAGCTGCAGGATGCCGGAGGCGATCTCCAGAGCGGTCGTCCGCGCGGCGAGGTAGCCGAGCCGGCTGACGGCGTCGAAGCCGTACAGCTCCGGGACGAACGCGATCTGCAGCCCGGCGCTCTCGAGATCGGCGGCGGCGTCGAGCAACTCCAGCGAGCGCGAGCCGATCTGCATGCCGATGCGCATCCCGGGCAGCCTTCCGTCGGGCGGTGCGGCAGAGGAGCCGCGGCCCGATGTGTATCCCGGGGCCGCCCTCGCCGGGGCGGAGGCGTTCCACGTGCCGGACCGGGGACCTCGGACGGCGCCGCCCGCCGTGGCACGCTGCCGCCGATGGAAGCCACGGTCCAGGACCGCCCGCTGACGGTGCAGTCCGTCGTCCGCCACGCCCGGGCGGTGCACGGCCGGGCCGAGGTGGTGACGGTCACCCGGTCCGGGACGACGCGGGCGACCTTCGCCGAGGTGATCACGCGCGCCGGTGCCCTCGCTGCCGGCCTGCGCGCCCTCGGTGTGGGCGAGGGGGAACCCGTCGGGACCTTCCTGTGGAACTGCCAGGAGCACCTCGAGGCGTATTACGGCGTCCCGGCCGCCGGTGCGGTGCTGCACACCCTGAACGTGCGGCTGTCGACGGCCGAGCTCACGGCCGTCGCCGAGCACGCCGGGGACACGGTCGTCCTCGTCGGGGGGACCCTGGTGGAGCGGTTCGCTCCGGTGCTCGCCGGTCTGCCGCGGGTGCACACCGTCGTCGTCACCGGCAGCGGGGACGTGGCCCCGCTCGCCGCGACCGGGAAGCGGGTGCTGCGCTACGACGACCTCGTCGCGGGCGGTCCGGCGATCGACTGGGAGGCCGATCCGGCGGAGCGCGCAGCGGTGGCGATGTGCTACACGAGCGGCACCACCGGCATGCCGAAGGGCGTGGTGTACAGCCACCGGTCGACGGTCCTGCACGCCCTGTCCGTGTGCTCGGCCAACGCGGTGGGGCTGAGCGCGGCGGACCGTGCGCTCGTCCTCGTGCCGATGTTCCACGCCAACGCGTGGGGCTGGCCGTACGCCGCCTTCCTGTCGGGGACCAGCCTGGTGCTGACCGACGGCGACCTGTCGCCGGCACACGTGGCCGCGGTCGTCGCGGGCGAGCGGGTCACGGTGACCGGCGGCGTGCCGACGCTGTGGGCGGACCTGCTCGCCCACGCCGACGTGCATCCGGTCGACCTCGGCTCGCTCCGGCTGGTGCTCTGCGGGGGGTCGGCCGTGCCGAGCGCCCTGACGGAGGCCTACCGCCGGCGCTTCGGGGTGCCGCTGGTCCAGGCGTGGGGCATGACGGAGGTCTCGCCGCTGGGTGCGGTCGCCCGCCCCCGGGAGGCGACCGACACGGGCGACGTCGCTTCGTCGCAGGGCCGGCTGCTGTACGGGGTCGAGGGACGTGTCGTGGACGAGGGGGGAGCAGTGGTCCCCCGGGACGGTGGCGGGCTGGGCGAGCTGCAGGTGCGCGGGCCGTGGGTGACCGGGTCGTACTTCCGCGGTGCGGGCGCGGACTCGTTCACGGACGACGGCTGGCTGCGGACGGGGGACGTCGGCACGCTGGACGCCGACGGCGTGCTGCGGATCAGCGACCGGCGCAAGGACGTGATCAAGTCCGGCGGCGAGTGGATCTCCTCGGTCGCCCTGGAGGACGCGCTCACGGCCCACCCCGATGTGGTGGAAGCGGCCGTCGTCGGCATCGCCGACGCGCGCTGGCAGGAGCGGCCGCTCGCGGTCGTGGTCCTGCGGCCGGGTGCGCAGGCCGGCCCGGGGGAGCTGCGCGCCTGGCTGTCGGAACGGGTGGTCCGCTGGTGGGTGCCCGATTCCTGGTCGTTCGTCGCGGCCGTACCCCGGACGAGTGTGGGCAAGTACGACAAGGTGCGGCTCCGCTCGATGGTGTCCGACGGGGACCTGCGCGTCGAACACGGCGCCGCGACCGTCGGGGACCAGCCCGCCTGACGAGCGCCGTCGCGCTCAGGCCCAGGCGTCCACGCCCTGCGGGTAGAGGTCCTCGGCCCCGGACGCCACCTGCCGTGCCAGGGCGTGCACGTCCGGCAGGACCTGGCCCGTGTAGACCCGGAGCAGCAGGCCGGTCCGGTCGACCTCGTCCCGCGCCTGCTGGCGGACGCGGCTCCCGTGCGCCGTGTCGGCGAGCAGCGCACCCCCCACCACCGTGCCGAGCAGCCGCAGGTACGGCGCGGCTCCGGCCAGCACGGCGACCGTCGCCTCCCGCTGCTCCACCAGCCAGGCGGTCGTCTCGGCCAGCACGGTCACCGCCGCGCGCAGCGGGCCGGCGGGTCCGGCGCTGCGCCCGTCGAGCTGCGCGGCGGAGCGTCCTGCCTCACCGATCAGTTCCTGCACGGCACGACCACCGTCGCGCAGGACCTTTCGGGCGACGAGGTCGATCGCCTGGATGCCGTTGGTGCCCTCGTAGATCGGGGTGATCCGCACGTCGCGGTACAGCTGGGCGATCCCCGTCTCCTCGACGAACCCGCTGCCCCCGAACACCTGCACGGCGCGGGACACCACCTCCACCGCCAGGTCGGTGCACCACGCCTTGCAGACAGGCGTGAGCAGATCGGCCCGCGCCTGCTGCGCGGCACGGACGGCGGCGTCGGGGTGCGCCGCTGCCAGGTCCATCGCCCGGGCCGTCGCGTAGGCGAGCGCCCGCATCGCGGCGACGGTCGCCCGCATGCCCAGCAGCGTCCGCCGCACGTCCGGGTGCTCGATGACGGGCACCGGCCCGGCTGCGGCCGCTGTGCGGCCCTGCACGCGCTCACGGGCGTACGCGACCGCGCTCTGGCAGGCGAGCTCGGCCAGCGCGACGCCCTGCAGACCGACACCCAGCCGCGCGTCGTTCATCATCGTGAACATCGCCGCGATGCCCCGGTGCTCCTCGCCCACGAGCTCGGCCACCGCACCGTCTCCCGCGCCGAACGTGAGCGAGCAGGTTGGAGATCCCCGCAAGCCGAGCTTGTGCTCGACCCCGGTGACGACGACGTCGTTGTGCCCTGCCGGGTTCCCGTCCGCACCGACGAGGCGCTTGGGCACGAGGAAGAGCGAGAGGCCGCGCGTCCCCGCCGGCGCCCCCGGGAGGCGGGCCAGCACGAGGTGCAGGATCTGCTCGGTCAGGTCGTGGTCGCCGTAGCTGATGAAGATCTTCTGCCCGGAGACGCGGTAGGTGCCGTCCTCCGTGCGTACGGCCCGGGTGGTCACTGCGCCGACGTCCGAGCCCGCCTGCGGCTCGGTGATGCACATGGTCGCCGCCCACTCGCCCGACACCAGCCGCGGGACGTACGTGTCCCTCTGCCGATCGCTGCCGTGGGCCAGCAACGCCGTCACGAGGCCGCCGGCGAGGAACGGGCACATCGCCAGCGACAGGTTGGCGCTGAAGAGCATCTCCCGGACCGCCAGCGTGAGCGTCAGCGGAGCACCGGCGCCGCCGTGCTCCACGGGATGCCCGATCGACGCCCAGCCGGCCTCGGCCAGCTGCCGGTAGACGGGGCGGAACGACGGCGGCACCCGCACCCGGCCCTGCTCGAGGCGGACACCCGCCAGGTCGCCCGCGCGCAGCGTGGGGGCGAGGACCTGCTCGGCGAAGCGGCCCCCCTCGGCCAGGAGGTCCGCGACCGTGCCCTCGTCCAGGTGCCCGAACCCAGGGAGGCGGAGCAGCTCGTCCAGTCCGGCGGCGTGCGTCAGGGCGGTGCCGATGTCGGCAAGCGGGGCTCGGTACCTCACCCCGCGACGCTAGCGGCGGCGCATCCTGCTTCGTGGCCGCCCGTTCGGGCAGCCGGAACGGCAACCGGACGTCAGCTCACCGGAGGTCGTCCTCCCCGACCTGCAGTCGTGCCGCGATCAAGCCGGCCGTGCGCAGCAGGCGGGGGACGAACTGCTGAGGGAGCCCCCGCCGGATGTCGACGGAGACCGAGAGCCCGGCCACCGGGCGCCCGTCGCGCAGGATCGGCGCGGCTACGCAGGCCATCCCCACCTTGGACTCCTGGCGGTCGATCGCGAACCCGGTTCGCCGGATCTGGACCAGCTCCTGGCGCAGCACGTCGGGAGAGGTGATCGTCTGGGTGGTCCGGCCCGGCATGCCGGCGGCCACGACGCTGTCGAACAGGTCGTCGGGCGAGAAGGCGAGCATCGCCTTGCCGATCGCCGTGCAGTAGATGGGCATGCACCCACCGACCCTCGCCGGGCTCTCCAGGCCCCCGCGGGCGGCGAGCTTCTCGATGTAGAGGACCTGCGGCCCGTGCAGCACCCCCAGGTTGACCATCGCCTGGGTGGCGATGTGCAGGGCCTGCATGTACGGCAGTGCCCGGTCGCGCAGGCGGTGCGGCCGGCACATCGCCACCGTGTTACCCAGCCGGAACAGGTGCGCCCCGAGCAGCCAGCCATCTCCCGCCCGCTCGACCAGCCCGTGCCCTTCCAGCACGGCGAGCAGGCGGTGGGCGGTGGACTTCGCGACCCCGGCCCTCCGCGCGATCTCGCTGACCCCGAGGACCTCGTTGTTCGCCCCGATGAAGGCGTTGAGGAGCGAGAGCGCCTTGCCCACGCTGGACGAGGTGTCCCCGAGCGGGTCCGTCCTGCGGTTCGAGGGGGAGCCGTCGAGGAGCGTGCCAGCTTCAAGCGTCATGGTCTCCACCGTCGGACGTCGCCTGTGAATGTCAGACTATTGGCGGAGTGTAATCCAGCTCACTCTGCTCGGGAAGCAGGTCGCTCACGTTCCGCAACCGGGACAGAGCGCTCCGGACTCATACCCGCAGCGGTGTCCCGCCCGCCCCCGATGCGGACCGTCCCAGGCCACGGAGGTCGGCAGCCGGGTCCGCCAGCACGTCGACGGGGACGCGCGCCGCCGCGGCGGCCAGCTGCCGTCCCGCCCGGATCTCGGCGGGGCAGTTGACGCCGGCGACCGCGCTGACCCGGCCGTCCCGCAACCAGAACCAGCACGCCGAGTCGGCGGACTCCCTCCGCGGGACGACCGCGTCCGAGGGGTGCGGCGCACCGAAGAGCTGGAGGGTCAGGTCGTACTGGTCGGACCAGAAGTAGGGCAGTGACCGCCAGGGGGTCGGCACGCCGGCCACCGAGCGTCCGGCGGCCCGTCCCTGCTCCGCGGCGACCGTCCAGTGCTCGACCCGGCGTCGTCGTCCGCCGACCCGGTGGTTGGCGACGTCCCCCGCGGCGTAGACCCAGGGGTGGCTCGTCCGCCCGGTGGCGTCCACGACGACGCCGTCCGCGACCTCCAGGCCGGCCTCCTCGGCCAGCTCCGTGCGCGGGACCACCCCGATGCCCACGACGGTCACGCCGGCGGGAACCCGGCTGCCGTCGGTGAGGAGCAGCTCGGCGGGAGCCCCGCCGGCCCCACGGCGCACCCCCGTGACACCGGCCGAGGTCAGGACGCGCACCCCCCGTTCCGCGTGCCGCGCGCGGAACCACGCGCCGAGCGCCGGACCGCCACCGGCCAGCAGCGGCAGCGGGGCGGCCTCGATGACGGCCACCTCGTGCCCGCGGACCCGGGCCGCCGCCGCGACCTCCATACCGATGAAGCCACCCCCGACGACCGCCACCGGGCTCCCGTCGAAGCGTCGCACCAATTCGGTGGCGTCCGACAGCGTCCGGAGGACGTGCACGGCGTCCCCGTCCAGGCCGTCGAGCGTGCGGGGACGGGCGCCGGTCGCCAGCACGACGCCGTCGGCCGCGAGCACCGTCCCGTCGGCCAGGGTGACCGTGCGGGTCGGGGGATCCAGCCGGACGACGCGCTGGCCCAGCACCAGCTCGAGGTCCAGCTCGCGCTGTCGGTCGGCGGTGAGCAGCGGCTTCGCGTGCGGCTCGGCCCCCGTCAGCAGCGCCTTCGACAGCGGCGGGCGCTCGTACGGCTGGTGCGCCTCGGCGCCCACGACGACGATCCCGCCGTCCCAGCCGGCCTCGCGGGCGCCCATCGCGGCCGCGACGCCGGCGGCGCTCGCTCCCACGACGACGAGCCGGCGGGGGGTCACCGCGCGGGCCTGGTGCGGCTGGCCGTGTCGACGTGCACCTTGTCGTCGACCACGCGGACCGAGTACGTGCCGAGCGGTTCCGTCGCCGGGAAGGACAGCACCGCCCCGGTGCGGATGCAGAACTTGGCGAAGTGGAACGCGCACTCGACGACGTCGCCGTCGACGTACCCCTCGGCGAGCGAGGAGACCTCGTGCGTGCAGGTGTCGTCGGTGGCGAAGAACTCACCGTCGACGTTGTAGACCGCGATCGCGGGGATCGTGCCGGGCACGGGGAGCACCTCGCCCGGCGGGAGGTCGTCGACCGCGCACGCGACCACCCAGGACTCGTCGTCTGCCACGTCAGCACATCCCCATCGCCGCAGGACCCCTTGCCCGGCCGAGTCTGGGCGGTCAGCTCGGGCGCCGGCAGCGTCGTGGTCCACCGTCCGGCACACGAGCTGGCGCCGCCACCCCCACGGGACGCAGGGTGCGCCAGCGGGAAGGGTGTCCGGCCCGACGACGTCGTCCGGATGGCCCGCGGCGGCGATGAGGAGGGGCGATGCCGGGCGAGCTCGACGGACGCGTGGCACTGGTGACGGGGGCCGGACGGGGGATCGGAGCGGCGGTGGCCCGCCAGCTCGCGGCCGCGGGGGCGGCCGTGGTGGTGAACGACCTGGGCGTCGCGCTCGACGGTTCGGCCGCCGACGAGCGGCCCGCCGACCAAGTCGTGGCGGAGATCCGGGCCGCCGGTGGGACCGCCGTCGCCGACGGCGGGGACGTCTCCGACTTCACCGCGGCGCAGCGGATGGTGCAGGGGGCCGTCGACACCTTCGGTGGCCTGGACGTCGTGGTCAACGTGGCGGGCATCGTGCGCGACCGGATGCTGTGGAACATGACCGCCGAGGAGTGGTCGGCCGTCCTGCGGGTGCACCTGGACGGCACGTTCAACACCTGCCGGCACGTGGCCGCCTACTGGCGGTCGCTCGGCGACAGTCGGCTCGGCAGGCGGATCGTCAACTTCACGTCCGACTCCGGCATCTACGGCTCGACCGCCCAGCCGAACTACTCGGCCGCCAAGCTCGGCATCGTCGGGCTGACCTACTCGACGGCCAATGCGCTCGCCCGGAGCGGAGCGACCTGCAACGCCCTGGCGCCGGCCGCCGACACGCGCATGACCCCCCCGCGCGAGGACCAGGACCCCGCTGCGGTGGCCCGCCGGTCCCCGGACAACTGCGCGCGGGTCGTCCGCTGGCTGGCCGGTGACGACTCCGCCTGGTGCACCGGACAGGTCATCGGCGCCCGCGGCTACGAGGTGTTCCTCTACAGCCTCCCCCGGCCGACGCTCCGGCTCTCCGCGGAGGGCCCCTGGACCCCCGCGGCGCTCACCGCGGAGGCCGAGAAGCGGTTCCGGCCCGAGGTCGAGGACCGGAAGTTCCCGAGCTGGCCGCCCGCGGACTTCGCCCCGCCGCCCGGTCCCGCCTGATTCCCATTCCGCCCAGCCGAACACGGGACTGGGCCGGCGCCGGGCGGGCTGCCACCGTCGGGACCGGCCGGAGGAGGGCAGGAGGTGGAGGCGTGGCGCTGACGTCGGAGGGCCTGGCGGCCGCGCCGGGCTGCCTGAGCCGCTGGGTGCGGCTGCCCGGGGGCGTGCGGGCGCACTACACGACCGGCGGCGCGGACGGCCCGGCCGTCGTCCTGCTGCACGGCGGGCTCGTGGGCTCCTCCGGCCTGGCCGGGTGGGCCGGCATGACGCGCTTCCTGGGCGACCACGGGTTCCGCGTCTACTGCCCGGACCTCCCCGGGTTCGGCCTCACGACCGACGAGCAGGGGTTCTACGCGGCCGGCCAGGTCGGCCACCTCGACTTCCTCCACGACTTCACGACCGCGCTGTGCCTGGACCGGTTCTCCCTCGCGGGGAACTCGATGGGGTCGCTCAACGCGGTGAACTACCTGCTCGCGCACCCGGAACGGGTGGAGCGGTTCGCGCTCGTCGCAGGGGGGATCGGGGACCTGGTCCCGCCCGAGGCGGTCGCCGCTCTCGACCGCCGTCCGGCGGGAGAGCGCCCCGACCTCCGGGCGTTCGACGGCACGGCCGGGTCGATGCGCACCCTGCTGAGCTCGATCCTGCGCCGGCCCGACGAGGTCGACGACGACGTCGTTGCCATGCGGGTCGCCGCGGCCCGGCGCAACGCGGCCGCCCACCGGCGGCACAGCGGCGCCACGCTCGACGGGCCGGCCCGGGCCCGTCTGACGACCCGGGGACGGCTCGACCGGGTGGGGATCCCGGGCATCTACCTCTACGGTCGCCAGGACACGCTGATCCCGGTCGAGGCGCGCGGGTACCTGCAGGAGGACGCACTCCCGGACGTCCAGTTCTTCTACCCCGACGACTGCGGCCACCAGGGGCAGAACGACCAGCCGGAGCTGTTCCAGCAGGTCTTCCTGGAGTTCTTCCGCGACGGGCGGGTCGGTGCCGAGACGGCGGCGCGGGCCGGCGTGTCCAGGCGGCGCCCGGTGAACCCGGCGCTCGTCGAGACCGACGTGCCGGCCGACCGGGCGGGCTGAGACCGAGCAGGGCGGGGCGATCGGTCGCCCGCCCGCGACGAAGGGTGCGGACCATGGGACACCTGTACGGACTGGGGTACGTCGGCTTCACCGCGCGCGACCTGGATGCCTGGGCGCGGTTCGGCACCGACGTCCTCGGCGGAGAGGTCGTCGACGGTGACGACACGGTCCGCATCCGCCTCGACGAGCGCGCCTACCGCCTGACGGTGAGCGCCGGCGAGGACGCCTTCGCCTGCGCGGGCTGGGAGGTCGCCGGGTCCCGCCAGTTCGACGAGCTCCTCGCCCACCTCGAGCACCACGGCGTGGCGGTGAAGGAGCAGCCGGACCAGGCGGCGGTGCGGCAGGTGGCCCGGCTGGCCACCTGCCTCGACCCGGCGGGCAACCAGCTGGAGTTCTTCTGCGGCGCACTGCGTCCCAAGGCCGCCCTGCGCCCCGGCCGGACCGACGTCCGGTACGTGGGCGGGGCGCTCGGGTTGGGGCACGTCGTCTTCACCGTGCCGGAGCTCGCACCGAGCCTGCACTTCTACCAGGACGTCCTGGGCTTCCGGGTGAGCGACATGATCGGGGTCACCCGCTTCATGCGGATCAACCGGCGCCACCACAGCCTGGCCTTCCGGGAGATGGAGGGCCCCAGCCGGTTCCGGCACTTCAGCCTCGAGGTGGAGGACCTCGACGGGGTCGGCCGGGCCCTGGACGCCGCCGAGGCGGCCGGTGTGCCGGTGTCCTGCGGACTCGGCCGCCACACCAACGACCACATGGTCTCCTTCTACATGAAGACGCCCTCGGGACACGAGCTCGAGTACGGGTGCCAGGGGCGGCTCGTGGACGACGACACGTGGACGACCGGGTCCTACGACGCGACCAGCCTCTGGGGCCACAAGCGGACCATCCCCGTCGTGTGACGGTGGCCGGCACGGGCGAACGCCGCGGGTCGGCTCAGGGGGAGACGCCGAGCAGGTCCGGCGCGGCGACCGGCCCCGACGTCCCGCAGGGACCGGCCTGCAGGTCCTTGACGTAGTCCAGGTGCTCTCGCACGGCGTGCTCGGTCGCCTCGTCGTCCCCCGACTCCAGGGCCCGGAGGATCGCCCGGTGCTGGCGCACCGCGGTCCTGGCCGTCCCCGGGGTCAGGTGCATGTGCCGCACCGGTTGGGCCACGGTGTGCAGCGCGCGGACGAAGACGTGCAGGACCTGGTTGCCCGACGCCGCCGCGACGGTGGAGTGGAAGTCGATGTCGAGCTGGGGGACCCGGGGGTCGTCGCAGGTGGTGTGCTTCTGGACGTCGAGGATGCCGGCCAGCACGTCGAGATCGGCCTGGGTGCGATGACGCGCAGCGAGCCGCCCGGCGGGCACCTCGAGGATGTCGCGCAACGCCGCCACCTCGGCCGGCTGCGCGTTGCCCAGGTCGACGAACAACCCGACCGACTCGCCGAGCATCGCGCTGAACGCCGAGGCATCGAGCGTGCGCACGAAGCTGCCGCCCTTCGCGCCGGGCGCCTGCTCGATCAGCCCCGCGGCGGCCAGCGAGCGCAGCGCCTCGCGCACCGTCGGGCGGGACACCCCGAACCGCTCGGCCAGCTGGCCCTCGCTGGGCAGCTTCTCGCCCTCCGCGATCGTCTTGGAGACGATGGCCGCACGCAGCTGCCGTTCGATCTGCTGGCGTACGCGGAACACCGGTTGTGCCTGGAAACCCATCGGGACGTCCTCTCGACACCGGCGGGCAGCGGCTGGCGACTGACAATTCTAACCGCGCCGGCCCCCGGGTCACTCCCGTAGGCGGCGCGCGGCGGCCGGTGGACTCCCTCCGCGTGCGCCGAGGGCGTCACCCCGCTGCTCGGGGCGTTCCGCGGAGCGGCCGTGCCCCGTTGACAGACATTTGCCGTCGTCCCGAGCATCGGGCCCCCGAGATCGGAGGTCCGATGAGCCTGGAGACGCTGGATCCGGCCGGGGCGGGGCAGCCACCGCTCCCGCTCGACGGGATCCGGGTGGTCGACATGTCCACCTCCTACGCCGGACCGACGGCCAGCATGTACCTGGCCGACCTGGGCGCCGACGTCGTGAAGGTCGAACGCCCCACCGGCGACGACGCCCGTGGCTGGGGACCGCCCTTCGTGGGCGCCAGTTCGGCGTGGTTCGCGGCGGCGAACCGCAACAAGCGGTCCATCGCCATCGACCTCCGCACGGCGTCGGGGGCCGAGGTGCTGCGCCGGCTGGTGGGGTCCGCCGACGTCTTCCTCCACAACGTCAACCCCTCCAAACTCGAGGGGCTGGGCGTCGACCCGGCGACCGTCTGCGCCCGTTCGCCCCGGCTGGTCTACTGCGCGGTGTCCGGGTTCGGCCTGACCGGCCGTGACCGCCGGCTGCCCGGCTACGACCTCATCGCGCAGGCGCGGTCGGGGCTGATGAGCGTCACCGGGGCCGCGGGGGGTGTGCCGCAGCGGGTGAGCGCCCCGTTGTCGGACATCGTGGCCGGACTGTCCGCAGCGCTGTCGATCATCGCCGCGCTGCACCGGGTCTCCCGCGGCGGCCCGGGTGGGGTCGTCGACATCTCGCTGCTCGACGCCGATCTGGCGCTCATGGCGCCGCGGATCGCCAGCTACCTCGCGGGAGAGCCCGAGCCGGCGCCCTCCGGTGCGACCGATTCGGTGCTGGCCGTGTACCAGCAGTTCCAGGCGCTGGACCGACCTGTCTGCATCGCGGTGGGCAACGACGCCATCTGGTCGCGGCTGTGCGGGGTGTTGGAACTACCGGATCTCGCCGCCGATCCGCGGCTGGCCTCCAACGAGGGACGGCGCCGGCACCGCCCGGAGGTCATCGGCCGGATCGCCGACGCCGTGGCGCGGCGGGACAGCGCGCACTGGCTCGCGGCGTTCGCCGAGGCGGGGGTCCCCGCCGCCCCGATCGCCTCCCTGTCCGAGGTCGTCTGGGATCCGCACGTCCGGGACCGGGCGTCGATCTTCGCCCTCCCCGTCGCGGAGGGGGATCCGGTCGCGGCCGGCGACGAGGTGACGCACGTGGTGGCGGCGCCGTGGCGGATCAGCCAGGCCGAGGCGCCCCGACGCCCGGCGCCCGCACTGGGCGCGGACTCGCGGGCGGTCCTGGCCGAGATCGGGGTGGATGCCGCCGGCGTCCAGGCCCTCCTGGAGAGCGGCGCGGTGCTGGAGGCGGCCGGCGGTGGTCCGGTGGCCGCGGAGGCGGCGGGCTGATCGAGCCGGGCCGGATCGGCATTCCGGTGCACGGAACGACGCCCCCTGCCCCGCCGCGACGCGCTGCTACTCATAGGGGCAGTCGAGCGGCGGAGGTGGCGCATGGACGGTCAGGTCGTCGTCCAGGTCGAGCGTCGTCCCGGCCTCGCCGTCATCACGCTGAACCGCCCGGCAAAGCTCAACGCGCTGAACAGCGAGGTGCTGGACGCACTCGAGGACGCGCTCACCGGTCTGGAGCGGGACCCGGACGTCAGGGCCGTCGTCGTCACGGGCGCAGGGGACCGCGCGTTCTGCGCCGGCGCCGATCTCGGCGAGCTCCGCGGCCTGGACGCCGCGCGGGCCCGCGAGGTCCTGGCCCGCGGCCAGCGGGTGATGGCGCGGGTGGCCGGCAGCCCGGTGCCCGTCATCGCGGCGGTCAACGGGTACGCGCTCGGGGGAGGGTTCGAACTCGCGCTCGCTTCCACCTTCGTCCTCGCCTCCACCACGGCGTCCTTCGCGCTGCCCGAGACGGGACTCGGGCTGATCCCCGGCTACGGCGGGACGCAGCGACTGGGCGGCCTCGTGGGCCGGCAGGCCGCCGCGTACCTGGTCACCACGGGGAACCGGGTACCCGCCGAGCGCGCCCACCGGTGGGGTCTGCTCGCCGAGGAACCGCTGGCGCCGGAGGCCCTCCTGCCGCGTGCCGTCGAGCTGGCCGGGCAGATCGCCGGCAGGGGATCGCTGGCCACGCGGCTGGCGCTCGGGCTGCTGGCCGCGGCCGGCGGTGACCTGGCTCGCGGACTGCAGCACGAGACCGACGCGGCGGCGCTGGCGACGGTCTCGGGTGAGGCGCGGACGCGGGTTGCGGCCTTCCTCGACCGTCCCGCGACGCGGGCGGGAGCCGAGCGGTGACCGCGTCGCTCGCCGTGCCCCGGGCCGGGTTCTCCGAGGAGTCGGTCCCCGAGACCCTGCTCGACGACCGGACGAGGGAGGTCCGTGCGCGCCTGCGCACGGTGCTCGCCACCTCCGTCGCGCCCCGGGCCGCCCACTGGGACGAGACGGGGGAGTTCGCCGGCCCCAGCTGCCGGGCGCTCGCCGACGCCGGGCTGGGCGGCCTGCTGTTCCCCCGCGAGCTGGGCGGTTCGGGCGACACGTCGCTCACGTACGCCGTCGCGGTGGCGGAGATCGCGGAGCACTGCCCGGCCACGTCGCTGATCTACATGACCCAGATGCACGCGGGCTATCCCGTGCTGCTCGAGGGCACACCGGAGCAACAGCGCCGCTGGATCCCGCGGCTCGCCTCCGCGGAGAGCTTCGGCTCCCTCGCCATCACCGAACCCGACGCCGGCAGCGACGTCGCGTCCATGCGCACCGTCGCCGTCCGGCACGGGCGGGGCTACCGCCTCAACGGGTCGAAGACCTTCATCACGAACGGGGACGTGGCGGACGTCATCGTCGTCTTCGCGACCGTCGACCGGACGGCCGGACGCCGGGGCATCACCGCCTTCCTGGTCCCGGGCCACACCCCCGGTCTCACCAGGGGCCAGGGTCTGCAGAAGATGGGCATGCACGGGTCCTCGACCGCCGAGCTGTTCCTCGACGACGTCCACGTGCCGGAGACGGCCCGGCTCGGGGACGAGGGCGAGGGCTGGCTCATCTCGATGCGGTCGGTGGTGAAGTCCCGGCTCAGCGCCGCCGCCCAGGGGGTCGGCATCGCGACCCGGGCCTACCGCGTCGCCGCGCACGTGGCCCACACCGACGGGACCCCGGACCAGTCGGCCGCGTTCGCGCTGGCCGACATGCGGACGCGTCTGCTGACCGGGCGCACCCTGCTCTACGCGACCGCCCGGGCGATCGACGGCGACGCGCCGGGGCTAGCCGCCCAGGTCTCGGCCACGAAGCTGTGGTGCACCGACCTGGCGGTCGACCTCGCCGACCGGGCCTGCGACCTGCTCGGCGTCCACGGCGACCTGGCGGACGGCGAGGTGGAACGACTCCTCCGCGACGCCAAGGTGACCCAGATCTACGACGGCACCAACGAGATCCAGCGGCTGATCATCTCGCGGGACACGGCTGCCACGTACGGCAGGAGCAGCGCATGACGCACACGGCAGCCGACGGACTCCCGCTCGCCGGCACGGTGGCGGTGGTGACCGGGGCGGGGCGGGGGATCGGCCGCGCCCTCGCCCTCGCCCTCGCCGGCGCCGGCGCGAGGGTCGTCCTGGCCGCGCGGTCGCTCGACCAGCTGGAGGTGGTCGCCGGTGAGGTGCGCAGCAGGGGTGGCACGGCAGCGGTGGTCCCCACCGACGTCACCAGCGCCGCCGAGGTCGAGGCCCTGGTGGAGCGCGCCGTCACCGAGTTCGGCCGGCTCGACGTCCTCGTGAACAACGCGGGCATCATCGAGTTCACGCCGCTGCTGGAGATCTCCGACGACGGCTGGGACGCGGTGCTGTCGACGAACCTGCGCAGCGCCTTCCTCGGCACCCGCGCGGCCGCGCGGGTCATGCGCGAGCAGGGCGGCGGCCGGATCGTGAACATCGCCTCCAACTTCGCGTTCCGGGGGATCTCCGGCTACGCCTCCTACTCGGCCGCCAAGGCCGGCCTGGTCGCCCTGACGCGCACGGCGGCAGTGGAGCTCGCCCGGTACGGGATCACCGTGAACGCGGTCGCCCCCGGCTACGTCGCGACCGACATGAACGCCGTCCTCCGGGACGACGAGACCACGCTGGCCACCGTCCTCAAGGGGGTGCCCCTGCGTCGCATGGGGGACCCGGAGGAGCTCGGTGACCTCGTGGTGCTGCTCGCCGGGCGCGGCGGGGGCTTCATCACCGGCGAGACCGTCGTCGTCGACGGCGGACAGCTCGCCCGCTGACCGGGACACGAACGGAAGTGGAGCGCTCATGACGAGGGTCGGGGTCTGCGGTGCCGGGACGATGGGGAGCGGCATCGCGATCGTCGCCGCCCAGGCCGGGCACGAGGTGGTGCTGTACGACGCCGATCCGGCGGCCGCTGAGCGCGGCCGGGAGACGGTGGGCAGTTTCCTCGACCGCGGCGTCGCGCTGGGGAAGCTCACGCCCGAGCGCCGGGACGCGGCGCTGGACGGTCTGGTCGCCACCGGCGCGATCGGCGACCTCGCGCCGTGCGAGGTCGTGGTCGAGGCCGTCGTCGAGGACGTCGGGGCGAAGGCACGGCTGTTCGGGGAGCTCGACGGGATCTGCGACCCGACGACGCTGTTCCACACCAACACGTCCACGCTCTCGGTCACCGCCATCGCGGCCGGCTCCGCCCGTCCCGAGCGGGTCATCGGGACCCACTACTGCAACCCGGCGCCGCTGATGAAGCTCGTCGAGATCGTCAAGGCCCGGCAGACGAGCGAGGAGACCTACGAGCGCACCGCCAAGTTCCTCGCGGAGGTGAACAAGGTCGTCGTGACGACCGCGGACACGCCCGGGTTCATCGTCAACCGTTTCCTGATCCCGTTCGAGAACGACTGCATCCGCGCGCTGGCCGCCGGCCGGGGCACCGTGGACTCGATCGACACGGCGGTCACCCGTGGACTGCGCTACCCGATGGGGCCGTTCGCCCTGCTCGACATCGTCGGTCTCGACATCCACCACGCCGTGTCGACGAGCCTCTACGAGCAGCTCCGCGACCCGAAGTTCGCCCCTCCGCCGCTGGTCTCCCAGATGATCGCCGCCGGTCACCTGGGCCGGAAGACCGGCCGGGGCTTCCGCACGTACGACGACGCCCGGCTCTTCGGTTCCTGACGACGAGGGAGTGACCCGTGAACGACATCCGAGCGGTCGGCGTCCTGGGCTTCGGCACCATGGGGGCCGGCATCGTGCAGGTGGCGGCGGCCGCGGGCTGCGACGTCGTGGTGTACGAGCCGGAGCAGGCCGGCCTGGACGCCGGGTTCGAGCGGCTGAGCCGGTTCGTCGAGGCCGGCGTGACCCGGGGGAAGCTCACCACGGAGGCGCGGGACGAGCTGCTGTCCCGGGTGGTGGGGACCGCTGCCCTCGACGACGTCAGCGGCGTGGACCTGGTCGTCGAGGCCGTCGTGGAGGACCTCGGGGTCAAGCGCGAACTGCTGGGCGCACTCGCCGAGGGGCTCCCCCCGACGACGGTGATCGCGACGAACACGTCGGCCCTGTCGGTGACCCAGATCGCCGCGTCGCTGCCACACCCGGGCCGGGTCGCGGGGCTGCACTTCTTCAACCCGGCGCCGGTGATGGCGCTGGTGGAGGTGGTGCGGGCGCTGCAGACCAGCGACGGGACGGTCGAACGGCTGATGGCCTGGAGCACGGCGGCCGGCAAGGAGCCGATCGTGGTCGACGACCGCCCAGGGTTCCTCGTCAACTCCCTGTTCATGCCCTACGTCAACGACGTCGTCCAGGCCTACGACGACGGCCTGGCCAGCGCGCAGGACATCGACACCGCGCTCCGGCTCGGCCTGGGCTACCCGATGGGCCCGCTCGAGCTGCTCGACCTGATCGGGATCGACACGCACCTGCACGCGACCAGCGCGGCCTACGCCGACACCCTCGAACCGCGCTTCGCCCCACCCCCGTTGCTGGCCCGCCTCGTCCAGGCGGGGTGGACCGGGGACAAGGCCGGCCGCGGCATCCGGGATCTGGAGACCCGGGCATGACGTACGAGGACATCCGGGTCGAGACCGGGACGTCGGGGATCACCACGGTCACCATCGACCGGCCAGAGGCCGGCAACAAGTTCCGGGCCCTGACCGCGCGCGAGCTGGCCGCGGCGCTGCGCGACTTCGCGGCCGACAGCGCGCAGCGCGTCGCCGTCCTCACCGGGACCGGGGACAAGTTCTTCTGCATCGGCGGGGAGCACGACCCCCTCACCCGGTTCGACGCGGCCAGCGCGATGCCGATCGTGGACGTGTACCAGCTGCTGGACCAGGTGCCGAAGCCGGTGATCGCCGCCGTCAACGGCTACGCGGTCGGGGGCGGGCAGGTGCTGCAGACCATGTGCGACCTGTCGATCGCGAGCGAGAACGCCGTCTTCCGCCAGGTCGGCCCCATGGTCGGGAGCTTCGACGCCGGCTACGGCACGTGGTACCTCGAGGACACCGTGGGCCGGAAGCGCGCCAAGGAGGTCTGGTACCTCAACCGCAAGTACACCGCGGCCGAAGCCCTCGCCATGGGGCTGGTCAACGAGGTGGTCCCGGTCGGCGAGGCGCTGCCCCGGGCGCTCGAGGTGGCGGCGGAGCTCATGACCCGCAGCCCGCTGGCGCTCGCCGCCCTCAAGGCGGCGTTCTCCGCACGCCACAGCGGGGTGGCCGGCCTGTCGCGCATCACGCACGACCAGCTCCTCACGCTCTACCTGAGCACCGAGGAGTCGCACGAGACGTCGGCCGCCTTCGCCGAGCGGCGCACCCCGGACCCGGGCAAGACGCTGCGGTGACGGGGGCGGGGCAGGAGGAGCTCGCGGAGCTCGTGTCGGTGGCCCGCGCCGTGGCGACCGGTCGGATCGCGCCACTGCTCGCCGGACTGGAGGTGGCCGACCGGCTCGACCCCGGGCTGGTCGGGCACCTCTCCGCCGCGGGGCTGTGGAGCCTGGGCATGCCGGAGGACGTCGGCGGGCAGGGCGCGGACGCGGTCACCACGCTGCGCGTGGTCCGCGAGCTCGCGCAGGTGAGCCCGAGCGTCGCGCTGGCGGTGGTGCACGCGCACGCCGCGGTGCACGCCCTCCTCGCGGTGGGGGAGACCGCCACGGCGGCGGACGTCGCGGCGGGGTCGACCGCCGTCGTCGGGTTCGGGGACGTCGATCCGGCCGATGACGACGTCCTCGTCGTGCCGCGCCTGGACCTCGGGGTCGGTGCCGGCCCGCTCCTGCTGTTCGACCCCGGCGCCGACGCCCTCGTGCTGACCGCTGCCGAGAACCCGGCCCAGCCGGTCCGCCGGTGCGGACTCCCCGGCCTCGGGACGACGGTGCTGCGCGTGCGTCGCGCCGAGCTGCGGGCCGGCCTACGTGGCAGCTGGTGCGGCCGGGCACACCGCGAGGCCCTGGCGACCGCGGCCGCCTGGTGGACCGGCGGCACCACCGTGGCGGCGATCGGTGCGGCGATCGGCGCGACCGAGCACGCGTCGGCCTACGTCCGGTCGCGGCACCAGTTCGGCGCCCCCCTCGTGGAGATCCCCACGGTCGCCGGCGCCGTCGCCCACGCGCGCTCCGAACTGTGCACGGCGAGCGCCACCGCGCTGCGGTACCACCGCCGGACGGGCAGCGTCGACGCGCACCTGGCGCGGCGCGCCGTGAACCTCGCCGTCCGCACGTGCATCGAGGCGGTCCAGCTCTTCGGCGGCTACGGCTACCTGCGGGAGTACCTCGTCGAGGGCCTGCTCCGCGATGCCGTGTCGCTGCGGGCCGCGCAGGCGGCGCCGGCGCGCACGCTCGTGGCGTCCCGCACCCGGCCGGTCCCGGCCTGACCGCACCGTCAGCCGTCGACGCGGCCGAAGACGTCGAGCACCTTGCCCGCCTGGTGGTGCGGCTTCATGCGGCGGGTCCACGGGCTGTCCGACGCCTGCTTCCACTCCCGGGTCCGCGGGACGTCCGGCGCCGTCATGTGGTACATCGCGAGGTACCGGCGCCCGAGACGGTCGGGGTTCTGCGCCCGGAACCGGCGAGCGCACAGCACGCCGGCGACGCCGGCCAGGGACGGCACGTGCTCCTCGCTGTACCAGCGGTTCCACTCCTCCTCGATCGCGGGGTCGGGGCGCAGCCGGACGAGGTAGAGGTGTCCGGCGTCGGCCGGGGCCACGAGCCCGCCGGGGTGCAGCTGCACGCAGCGGTAGACCGACGTCCGGCCCTCCCGCGTGGTGTCCGGCGCGTCGACGACCACCGGGTCACCTGGCTCCGTGGCGAGGTCCAGGGTGAGGCAGGTCTTGCCGTCGGCCGAGCGCCAGCGCTGTACCGAGAGCACCCCGGGCCGGTCGTCGCCGACCTCTGCTCCCGGGGGGCCACCGGGCTCGCCCACCGGTTCGTCGACGACGACGTGCGCGCCCAGGGGGCTCACCGCGCGCTCTCCGTCCCGGCGACGCGGCCGGTGGTGAGCGCGGTCGCGAGGCCGCCGATGTAGGAGAGCCGGCTGACGTTCCCCACGTCGCCCCCGGCGGCGAACAGACCGGGGACGGGGCTCAGCCGGACGTCGGCGGGGTCGGTGACCGACTGCGCGAGGGGCGAGCTCGAGGAGGACCGGCGCAGCACGCGCATCGCGTCGTCGACGGCGAGCCCGCCCATCGTGGCGGTGATCGACGCCTTGACCGAAACCGCGTAGAACGGCGGACGGCGGAGGGGGAAGCGAAAGCGGGAGCGCCCGGGTGTGTGCGGGCCGGCGGTACCGCTGTCGCCCGCGCAGAGCTGGTCGTACTCCTCGAGCGTCTGCCGGACGGCTGCGGCAGGCACGCCGCAGGTCGCCAGGCCGTCGGCGAGTTCGTCCCAGGAATCGGCCACGACGACGTGCCCGCCGTGTGCCCGTGCGCGGTCGACGACCACGCGCGTCACGCTCTTGCCGGCGGTCCGTGCCCGCCCGGCCACGTCGTCGTCGAACAGGTAGAAGCCCCGGCCCTCGGGCCGGCGCGCCAGGCGCTGGTTGAGCACCTCCTCGCCGGTGCCCTCCGACTCGTCGGCGAACCGGCGCCCGCGCAGGTCGATCGCGATCGAGCCCTGGCCGTAGCCCTGGGTGACCTCGCCGAACTCGATCTGCCGGAACCGGGCCGGCGGAGCCGTCATCGCGTGCCCGTAGAAGGTGTCCAGCCCGGGCGAGGCGGCGGCACCGACCGCCGTCGCGGCGAGGAAGGCGTCGCCCGTGCTCCAGGGGTTCGCGCGCAGGTACAGGTGGTCGGCCCCGGCGACGTAGCGGGTGAGCAGCTCCGGGTTGCCCTGGAAGCCGCCGGTGGCGAGCACCACGGCGTCGGCCCGGAGGACGGCCGTCGCGCCGTCGGCCGTGGCCACCCGTGCACCCACCACCCGACCGGCGTCGTCCTGGACGAGCGAGTCGAGTGCGGTCTCCGTGCGCAGCACGCCACCGAGCGCGGTGAACCGCTCCTGCAGCGCCGCCAGCGCCTGGGCGGGCTCGACCAGCTGCCCGAGGCCACGGATGCCGCTCTCCCCCGAGACGTCGGCCCACCCGCCGTGGGCGAGCTCGGCCGAGGGCTCCGCGGTGGTGAACCGGACGCCCTGCTCGCCCAGCCACCGGCGTGCCGCGGGCGTCCCGTCGAACACCAGCTCCTGCAGCACCGGGTCGCCGTCCGGCACCGCCGCGTGCAGCTCGGCGAGGTCGGCGAACGTCCAGATCAGTCCACCGGAGAGGGCCGTCGACCCGCCGATCGCGCCCGACTTCTCGCACAGCACGACGTACGCACCGGCCTGCAGCGCGGTCACCCCTGCGGTGAGACCGGCGAGCCCCGCTCCGAAGACGACGACGGTCCGCTCCACACGCCACCTCGGCCCTCGCCCGGTCGGGGGCCGGGACGGACCCCGACCGCTCGGAACGCCGCGAAGCTAGCAGCGGCACAGCCGTCGGACAGCTCCCGTGTTCCGCTCTCAGGAACCCCCGCCCGGTGTCCCGCTCAGCGGTATGGCGGGCACGTCCGGGCCGGTCGCAGCGGACATACTCGCGCCACCCCGGAGCAGCTGGAGGGCCACGTGGACGGGATGTTCGTCGCCGGCCGGTCCGTGCCCGCCCGGGGGCCGGAGATCGAGGTCCGCGACCCCGCCCTCGGGACCACCGTGGGGATCGTCCGCGACGGCGGACCGGCGGCCGTCGACGACGCGGTGGCGGCGGCGGCGGAGGCCTTCCGGTCCTGGCGCCGCCTGCCGGGCGCACACCGCGGGGCGGTCCTCCTCGCGGGGGCCCGCGCGGTCGCCGAACACATCCCGGAGCTGGCGCCGCTGCTGACGGCGGAGCAGGGCAAGCCGCACCACGAGTCGGAGCTGGAGCTCTCCCGCTTCGTGCGCACGCTCGAGCACTACGCCGGGCTCGGCCGCAACCTGCGCGGGCAGTCGGTGGCCGATCTCGACGACGGCGCGACCGGGCACGTGCTCACCCGGCCGCTCGGCGTCGTCGGAGTGCTCGTGCGCTGGAACTTCCCTATCACCCTGCTCGGCAAGAAGCTCGGCCCGGCGCTGGTCACCGGCAACACCGTCGTCGCCAAGCCCGACGAGTCGACGCCCCTGGTCACCTTGCGCGTCGCGGAGATCATGCAGGGAGCGGGCCTGCCCCCTGGCGTCCTCAACGTGGTGACCGGGTACGGCGAGACCACCGGCGCGGCTCTGGCCGCCCATCCGGGCGTCGCCATGGTCGCGTTCACCGGCTCCGACGCCCACGGTGCGGAGGTCATGGCCGTCGCCGGGCGCCGGCTCGCCCGCACGACGGCGGAGCTGGGGGGATCCGACCCGCTGATCGTCTGCGCCGACGCCGACCTCGATCGGGCCGTCAGCGCGGCCAGCTGGGGCCGCTTCTTCAACTGCGGCCAAGGCGTGCTGGCCGTCAAGCGGGTGTACGCGCACGCGTCGGTGTACGACCGCGTCGTCGCCGGCCTCGCCGACAAGGCCGGCCGCCTCGTGCTGGGGCCGGGGGACCGGGAGGGCGTGCAGATCGGCCCGCTGCACGGCCGCGACGTGCGCGACCGCGTCCTCGCGCAGCTGGAGTCCTCGGTCGCCGCCGGGGCACGGGTCGTCGTCGGTGGCGAGGTGCCGACCGGCCGACCCTACGACGACGGCTGGTTCCTCCGGCCAACGGTGGTGGTGGACGCCCCTCACGACTCACCGGTCGCGACCGAGGACACCTTCGGCCCGCTGCTGCCGGTGTGGCCGTTCGACGACTTCGACGAGGCCGTGGCGCTCGCGAACGCCTCCCGCTACGGCGGCGCCGCCTCGCTGTGGACCCGGGACCTGACGGCCGTCACCGAGGCGGTGGAGCGGATCGAGACCGGCTACCTGTGGGTCAACACCCCGACGCGGGTCTACGACGAACTGCCGTTCGGCGGCACCAAGGGCACCGGCCACGGCAAGGACCACGGCCTGGAGTCCCTCGCCTTCTACCAGGACGTGCGATCGGTCGTCCTGCACGGCTGACGCCGAACGGCTCCCCGGCGTCAGCGCCCGGCGGGCGTGACGTGCGCCAGGACGTCCGCCGCGACGTCGACGTCCTCCAGGTTCCACAGCGCGGACAGCAGCGAGCCGCAGGCGGCCGTCCCCAGGACCGGTTCCACCAGTGACCGGAACTTGTCCGAGAGCCGGTCGTCGGACATCGGGTTCTCCGGCGAGCCGATCGGCGCCGGCTGGTGGCAGGTGTAGGTCGCCCCCGACGTGGTGCGCACCGTCAGCACCCCGCCGAAGCTGCGCCACTTCTCCGCGTCTATCCGGGGGTCGACGTGCACCTCGATCCGCCGGGCGAGGGCGGCGACCTCGCCGTCGCGGAGGTCGTCCGGGGTGACCGCACGCAGCCGGTCGGCACCGTGCCGAGCGGCCAGCGCGAGGGCGAACCGCATGCTGAACTGCGCCCCGAGCGGGTCGGTGGGGACGACGATCGTGCCGACGGCCTCGACGGTGACCGAGCTGGTGCCCACGCTCATCGAGTCGATGTCGGCGACGGTCAGCCCGTGCGTGGCCATCAGGTGCTCGAGCGCCTGCAGCGGCGCGTGGATCCGGTACTCGGCGAAGTAGCCCTTGGGCCCGGCGCCGTCCAGCAGCCAGGTGTCGCCGAGACCGTCGACCAACCGGTCGACGTGCTGCCGGTCCGCGAAGGCCTCCAGGAAACCCCGGTTGCCCTCGAGGACCGCCACCGGGCCGGTCATGCCGTGCTGGGCGAAGTACCCGGCGCGGACACCCGCCGCCGCCCCGATGGCGGTGAGGATCCGCTTCACCGACCCCCCCGACTCGGTGTACTCCATCTGCCCACCGCTGTGGCTGCCCGCGATGGCCAGCGCGTGCCGTGTGCCGTCGGCGTCCAGTCCGAGCAGCCGCGCGGCGGCCGCCGCCGAGCCGAAGGGGCCGGCCGAGACCGAGGTGTGGTGGTGTCGGGCCATCAGCAGGGGGAACCCGGCCCACGCGACCCGGAGCAGCACCTCGTAGCCCACGACGGCGGCCAGCAGCACGTCCGTGCCCCCGGTCGATCCCTGGGCCTCGGCGACGGCCAGCACCGCCGGCACGACCACGGCACCCGGGTGCGTGCGCACCCCGGTGTGGGCGTCGTCGATCTCGTTCGCCGCGCCGAAGGAGCTGTTGACGAATGCCGCGTCGTCGGGCCGCAGCCGGTGCCCGGTCGCCATGACCAGGCAGGGCCCCGAGCTGCCGAGGTCGAGCGTGGTGCGGAGGACCTGCTGCGACCAGGGAAGGTGGGCGCAGCCGATCTGGCAGCCGACCTGGTCGAGCACCGCGCGCTTGGCGAGGTGGCGGGTGGTGTCCGGCACGTCGGCGAGGCGCAGGCCGTGCGCGAACCCGGCGAGGGTCCTGGTCTCGTCCACGGGATCTCCTGACGGTCAGGGAGCCGGCCGCCGGCCGACGTGGTCCTGCAGTGCGCCGGTGGGGACGAACATCGTCGCCCGCTTGCGCCGGTGGTGCGCGCGGATCCTGATCGACCAGTCGGTGTGCGAGGCCCGCTGCCAGCGCGCGGTCTGCCGCACGCTGGGGCACTGGAGGTGGTAGACGGCGAGGTACTCGCGGACGTCCGCCGCCGCGTTCGTCGCGCGGAAGCGCCGGGCGCACAGCACGCCGGGGACCCGTGACAGCCCGCCGACGTGGTCCTCCGTGTACCACCGGTTGAACTCCTCGTCGTGTCCGGGCTCCACGTCCATGCGCACCAGGTAGAGGAACGGGGTGCTCGGCGGCGAGGGTGCGGCGCCCACCTCGATCTCCTCGACCCGGTACCGCTCCACGGTCGCCGCGTGCCGGGTGGTGGCGTCGCGCACGAGGTCCTCCCACGCGCCGTCGCCCCGCGACCCGGCCGCGCCGGCGTCCACTGCCGGCAGCCGCAGCCGAGCCGCCACGTGCGTCGAGTCCGCCGCCACCCAGTGGGCCGTGGCGTCGTCACGGCCATCGCGGAGACCTGGCCGGTGCGGCAACGAGCAGAAGGAGGCGTCCCACGCCTCGCAGGTCAGCTCGGGTGCGGACACGACCTCGATGGAGCCTTCGGGTTGCTGAGCCACGATCGTGATCTCCCCTGGAGCGGCGTCCGGCCGGGCCGACGTGGCCCGGCCGGACGCGGGGTGGACGCCTACTCCCCGGCGAAGACCGCCGGGCGCTTCTCGAGGAACGCGCTCATCCCCTCGGTCTTGTCCCTGGTCCCGGCCGCGCTGCCCGACAGCACCGCCTCCAGGTCGAGCGCGGACTCCAGGTCGACGTCCATCCCGGTCCGGACGGCCTGCTTGGTCCAGCCGATGCTCAGCGGGGCGTTGACGGCGAACTCGGCGACCAGCGCCTTGGCCGCCTCCACGACCGTGCCGTCGGGCACGACCCTGCTGACCAGGCCGATGCGCTCGGCGTAAGCGGCGTCGAAGGTGCGGGCGGTGAACATCAGCTCCAGGGCGACCGACCGGCCGACCAGGCGGGGCAGGCGCTGGGTGCCGCCGATCCCGGCCACCGAGCCGATCCTGGCGCTGGTCATGGCGAACCGGGCGCCCTCCGCGGCGTACCGGATGTCGGCCGCCATGGCGATCTCCAGGCCGCCGGTGTAGCAGTGACCGCTGATCGCCGCCACGATCGGCGTGAGGCTGCGCTCCATCCGGTGCGTCAGCTCCCGGAACATCCGGCCGTGGTGGACGAACTTCGCCGCTGAATCCACCTGCAGCGCCTCGTTCAGGTCGGCGCCTGTGGAGAAGGCGGTATCCGACCCGGTGAGCACGATCCCGCGGACCGCCGGGTCGGCGTCCAGGCGCGCCAGCGCGTCGACGACCTCACCGATGAGCTGCGCGCTGAGCGCGTTGTGCTTGGCGGGTCGGGCGAGCCGGATGATCCCGGCCGGCCCGTCGACCTCGCACTCGATCGTCGCGGGCTCCACGCCGTCCTCCCTCCCCGTCACGCCGGCCGTCGCGCCGCTCACTCGCGGCGGAACTTCCGGTAGTCCGGGGACCGCTTCTCGAGAAAGGCGTGGACGCCCTCGAGGTTCTCCTCGTCGCCGTAGGTCATCGCGAGCAGCTCGCTACCGGTGCTGTAGGTGTTGTGCTCGAGGTCGGAGCCGTGGTTCATCAGGGTCTTGGCGATCCGGAGGCTCCGCGGGCTCTTGTCGAGCAGCTCCTGCGCCCACTCGTCCACCTCGGTGTAGAGGTCCTCGTGCGGGACCACCTTGTTGATCAGTCCCATCGCCAGGGCTTCCTCGGCCGTGTACTGGTGGCACATGAAGACGATCTCGCGGGCCTTCTTCTCACCCACGATCCGGGGCAGCACCTGCAGCGCCCCGAAGATCGGCACGCTGCCGACCCGTGGGCCGACCTGACCGAACCTCGCCCGGTCGGAGGCGATCGTCAGGTCGCACATGATGTTGAGCTCGTTGCCCGCGCCGATGCAGAACCCGTTGACCGCGGCGATCGTGGGCTTGCCGCTGGTGCGCATGACGGCGCCCATCTCCATGGTGACGCGCAGCTGCTCCCGCCCGGCGTGCACGGTGCGCTTGGCCTGGGTCTTCACGTCCCCGCCGGAGCAGAACGCCCGGTCCCCGCTGCCGGTCAGCACCATCACACCGATGCTCGGGTCGGCGGTCGCCAGCTTGAACGCGTCGCGCAGGTCCTCGTAGGTCTGCCGGCGCAGCGCGTTGAGCACCTCGGGTCGGTTGATCGTGATCCACGCCACGCCACCGCGGTCCTCGTACGTCACGTCCTCGAACTCGGTCATGCCCTACCTCTCGTGATGGATGTCGACCGCACCGACCTGCGCTGCGGCGGAACGGGGACCGACCGGGCTCACCCGGCGCGGAGCATGCCCCCGTTGACGCTGATGACCTGCCCGGTGACGAAGGAGGCGTCCGGGCTGGCGAAGTACTGGACCGCCGTCGCGATGTCGTCGGGCTGGGCGAACCGGCGCATCGGGTGGAGCTTGAGGCGCTTCTGGATGCCGTCCTCCGAGAGCATCTGCCGCATGGCGGCGGTCTCGGTGCTGCCGGGGCAGACCACGTTGACGGTGATCGCGTGGCGGGCGACCTCCACCGCGAGGGACTTCGCGAAGCCGATCAGCGCCGCCTTCGCCCCGGCGTACACCGCCTGGCCCGGCACGCCGGCCCGCGCCGCGTCGGAGCTGATGTAGACGACGCGACCGCCGCCGGCGTCGACCATGCCCGGGAGGAACTGACGGCTCAGGTCGAGGCTGGCCACGTAGTTGAGGTCGATGACGCGCTGCTGCTCGTCGAGCGACATGTCGAGGAACCGCTTGTCGGGGCTGCCGCCCTGGTTGGCCACGAGCACCTGCGGCGGTCCCCAGAGCTGCTCCACCCGCTTGGCGGCCTCGGCGATCTGCTCCCGGTCCGTCACGTCGCACCGGAAGCCCGCCGCCGCCCCGTCGTCCAGCCGCCGGGCGGCGTCCTCGGCCGCGTCCCCGTCCAGGTCGAGCAGGGCGACCCGGCAGCCCTGCGCCACGAGGCGCTTGCCGACCGCGAACCCGATCCCCTGCGCACCGCCGGTCACGACCGCGATCCGAGCGTCTCCCACGCCGACTCCTCACCGCGCGGCGCCGATGCGCCGCGCCGTCCTGTGCCACCTGTCGAGGCGGGAGCGAAGCACGGTGCGTGCGGCGGTGTCCTACGGCTGTCCAGCTGAGCGGAACCGATCGTTGGTCCGGTCCTCGGCGGCATGGCGCAATGCGTTGCGGCCGCTGGGTCCACCGGCGGCGTTCCCCACGCGAGCGGAGTCGCCCAGCATGGAGTACCCCGACATCCTGTTCGAACGGCGCGGCCCGGTCGCCACGATCTCGTTCAACCGCCCGGAGCGGCTCAACGCCTTCAGCATGGACCTGCTGACCAGCGCGCTGCGCGCCCTCGAGGAGGTCCGCAGGGACCCCGAGCTGCGCGTCGTCGTGCTGACCGGGGTGGGCCGGGCGTTCTGCGCCGGGGCCGACGTCAAGCGCATCCACGAGGAGCGGGAGTCCGGGAGGCCGGACTCCCTCGGGTTCGAGCAGGTCCAGCTCGCGCAGAACCTGCTGCTGGCCCTGCACCGGTTCCCGAAGCCGGTGCTCGGCGCGCTCAACGGGGTGGCCGCGGGCGCGGGCTTCGAACTGAGCCTGGCCTGCGATCTGCGGATCGCCGCGGAGTCGGCGTTCGTCAAGGAGGCCGCCATGGGCGTGGGGCTGGTCGCCGGCGACGGGTCGGCGTGGTTCCTGCCGCGCCTGGTGGGTCTGCCGCGCGCGTTCGAGATGTTCATGCTCGAGGAGCGCATCAGCGCCGCCCGCGCCGCGGAGTTCGGGTTGGTCAACAGGGTCGTGCCGGACGAGGAGTTCCGCGACGCCGTCGACGAGTGGGCCGCGGTCCTCGCGGCCCGGCCACCGATCGCGATGGCCCTGACCAAGCAGGCGATCGTCAACGGTCTGTCCCGCTCGCTGCCGGAGACCCTGCTCGAACTGCGCGAGTCGGTCGTGACGACGCTGGCCACCGCCGACTACGTGGAGGGGTCCAACGCCGTCCGCGATCGCCGCCCGCCCAAGTTCGAGGGGCGCTGAGAGGTGGACGCCGTGGCAGGGGAGGGGTCCCCGGGGGGGCAGCTGCTGCGTGGGTTGACCGTCGTCGAGCTGGCGGTCGAACCTGATCTGGCCATGTCGCTCGCCGGCAAGCTCCTGGCCGATCTCGGCGCCGACGTCGTGGTGGTGGGCGCCGCCGTTCCGGAGGACGACGACTCGGCACCTGCGGCCGAGCGGGAGTGGCGCCACCTGCAGCGGCTGGTGGCGGCGGGGAAGAGCGTGCACCCGCCGGTCGCCGACGCCGGCCCGCTGCTCGCCCGGGAACCCGTCGCCCGGCTCGTGCGGGAGGCCGACGTCGTCCTCGCCCCACCCGCCGAGCTCGCCGCCCGCCACGGGGCGGGACACGACGCCCTGGTGGCGCTGAACCCCGACGTCGTCCTCGGGGTGGCCGCACCGTTCGGCGACGACCCGGCGTTCGCCGGCTGGCGCTCGAGCGACCTGGTGCTGCAGGCGATGGGCGGCATGCTCAGCACCACCGGGCAGCCCGGCGAGCCACCGACCCGCATCGGTGCCCGGGTGGCCGACCACCTCGGAGCCCTCTACCTCGCGCTCGGCACGCTCGCGGGGATCGTGCGGCGCAACCGGCTCGGTACGGGACGGCGCGTCTCGGTGTCGCTGGTCGACTCCCTGGTGTCGTCGCTGAACAACTTCGTCGCCGAGTACACCGGCAAGGGGCACCTCCCCCCTCCGCTGGGCAACCGGCACCTGGCCTCCAGCCCGTGGAACCTGTACCCGGCCGCCGACGGCTACGTCGTCATCTGCCTCATCACCGATCGGCAGTGGGACTCGCTGGCCGGCCTGATGGGACACCCGGACCTGGTCGGCCACCCGGACTTCCACGGCCAGCACAACCGCCGCCCCCGTGCCGACGAGATCGACGCCCTCGTGACCGCGTGGACCGAGCGGCGCACGGTCGAGGAGATCGTGACCGCGCTCGGGGAACGCGATGTCCCGTGCGGGACCATCGCGTGGGTCGACGACGTGCTGACGGACCCGGCGCTGTACGAGCGCGGCCTGCTGCGCCGGAGTCCCGCGGGCGAGGTGGCGCTCGGGCCGCTGGTGCGCATCGCCCGAGAGGTGGAGGCGGGGCCCGACCGTCCTGCGTCGGCCTTCGAGGGGCGCGGGGATCCCGCGCGAGGGCCCCTGGACGGGCTGCGGGTCGTGGAGATCGGCGTGGCCGCGGCGGGACCTGTGTGCGGTCGCATCCTGGCCAACCTCGGCGCCGACGTCGTGAAGATCGAGCCGGCGGGAGGAGAGGTGGGGCGCCGGGTACCGCCCCAGGTGGGGACGACCTCGGCCGTGTTCCACCTCAACGGCGGCGACAAGCGCAGCGTCTGCCTGGAGCTCACGTCCGAACCGGGGCGGTCGATCGCGCGGCGGATCATCGAGCGCGCCGACGTGGTGGTGGAGAACCTCGCCCCCGGGCGGCTGGCGTCGTGGGGTCTGGACCTCGCCGACATCCTGCCGCGCAACCCCGGCCTGATCTGGACCTCGGTGACCGGGTTCGGCCAGGCCGGCGCGGGGCGGCGAGCGCGTGCGTACGACACGGTCGTGCAAGGGGCGTCCGGTCTGCTCTCCGTCACCGGGTTCCCCGACGGGATGCCGACCAAGGCCGGCATCTCCCTGTCGGACTTCTTCGGCGGTGTGTCCGGCGCGTTCTCGACGATGGTGGCGCTGGTGGCACGTCAGGCCGAGCGCTCGCGCGGCGAGGCGCCCCGGGGCCGGCACGTCGACGTCTCGATGTACGCCACCACGGCGTGGACCTCCCTGGCGGCCTGGCCGCCGTACCTGGTCCACGGCGAGCGGCCGGTGCGTTCCGGCAACCAGGACAGGTACGAGTTCTGGCAGGGCCTGCTGACGTGCACGGACGGCACCGCCGCGGTGACCGTGCACGACGAACGCGACGCCGCGGCGGCCGCCGGGCTGGTCGAGGTCCCGGTGACGGACGCGGTGTCGTCCGGGCGCGCGTTCGAGGAGTCGGTGCTGCCCGCCCTGGAGAAGTGGGCGGGGGAGCGGTCGGTCGACGAGGTGGTCCGGCACCTGCAGGGCCTGCCGCTCGCCGCCGGCCCGGTCCGCACCGTGCCGGAGCTGCTGGGCGACCCCGGTCTGCGGGAGAGGGCCGTCCTCACCACGGCGGTCCACCGGTTCGACGGCGAGGTCGCCGTCATGGGGACGCCGGTCCGCTTCTCCGACGTGCCGGTCCACGTGCCGCGGCCGGCGCCGGTGCTGGGTGCGGACACCCGGGACGTGCTGCGCACGGTCGGCTTCTCGGACGGCGAGGTCGAGGAACTGCTGCGGGACCCGACCGTCGTGCAGGCGTGAGCCGCACCGCCGGTCCCGTAGTCGTTCCGGCCACCGGAACCGGGCGGTGGGACGCACCCGCGACCCCCGCCATCGTCGTAGGCCCACCGAGCCGGACCCGAGGAAGCACATGACCCAGGTGCGCACCCCATCGGAGCTGCCCGACCACCGGCGTGCGCTGGTGGTCGAGGCGGCCGATCGTCTGGCGGTCGCGGCCCGCAGCCGCGTGCCGTGCCCACCCGTCCGCGACCTCATCGGCGCCGAGGACGTCGTGGCCGCCTACGCGGTGCAGCAACTGTCGACGCGTCGGCGTCTGGCCGAGGGCGCACGGGTCGTCGGCCGCAAGATCGGGCTCACGTCGCCGGCCGTCCAGCGGCAGCTCGGAGTGGACCGCCCGGACTTCGGTGTGCTGTTCGACGACATGGACGCGACCGGCCTGCCGGACGTGCCCTCGGAGCGGCTGCTGCAGCCGAAGGCCGAGGCAGAGGTGGCGTTCGTGCTCGGCCGGGACCTGGACGACGGCCCGCTGGACGTCGGACAGGTGCGGGGGGCGGTCGACCACGCGGTCGCCGCGCTCGAGATCGTGGACAGCCGGATCGCCGGTTGGGACATCACGTTCGGCGACACGGTGGCCGACAACGCCTCCAGCGGCATGTTCGTCCTCGGGAACCGGCGCCTGTCGCTCGACGAGTTCGAGCCGGTCAGGGCGCGCATGCGGATGACGCTGCACGGAGCGGTCGTCTCCGAAGGGACGGGGGCCGCCTGCCTGGGCGACCCGCTCGCCGCGCTGGCCTGGCTCGCGCGGACCGCGCTCGAGGTCGGCGATCCCCTCCGGGCCGGGCAGGTCGTCCTGTCCGGCGCACTGGGTCCCATGGTGGCCACGCCACCGGGATCGGTGGTCCGCGCGGAGATCGGCGCACTCGGCGCGGTCACCGCGACGTTCTCGGGAGAGGGGCAGCGGTGAGCAGGACCAAGGTGGCGGTCATCGGGTCGGGCAACATCGGCACCGACCTGATGATCAAGGTCGCCCGGCACTCGGCTGTGCTGGAGATGGGTGCGATGGTCGGCATCGATCCCGACTCGGACGGTCTGGCCCGAGCGCGTCGCATGGGGGTTCCGACGACGGCGGGCGGCGTCGACGGCCTGATCGCGATGGACGGCTTCGACGAGATCGCGATCGTCTTCGACGCGACGTCGGCCAAGGCGCACATCGCGAACGCCGAGAAGCTGGCGCCGCACGGCAAACGCCTGGTGGACCTGACGCCCGCGGCGATCGGCCCGTACGTGGTCCCGCCGGTCAACCTCGATGCACATCTCGCTGGGGACGCGACCGACCTGAACATGGTGACCTGCGGCGGCCAGGCGACGATCCCGGTCGTCGCCGCGGTCGCCCGGGTCACGCCGGTGCCCTACGCCGAGATCGTCGCCTCGATCGCGTCGCGCTCGGCCGGTCCGGGCACGCGCGCCAACATCGACGAGTTCACCGAGACCACCGCGCACGCCCTCGAGGTCGTCGGCGGCGCCGGCCGGGGGAAGGCGATCATCGTCCTCAACCCGGCCGACCCGCCGCTGATCATGCGCGACACCGTCTTCTGCCTCGTCGGCGACGCCGACCAGGACGCCATCCGCTCCTCCGTGGCGGAGATGGTCCGGACGGTCGCCGAGTACGTCCCCGGCTACCGGCTGAAGCAGGAGGTGCAGTTCACACCGGTTCACGACGGCGATCCCGTGCACACCCTGGTGCCCGACGGGTCGGGGCCGGTGACGACGAAGGTCACCGTGTTCCTCGAGGTGGAGGGCGCGGCGCACTACCTGCCCGCCTACGCCGGGAACCTGGACATCATGACCTCGGCGGCCCTGCGGGTCGGCGAGAGCATCGCCCGCCGGCTGACCAGCGCGGTGCCGGCGTGAGCGTCGACCTGTACGTCCAGGACGTCACGCTGCGGGACGGCATGCACGCCGTCCGGCACCGGATGAGCCCCGAAGACGTCGGCCGGATCGTCGCGGCCCTGGACGCCGCTGGTGTCGACGCCATCGAGGTCGCGCACGGGGACGGGCTGGCCGGGAGCAGCCTGAACTACGGCGCGGGCAGTCACACCGATTGGGAGTGGATCGAGGCCGCTGCGGCGCACTGCCAACGCGCCGTGCTGACCACCCTCCTGCTCCCGGGCATCGGCACCATCGCGGAGCTCCGGCACGCCTACTCCCTCGGCGTCCGGTCGATCCGGGTGGCCACGCACTGCACCGAGGCCGATGTCGCGGCCCAGCACATCGCCACCGCACGAGACCTGGGGATGGACGTCTCCGGCTTCCTCATGCTGAGCCACATGGCGCCGGCCGCCGAACTGGCCAGGCAGGCGGCGCTGATGGAGTCCTACGGAGCGCACTGCGTGTACGTCACCGACTCCGGCGGCCGGCTGACCATGGACGGCGTCCGCGAGCGCGTGCGGGCGTACCGCGACGTGCTGCGGCCGGAGACGCAGATCGGCATCCACGCGCACCAGAACCTCTCCCTGGCCGTGGCCAACTCGGTCGTGGCAGTGGAGGAGGGCGTCACCCGGGTGGACGCCTCCCTCGCCGGGCACGGGGCGGGCGCGGGCAACTGCCCGATCGAGCCGTTCGTCGCCGTGGCGGACCTGCAGGGCTGGCAGCACGGCTGCGACCTGTTCGCCCTGCAGGACGCCGCCGACGACCTCGTCCGGCCGCTGCAGGACCGGCCGGTCCAGGTCGACCGCGAGACGCTCACGCTCGGCTACGCCGGTGTCTACTCCAGCTTCCTCCGGCACGCCGAAGCGGCCTCGCGGCACTACGACGTCGACGTCCGGAGCATCCTCGTCGAGGTCGGTCGCCGGCGGCTGGTCGGCGGCCAGGAGGACATGATCGTCGACATCGCCCTGGACCTGCAGGCGGCGCGCAGCGCCCCCGTGGCCTAGTCCCGTGCCGTGTTCAGCGAGGTCCTGGTCGCCAACCGCGGGGAGATCGCGGTGCGGGCGTTCCGCGCCGCGTACGAGCTGGGCCTGTCCACTGTGGCGGTGTTCGCCGACGAGGACCGCAACTCCGTGCACCGGCTCGAGGCCGACGAGAGCTACCGGATCGGCCGGGTCGGCCACCCGGTCCGGGCCCATCTGTCGGTCGACGAGGTGCGCCACACCGCGCGGCGGGCGGGTGGAGCGCGGAGACCTCCTCCTCGTCGTCACCGGCCCCACCGCCCCGGTCGGCCACCCGCCCCGTCAGGGAGTCGTCCCGTGAGCACCAGCCTGTTCCGATGGTTGTGCGAGGAGCTCGGCTACGCCCCCGAGCACGTGCTGAGCGTCCGCCTCAACCGCACCGAGGCGGTGGTCGTGACGCGGGACGACGCCGGCCAGCTCCGCGTCGTGAACCACTTGGTCACGAGCCCGAGGGTCACGGACGACGTGCTGACGCGTCCGGCACGGGTTCGGCCCTAGGGCGCGGGGAAGGGGATGTCCGGAGGCGGCGGGACGGCGCGGACCAGCGTTCACGGTGTGGAGGGTGTGCTGGCCCTCGTGGGGGAGCACCTGGGCCCCAGCGGGTGGGTCACACTCAGCCGGCGCCGGCTGGACGCCTTCGCCGCCGCGACCGGCAGCTGCCGGGAGCTCCCCGCCGACCCGGAGGGCAGCGGACCCGGTGGCGCGACCGTGCCCCACCTGCTGACGCTGTCCCTGGTGCCGGTGCTGCTCGCGGAGGTCCTCGACGTCTCCGGCTTCCGGCTGGGCGTCAACTACGGCACAGGGCCGGTGTTCTTCCCGTGCCCGGCACCCCTGGGGAGCCGGGTGCGGGCGCAGGCGGTCCTCGAGTCGGCGACGGAGTTCGACGGCGGGGTCCAGCTGAGCGTGACGGTCACCTTGGAGGTCGACGGGGCCGGTGACGCAGCGGTGATCGCGACGGTGCTGCTGCGCCGGTACCTGTGAGCGGGGCGTGAGGCGGGAGCGGCTGTGCGCCGCACCCCCTCGGGCGTGGTCCTGATCGGCCGCGGATCCGGCGCGGCGGTCCTCGCCTACGCCGCCGGCGCCTTCTGCTCGGGGTTGGGCAACTGGATGCTCCGGCTGGGCCAGGCGCTCGTCGTCCTCTCGATCCCGGGGACGGGCGGCGCGGAGGTGGGACTGGTGACCGCCCTGCAGACCGCACCCACCGTCCTGCTCGCCGTTCCCGTCGGCACCCTGGCCGATCGCACGTCGCGGCGGGGCCTGCTCGTCGCCGGGCAGTGCGTGATGGCCACCGCAGCCGGTGCTCAGTGCCTCGTCCTCGTGTCGGGGAGTCCGACGATGACGAGCACGGCCATCGCTGCGGTGGCGTTCGGCTGCGGCTCGGCCGTCGACTCCTCCGTGCGCTTCACCTTCGTCTCGTCCCTGGTGGAGCCTGCACGACTGGTGCGGACCGTCGGCCTCGTCGTGGTGACGTACCAACTGGCCAGGACGGTCGGGCCCTCGCTGGCCGGCGCCCTCGACGAGCTGGTCGGTCTGGCCGCGGTCTTCGTGACGGCCGCGGCGTTGATCAGCACGTTCGCGGTGACCCTCGGCTTCCTCCGCGGGCGCCCCCCACGAGGCGCCACCGCCACACGCGGAACGGGGCTCCGGCGTGCCCTGTGGTCGGTCGGGAGCGATCAGCGGCTGCGCACGGCATTCCTCGTCGTGGCCGTCGCCGGGCTGGTCGGCCCCAACCTCACGACCTTGGCGGTGCTCATGGTCGACGACGTCTTCGAGTCGGGTTCGGCCGGGATCGGCTGGGCGACCACCGGGCTGGCGGCCGGCTCCCTGCTCGGCTCCCTGGCCGCGGTGGTCCTTCCCGGCGGACCCTCGCAGCGGAGCCTGCTGGTCGCCACCGCCGGCTGCGGGCTGACGGCGGCGCTGACCGGGCTGACCCCCTCCGTGGTCGTCTACTGCCTGGTTTCTGTCGCGGCGGGCGCGACCTCCCTCGTCATGGTCTCCATCGCCAGCGCACTGGTCCAGGTAGCGGCCGAGGACGGCAACCGCGGCATGATCACCGCCCTCTTCTCCGTCGCCCTGCTGCTCGGCGTCCCGGTGGGCGGTCCTCTGCTGGGTCTCACGGCCGACCTGATCGGGGCACGGCTCACCTCGGTCGGCGCCGGGCTGGTCGTCCTCGTGTTCTCCGTCGTCCTGGCCGCGCGGAGGAGGCGCTCGGGACCGCGAGGCAGCTGAGCCGTGACTGCGCAGCCGTCGTGCTGCCCCGTCCTCGCTCGTCACAGCGCTCCCGCGTGGGGGACGCCGGGCGCGGAGCCACGCCTACGGTGAGCCCGCCGGCGCGGGCCTCGCTGCGGCCGGCAGTCGAGCTGGCGCGGCTCACCGAGCGCGTGCGACGCGGGGGCGGAGGGGCGGCTGGCAGGCCCTCCGCCTGCGGGCTGCGAGCGCCCCCCGGCGTCCCTCGTCCGCGACGCGATCGGCCACGGCCGCGACGGGCGGGGTGCGGCGGTGGCCACCGTCGGCCCGTGAGCGACGCGCTGCTGCGCCAGGTCGACGCCGTGACCGTCCCGGTGCCCAGCCTGGACCAGGGGCTGGCCTTCTACCGCGACCGGCTCGGGCACCGGTTGCTGTGGCGCCACGACGCCGTCGGCCAGGCGGGGCTGGCGCTGCCGGGCGGCGGCACCGAGCTGGTGCTCACCACGAGGCAGCCCTACGCACCCGCCTGGCTGGTCTCCTCGGTGGCTGAGGCGGCCGCGCGCATCGGCCGTGGCAGTGATCCGGTGGGGACCCGGGGTGCGCCAGCGACCCTGTCAGTCAGTCACCGGCTCGTCGAGGGTCCTCCAGTGAGCCGCCCTCCGGCCCGCCGGACCGGTCGGGGAGGATCGGGGGCGACGCGCTTCCTCCGAGGGGACCTCCCACATGCCCAAGGCTCTGCTGCTCGAGAACATCGACCCGGTGGCCGTCGAGCTGCTGTCCGCGGCCGGCTACCAGGTCGAGGCGGTGCGGGGGGCGCTGGACGAGGACGACCTCGTCGCGGCACTCGACGGCATCGAGCTCCTCGGCATCCGGTCGAAGACGCAGGTGACCGCCGAGGTGGTCAAGGCGCGTCCGGAGCTGGCGGCGATCGGGGCGTTCTGCATCGGCACCAACCAGATCGACCTGGTCGCCGCGGCGGAGGCCGGGGTGGCGGTGTTCAACGCGCCGTACTCCAACACCCGAAGCGTGGTGGAGCTGGCGATCGCCGAGATCATCAGCCTGGCCCGGCGGCTGAGCGACCGGGACCGCGCGCTGCACGCCGGCATCTGGGACAAGTCGGCGACCGGCAGCCACGAGATCCGGGGCCGGACGCTGGGCATCGTCGGCTACGGCAACATCGGCAGCCAGCTGTCGGTGCTGGCCGAGGCGCTGGGCATGCGCGTTTTGTTCTACGACCTCGAGGACAAGCTCGCCCTCGGCAACGCCGAGGCCTGCGGCAGCCTCGAGGAGCTGCTCGAGCGCGCGGAGACGGTGACGCTGCACGTCGACGGCCGTGCCGGCAACGCGGGCCTGTTCGGCGCCGAGCAGTTCGCCCGCATGCGGCCGCGCAGCCTGTTCCTCAACCTCTCCCGCGGGTTCGTCGTCGACCACGAGGCGCTGCGCGAGCACATCCGCAGCGGCCACCTGGCCGGTGCCGCCGTCGACGTCTTCCCCGACGAGCCCAAGGAGCAGGGCGACCCGTTCGACTCGGTGCTGCGCGGGCTGGACAACGTCATCCTGACCCCGCACGTCGGCGGGTCGACGCAGGAGGCGCAGTACGACATCGGGCGGTTCGTCGCCGGCAAGCTGCTCGACCACAGCCGCACCGGGACGACGACGCTGAGCGTCAACCTGCCCGCGGTGGCGCTGCACGGGGCATCGGCCGCCCGGTTCGCGCTGCTGCACCACAACGTGCCGGGCGTGCTGGCCCGCGCCGACGCGCTGGTGGGCGAGCACGGGCTCAACGTCGACGGGCAGGTCCTCGCCACCCGGGGTCAGCTCGGCTACGTCGTCACCGACGTCAACGGGCCGCTGCCCGACGCCCTGCTCACCGCGCTGCGGGCGATGCCGGAGACCGTCCGCCTGACCACCTTCCCGGGCGCCGCCTGAGCCGGGTGCGCCTCCGGCCCTCCTAGGCGGTGTCCTGCAGCCGGGCCCTGCGCCGCACCTCGACGGCGAGCACCGACGGCAGCCGGAGCAGCCGCTGCTCGAGCAACCGGCTCTCGTCGGTGTCGGCGAAGCAGTCGAGATCCAGACGCCACCGGCCGGCGCCGGCCTCCTCGGCCTCGAGGTGGGTGAAGCGGTGCCCGCGGCCGGTGAGGAGGGCGAGGACGCGCTGGACACCGACGTCGTCGGTGGTGGTGACGGTGAGACGGACGAACTGCGGGAAGGACGCGACGGCGTGCACGGGGATCTCCAGGCGGGCGTGGGTGGGAAGTGCTCCCGATCCGTGCTCACGGACCCGCCGGCTCGAGAGTCAGCCTCCGGCGGGCCCGCTGATAATCACCGTCCTGCGCATGCGGCGACGTTACCGGCGGCCACGCGCCCGCCGGAAGCCCGGCAGGCCGGCAGGCCGGCACCGGCAGGGTCGCTCAGGCGACGTCTTGACGGCGCTGCTGCGCGGGCGCGGCCGCCGCCCCGCCGGGCAGGACGACGAGCGCGGGCCGCGCGGCGGCGGGGCGGACCTCGCCGAGCCGGGTGCGCAGCCCCGTGTTCGCGTAGCCGGCCGGCAGCCGGTGGCACTCGTCGAGGACCTGCAGCGGCGGTGCCGGGGCGGGCTCCTGCGCGAGGTGGACGTACACGATGCGGTCCGCGGGGTCGTAGATGTTCATCTCGTCCTCGCCTCCTCCGCGGTGCGTTCCGGACAGGTACAGGGTGGCCCCGGGGTACGACAGAACCGGGGTCCTCGGAGGGCGTCCGGTTCACTGGTCCAGACCGTGGTCGGCCGCGGAACTCAGCGGTCTGGCTAGCCTGCTCGGCGTGCCGCTGCTGGGCCCGACGGACCCCCTCCCGCACCGCCCCGCGCGGGTCCTCGTCGCCGGCACCTCGGGGTCGGGGAAGACCACTCTGGCGTCCCGGATCGCGCACGCCCTGGGCAGCGAGCACGTGGAGATCGACGCGCTGTTCCACGGCCCCGGGTGGACGCGGCGGCCCTCGTTCGAGGCCGACGTGCACGCCTTCGCCGCGGGGCCCACCTGGGTGACCGAGTGGCAGTACGACAGCGTGCGCGAGCACCTGGCGGAGCGGGCCGACCTGCTGGTCTGGCTGGACCTGCCCCGGCCCGTCGTCATGCGCCAGGTCGTCCTGCGCACGCTGGTCCGCCGGCTGGGGCACCGGGAGCTCTGGAACGGCAACGTCGAGCCCCCGCTGCGGACGGTCCTCACCGACCGCGAGCACATCGTGCGCTGGGCCTGGACCACCCACGGCCGGGCCGGAGCCCGCGTGACCGGGCTGCTCGACCGTCGTCCCGACTTCGTCGTGGTCCGGCTGCGGAGCCGGGCCGAGGTCGCGCGCTGGCTGGACGGGCCGCTGCGCGACCGGTGACCCGGCTACCCGCGCCGGTCGGTCGCCGCGTCGAGCAGCTTCCCGGCGATGCGGGCGAGCTGGTCGACCTCCTCCGGTGCCAGCCGGTCGACCACCAGCCGGCGCACCTCCGCGACGTGTCCCGGGGCGAACTCCTCCACCGCATCCCGGCCGGCGGGGGTGAGCCGGGTGACCTGGCCGCGCCCGTCCTGCTCCGACGGGCAGCGGACCACCCAGCCGCGGTCCTCCAGCGCCGTGACGGCGTGCGAGAGCCGGCTGGGGGAGGTGGCGGTCAGGCCGGCGAGCTCGCTCATCCGCAGCTGCTGCCCGGGAGCCTCGGAGAGCACGGCCAGGATCTGGTAGTAGACGTGGCCGATCCCGGCGTCCTCGCGCAGCTGCCGGTCCAGCCGCTGCGGCAGCAGCGTCACCAGGCGGACCAGCGGCAGCCAGGCCGCCATCTCCGCCGGCGTGAGCCAGCGGGTCCCCTCCGGAGCGGTCATGCCGCCTGGAAGGAGCGCCGGGACAGCCCGACGCCGTAGCCGTCGAGCCGCGTGACGACCGGCGCGGTCGGGTCGGTGGCCGCCCCCAGGGTGACGAACAGCGGGGTGAAGTGCTCCACCGTCGGGTGCGCGTAGGGCATGCCCGGCGCGGCGCTGCGGAACCGGGCGAGCTCGGCGACGTCGCCGCGGGCCAGGGCGTCGGCGGCCCAGGCGTCGAAGTCGGCCGACCACCCCGGCACCTCGTTATCGACGAACATCTCGCGGGTCAGGAACGGCAGGCCGTGGGTCATGTGGCCCGAGCCGACGACGAGCACGCCCTGCTCGCGCAGCGGGCGCAGCCGCTCACCCAGGGCCAGCAGCCGGTCGGGGTCCTCGGTGGGGAGGGACAGCTGCAGCACCGGGACGTCGGCGGCCGGGTACATGATCTTGAGCGGCACCCAGGCGCCGTGGTCGAGGCCGCGGCGGGCGTGCCGGTGCACGTGCTCGGTGTCGGGCACCAGCCCCACGACCTGGCGGGCGAGCTCGCCGGCGTCGGGGGTGTCGTAGCGGAACGTGTGGTACAGGGGGTCGAACCCGCCGAAGTCGTACACGAGCTCGTCGGGCCGGTCGGCGCTGACCGACAGCGGCGCCGACTCCCAGTGCGCGGAGACGACGAGGATCGCCTTCGGCTTCGGCAGCGAGCGGGCCCAGGCGTGCAGCGGGTCGAGCCACTCCGCGCTCTGGAAGGGCATCGGGCCGCCGCCGTGGGAGAGGTAGAGGCTGGGCAGCGGCCCGTCCTCCGGCGTCCACACCGCGTGCGGCTGCTCGGCCTGGAGCCTCGCGGCACGGGTGAGGTGCCGGGCGAAGGGGTGGGCCGCGGGGATGCGCGCGTCGGCGATCGCGGTGGTGGACATGCCGCCTCCTCGAAACTTGAAGTCTCAACAACCATATCGGACCTTTGTTGAGATTTCAAGCAGGAATGCGACGGCCCCCGCCCGGCGGGTCGCCGGGCGGGGGCCGTCGTGCTCGGGTCAGCGCAGGTCGAAGCGGTCCAGCTCCATGACCTTGACCCACGTGGTGACGAAGTCCCGGACGAACTTCTCCTTCGCGTCGTCGGACGAGTAGACCTCGACGATGCCGCGGAGGATCGAGTTCGACCCGAACACGAGGTCGGCCGCGGTGGCGGTGCGGACGACGTTGCCGTCGGCGTCCAGGCCCTCGTAGACGCCCTCGGTGTCGACCGACGTCCGCCACGAGACGCCCAGGTCGAGCAGGTTGCGGAAGAAGTCCTGCGACAGCACGCCCGGCCGGTCGGTGAAGACGCCGTGCTGCACGCCGCCGGTGTTCGCGCCGAGCACCCGCAGCCCGCCGACCAGCAGCGTCATCTCCTTGGGCGTCAGCTCCAGCATGTACGCCTTGTCGACGAGCAGCGTCTCCGGCCCGATCTTGGTGCCGGGGGAGACCCAGTTGCGGAAGCCGTCGGCCCGCGGCTCCAGCCAGGCGAAGTTCTCGACGTCGGTCTGCTCCTGGGAGGCGTCGGTCCGCCCCGGGGAGAACGGCACGGTGATCTGCACGCCGGCGTCGGCCGCGGCCTTCTCCACCGCCGCGCTGCCGCCGAGCACGATCAGGTCGGCGAGGGAGACCTTCTTCCCGGTCTGCTGCTCGAACTCGGCCTTCACCCGCTCGAGCACCGGCAGCACGTCGCGGACGCCCTCGTTGACCGCCCAGCTGATCTGCGGCTCGAGGCGCAGCCGGGCGCCGTTGGCGCCACCGCGCTTGTCGGTGCCGCGGAACGACGCCGCCGCCGACCAGGCCGTGTGCACCAGCTGCGGCACGGAGAGCCCCGCGGAGAGCAGCCGCTGCTTCAGGTCGGCGATCTCGGCCTCGCCGACCAGCTCGTGGTCGACGGCCGGGACCGGGTCCTGCCAGATGAGGTCCTCGGCCGGCACGTCCGGGCCGAGGTACCGGCTCTTCGGGCCCATGTCGCGGTGCAGCAGCTTGAACCAGGCGCGGGCGTACTGGTCGGCGAAGTACTCGGGGTCGTCCCGGAACCGCTCCGCGTAGGCGCGCAGCTCGGGGTCCACGCGCAGGGCCATGTCGGCCGTGGACATCATCGGCGGGTTCTTCTTGCCCTCGATGTGCGCGTCGGGCACGAGCTCCTGGGCCTCGGGGTTGCTCGGCTGCCACTGCTTGGCGCCGGCCGGGCTCGTCGTGAGCTCCCAGTCCCAGCGGAAGAGCGTCTCCCAGTAGGAGTTGTCCCACGTCGTCGGCGTGGGGGTCCAGGCGCCCTCGAGACCGCTGGTGATCGTGTCGGCGCCCTTGCCCGTGCCGTACTGGCTGATCCAGCCCAGGCCGTTGCCGTGCACCGGGCAGCCCTCGGGCTCGGGACCGACGAGCTCGGGGTTGCCCGCGCCGTGCGTCTTGCCGAAGGTGTGCCCGCCGCCGATGAGGGCGACGGTCTCCTCGTCGGTCATGCCCATCCGGCGGAAGGTCACCTTGATGTCGTGCGCCGAGGCCAGCGGGTCGGGGTTGCCCTTGGGGCCCTCGGGGTTGACGTAGATCAGGCCCATGGTGACGTTCGCGAGCGGGCCCTCGTCGAGGTTCAGCGGGTCCTCGCCGGCGTAGCGCTCGTCGCCGAGCCAGGTGTCCTCCGGACCCCAGAAGACCTCCTCGGGCTGCCAGGTGTCCTCGCGACCGAAGGCGAAGCCGAAGGTCGGCAGGCCCATGTCGTCGTGCGCGACGTTGCCGGCGAGCACGAGCAGGTCGGCCCAGGAGAGCTTGCGGCCGTACTTCTGCTTGATCGGCAGCAGCAGGCGGCGGGCCTTGTCGAGGCTCGCGTTGTCCGGCCAGCTGTTGAGCGGGGCGAAGCGCTGGGCGCCCTGGCCGCCGCCGCCCCGGCCGTCGGCGATGCGGTAGGTGCCGGCCGCGTGCCACGACATGCGGATGAACAGCGGGCCGTAGTGGCCCCAGTCGGCCGGCCACCAGTCCTGCGAGGTCCGCATGAGCTGGCGCAGGTCCTGCTTCAGCGCCTCGACGTCGAGCTCGGCGAAGGCCTTCTTGTAGTCGAAGTCCTCACCGAGCGGGTCGGCGTCCTTCGCCGTCTTGTTCAGGACGCCCAGGTCGACCTGGTTCGGCCACCAGTCGCGGTTGGTGCGCGGCCGGCGGTCGGTGTGCGCCTCCGGCGACGGGATCGCCGGGTTCTCGCTCTCGCTGGTGCTCGCGGTCTCGACCTTGTTGTGCTCGTCCTTCACGGTGTGCCTCTCTGTGGTGCGGATCCGTCAGGGTTCGGGGACGTGCGGGCCGAGGCGCAGGCGGGGCAGCGGCCCCACCAGATCACCTCGGCCTCGTCGATCTCGTAGCCGGCGTCGTCGGACGTGGTCAGGCACGGGGCCTCGCCGACCGCGCACGCGACGTCGACGATCGCGCCGCACGAGCGGCAGACGACGTGGTGGTGGTTGTCGCCGGTGTGCATCTCGTAGCGCGCGACCGAGCCGGTCGGCTGGAAGCGCCGGACCAGGCCGGCGTCGGTCAGCACGCGCAGCACGTCGTACACCGCCTGGTGCGACACGTCGCCGGAGTCGCGGCGGACCGCGGCGAGGATCGACTCGGTGTCGGCGTGCGGGTGGTCGTGCACGGCCGCCAGCACCGCGATCCGCGGGCGCGTCACGCGGAGGGGCACCCCGCGCAGCAGGCGCTCGAGTTCCGCGGCGGTCGGCACCCCCTCACCCAACCCCAGAATCTTGAATGGATCAAGTCCTCGCCCCCGGTGCGCCGGCCGCCCCGGTCAGCACGCCTGCCGGGCGCCGAGGGCGCCCGGCCGCCGGGCCGGAGGCTTCGGCAGCCGGGTCCGCGGGGACTGGTCCGCGTAGCCGCGGGGGAGGCGGTGCTCGACGGGCGGGACGCCGGCCGCGACCGTCGTCGCCACGTGCACGTAGCGGATCGAGTCCGCCGGGTCGTAGGTGCGCACGTCCGCCTCCTCACGCGGCCGCGCTGCCCAGGAGCAGCCGCCGGGTGACGGTGGCGACCCGCCGGCCCAGGTGCACGGCCGCCGCCGTCGCGACCTCGTCGACGGGGGTCGCCCCGTCGTCGGTGACGTGGCTGACGCCGTAGGGGTTGCCGGCCTCGAACTGGACGGGGTCGGTGTAGCCGGGCGGCACGATGTAGCCGCCCCAGTGGTAGAAGGTGTTCGCCAGCGCCAGCAGGGTCGACTCCTGCCCGCCGTGGCGGGTCGCGCTGCTGGTGAACGCCGCGTACACCTTGTCGGCCAGCAGGCCCTGGTCCCACAGCGCCCCGGTGCGGTCGATGAACTGCTTGAGCTGCGCGGCGGGCAGGCCGTACCGGGTCGGCGTCCCGAAGACGACGGCGTCGGCCCAGAGCAGGTCGTCCTTGACGGCGAGGGCGACGTCGCCGCTGGCGGCCACGTGCGCCGCCCACGCCTCGTTCTTCCCGATCGACTCCTCCGCCGCCAGCTCGGCGACCTTGCGCAGGCGCACCTCCGCGCCCGCCTTCTCGGCGCCCTCGCGCACCGCCTCGGCCAGCGCGTGCACGGTGCCGGTCTGGGAGTAATAGATGACGGCGACCTTCGGGGTGGGGCCGAAGGCGCGGTCGGTGGTGTCGGTCATCGTGGTCCCTCTCGAGGAAGTGCTGCCGGGTCCGGCAGGGCCGCGCGTCGCGGCCGGGAACCAGTGCACCGGGCGGGCCTTCCCCCGACCTTTTCCCGACCTGCTCTGGCTACGCTCCGGCCGTGGACTTCTCGGTCCTCGGCCCGCTGCAGGTCCGGGTGCGCGGCGAGCTCGCGCCGGTCCGCCGGGGCCGCCCGCGCGTCCTGCTCACGTACCTGCTCCTGCACGCCGGGGAGCCGGTGCCGGCGCCGCAGCTGGCCGACCGGGTCTGGGACGGCAGCCCGCCCGCCGACGCCGGCAACGCGGTGCACCGCACCGTCTTCTACCTGCGCCGGGCGATCGGCCCGCGCGAGCCGCTGCCGCTGCGCACCGTGGCGGGTGGCTACCAGCTGGACGTACCGGCGGACGCCGTGGACAGCGTCCGCTTCACCCGCCTCGTGCGGGGTGCCGCCGGGGGACCCGACCGCGTCCTCGCCGCGCTCGACGAGGCGCTCGGCCTCTGGCGCGGGCAGCCGCTCGCCGACGTCGCCGACCTGCCGTGGGCGCTGCCCGCCGTCGCCGAGCTGGAGGAGCTGCACGTGCAGGCCCACGAGCGGCGGCTGCGGTGCCTGCTCGACCTCGGCCGCCACCTCGACGTCGTGCCGCAGGCGCAGGCCCTGGTCGCGACGCACCCGCTGCGGGAGGGCCTGCGCGCCTCGCTGATGACGGCGCTGTACCGCAGCGGCCGCCAGGGCGACGCCCTTGCCGAGGCGGCGGCGCTGCGCCGGACCCTGGCCGCGGAGCTCGGGCTCGACCCCGGCCCCGCGGTGCTCGACCTGGAGCGGCGCATCCTGGCACGCGACCCCACGCTGGGCGGCCCGCCGGCGCCCGTGGCCGCACCGCCGGCCGCCGTGCTCCCGCGGACCGCCCTGCCCCGCGCCGTCACGTCGCTGGTCGGCCGGGACGCGGAGACCTCCGCCGTCCGGGCGGCGCTCGGCACCGTAGGTCTGGTGACCCTCACCGGACCGGGCGGCGCCGGCAAGACGCGGCTCGCGCTCGCCGTCCTCGGCGAGGGGCCCGAGCACGGACCGGTGTGGTTCGCCGATCTCGGCGGCGCCGCCGACGACGCGGCCGTCGCCGGCGTCGTCGCGGCGGCCACCGGCGCGCCGACGTCCCCCGGCACCGACGTGGTGCAGGCGGTCGTCGCGCACCTGCGGGAGGCCACCGGCGTGCTCGTGCTCGACACCTGCGAGCACGTCGTCGAGGGGGCCGCCGCGCTGGCGACGGCGGTGCTGCACGGCTGCCCGCGGGTGCGCCAGCTGGCCACCAGCCGGCGGCCCCTCGGCGTCACGGGGGAGGTCGTCCGGCCGCTGCCACCGCTGGCGCTGCCGCCGGCGGGGGAGGACGTGCCCGTCGACGAGGTCCGAGCCGCCGCCGCGGTCGAGCTGTTCGTGCAGCGCGCGACCGCCGTCGCCCCCGACTTCACCGTCGACGAGGCCAACGCCGCCGACGTCGCCGCGGTCTGCCGGCTGCTCGACGGGCTCCCGCTGGCCCTGGAGCTGGCGGCGGCGCACGCCGACGTGCTCAGCGCCGGCAAGATCCGCGCCCGCCTGGACGACCGGTTCGCCCTGCTGGTCGCCGGGACGCGGGACGTCGCCGGGCGGCAGCGGACGCTGCGGACCACCATCGGCTCGAGCGTGGACCTGCTGACCGCGGACGAGCGCGCCCTGTTCACCCACCTGGCGGTGTTCGCCGGCACCTTCTCCCTCGACGCGGCCGTGGCCGTGGCGCCCCGCTCGGCCGGCGGCGACGCCTTCCGGCTGCTGGCCTCGCTGGTGCGCCAGTCGCTGGTGGCCCGTGCCGGCCCCGAGCGATACCGGCTGCTCGACTCGGTGCGCGCCTACGCCGCCGAGCTGCTGGCGGGCTCCCCGGACGGCGCCGCCGTCCGCCGCCGGCACGCCGAGCACCTCGTCGCGCTGGCGGAGACGGGCGACCGCCAGGTGCGGACCGGCGCCCAGCGGTCCTGGCTGCCGCTCCTGCGGGAGATCGCCCCCGACCTGCGTGCCGCGCTGCGGTGGTGCCTGGACGGGCACGCACCCGAGCTGGGTGCCCGGCTGGTGGGGGCGCTCGCGTGGTTCTGGACGCTCGAGGGACAGCTGGCGGAGGCGCGGTCGTGGCTGGACCGCGCCGAGCGGGTCCCCGTGACCGACCCGCGGATCCGCTCGCGCGTGCTGCTCGGGGTGGGCCTCGTCGCCGCCCCGCTCGGTCACCTGGTCCAGGCGCGCGACGCCTGCGCCGAGGCCGCCGCGCTGAGCCGGTCCCGCGGGGACGACCGCGGGACCGGGGACGCCCTGATCACGCTCGGCGTCGCGCTGTGGGCGCTGGGCGACCTGGACGGCGCCGCCGCCGCCCACGACGAGGCGGCCGAGCGGCTGGCCGCCGAGGAGGAGCCGTGGCGCCGGGACGTCGCGCTGATCCTCAGGGCGCGCACGGCCGTGGACCGCGAGGACGACGACGCGGGGGAGCGGGTCGCCGCCGCCGTGGTGGCCGCCCGGCGCAGCGGGGACGCCCACCTGCTGGGCCTGGCGCTGACCCAGCGGGCGCGCGACGCCCTGCGCCGGGGTGACGGGCGGGCGGCGGCCGGCGCGGCGGAGGCCGCCGAGGACGCCTGCCGGCGGATCGGCTACCACGAGGGCGAGGCCGCGGCGCTCACCCTGCTGGCGCGTGCCCGGGTGGCGGAGGGGACCACCGACCTCGCCTCCGGACCGGCGGAGCGGGCGCTCGCCGTGGCCGCGGCGATCGACCACCGCGGCGCGCTGTGCTCCGCGGTCGAGGCGCTCGCCGCCGTCCGGGCGGGCGACGGCGACGACGCCGGCGCGCTGGTGCTCCTGGAGGTCGCGGCCGCCGAGCGGCGGGTCCGCGGGATCCCGGACGCGCCGGTCGAGCGCGCGCTGACCGCCCGGCTGGCCGGCGGTCTGCACGAGCGGCTGGGCCCCCGCGCCGCCGCCACGCCCGAGCAGGCCGCCCTGCTGACCGTCGACGACGTCGCCGCGCCCTACCGGAGGAGCAGCCCGTGACCCGCACCGTCGTCCACCCGCTGACCCTCGACGAGGCGCGTGCGCTGATCGCGGGCCCCGAGGAGTTCGGCCGCCGCACCGGGCTGGGCGTCGCCGAGGGGTACCTGGAGTTCCCCGAGGCGCTGCCGGCGACGGTGGATGCACTGGCCTCGGGGACCCCCCCGGAGTGGTTCAGCCACCTGATCGTCGACCCGGACGCGGACCTGGTCGTCGGCCTGGGCGGGTTCACCGGCCCGCCGCAGGACGGCGTGGCGGAGATCGGCTACAGCGTCGCCCCGGCGCACCGCGGCCGCGGCCACGCCACCCGGGCCGCCCGGGCGTGGGTGGAGGCGGCGCGGCGGGCCGGGGTGGCCACCGTCCGGGCGCACACCCTGGCGCAGGAGAACCCCTCGACGGCCGTCCTGGCGCGGGTCGGGTTCGCGCGCGTGGCCGAGCTGCACGACGCGGAGGAGGGCGACCTCTGGCGGTGGGAGCTGCCGCTCTAAGCCGTGCCGGCGGCCCGGTCGCGGGGCATCAGCGCGACGGCGGCGAGCATGACCAGCGACACCGCGGCCGTGGCCAGGAACACCTGGTGGACGGCGGTGCTCAGCGGCCCGGGCAGCACGTCGCCGCTCTCCACCGACGTCGTGCCCAGGGAGGCGTTCACCACCGCGCCGAACACGGCGACCCCCACCGCGCTGCCCAGCGAGCGGAAGAACATGTTCGCCGCGGTCACCACCCCGCGCTGCTCCCAGGGCACCGCGGACTGCGCGGCGATCAGCGTGGGGGCGGCGGTGAAGCCCATGCCCAGGCCGATCACGAAGCAGGTGGCGCCCACCTGGAGGACGTTGGTGCCCTCGTCGAGCAGGAGCAGCAGCGCGGCGCCCAGCACCGCCACCGCGGCGCCGATCAGCGACGTCCGGCGGATGCCGATCCTCAGGTACACCCGCCCGGCCTGCGAGGCCGACAGCGGCCAGCCGAGCGTCAGTGCCGCCAGCGCGAACCCGGCCACCAGCGGACCCGTGCCGAGCGCCACCTGGGCGAAGGTCGGCACGTACGTGGTGAGCCCGAGGAGGGTGGCGCCCACGCAGACGGCCACCAGGCACGTGGTCACGATCAGCCGGTCGCCCAGCAGCCGCAGCGGCACGACGGGGTCGGCGGCGCGCCGCTCGACCAGCACGAACACGGCCAGCAGCGCCGCGCCCGAGCCGAGGACGGCGATGCTCGGCGCCGAGCCCCACGCCCACGCCTGGCCGCCCTCGAGCAGGCCGAGGATCACCAGCGTGAGGCCGACGGTGAGCACGACCGCGCCGGCGTGGTCGACCTGCGGCCGCCGGCGCTCCACCTGCTCGGTGAAGCGCAGGGCGATCATCGCGCCGGCGACCAGGCAGAGCGGGATGTTGACGAAGAAGATCCAGCGCCAGCTCACATACTCGGAGAAGACCCCGCCCAGGGTCGGGCCGACGACGGCCGAGATCGCCCACACGCTGGCGACGTAGCCCTGCACCCGCGCGCGCTCGGCCAGCGTGTAGAGGTCCCCGACGATCGTCATCGACATCGGCTGGACGGCGCCGGCACCCAGCCCCTGGACGGCGCGGAAGGCGATGAGCGCCCACATGTTCCAGGCCAGGCCGCAGAGCACCGAGCCGAGGAGGAACAGCCCGATCCCGGCGAGCATCACCGGCTTGCGGCCGAACAGGTCGGCGAGCTTGCCGTAGACCGGGACGGTGACCGCCTGCGCCAGCAGGTAGATCGAGAACAGCCACGGGAACTCGGCGAAGCCGCCGAGGCTGTCGACGATCGACGGGACGGCGGTGGCGATGATCGTCGAGTCGATCGCGACCAGGCCGGTGGAGAGCATGACGCCGATGAGCACCGGGCCGCGCTCCGACCGGAACCCCACCCCGGACGACGCCGGGCTCCCCGACGTCGGGGAGCCCGGGACGGTGCTGCGTGCGGCGGGGCGTCTCACTCCTCCATTCGTACCCGCGTCCCCGCCCGCAGGAGCACCCAGGTGAGCAGGGCCACGACCACGCCGAGGGCCGTGATCCCCCAGGCGACGGTGCCGAGCGCCGGGAACTCCGCGCCGATCCGCGCCCGCACGTCGACGAACCCGGAGCCGTCGGCGTTCATGACCACGAACACCCACTCGCCGTCGTCCGGACGCCAGTCCACCTGCTGCGTGCCGGGGCCGTCCGCGCGGGCGAGCCAGAAGTCCTGGGCGCCGGGCGCGGCGGCCGGCGCGCCGCCGGGCAGCTCGTCGTCCGGGCCGGCGGGGGAGTCGAACCCGAGGGCGTCGACCTCGGTGCGCCGGACGTCGCCGAGGTAGGCCGCCGCGTCGGCCGGCCGGGCGATCCCGACGAAGACCGCACGGTCGTCGACGGCGGTGACCTCGACCCGCGCCTCGCCGACGGCCGCCGACACCGGCAGCCAGTCCGGGCCGGCGGCCAGCTCGGCCCGCTCGCTCACGAGGGCGTACCCGGACGAGGTGAACCGGTCCTGCGGCGAGACGACGACGCCGTCCTCGCGGCCGACGCCGTGCGCCCAGAGCAGGACGCCGCCGCCGGCGAGCAGGCCCAGCGCCGGCAACCCCAGCAGGCAGCCGAGGACGAGGGCCACGATGCGCCCGGCGCGGCCGGGGCGGCCGGGGCGCCGCGCGGGAGCGCGGGGTGGGGGAGCGGTGGTGACCATGGGGACCTCCCGGTGGGGATCGGACGACCCGAGCCTCGCCGGGCGCGTCGCCGCCCACGAGCCCCGCGGGGAGCCGGTCGCTCCCTCGCGCGGGGGAGGCAGGTCGCCTCGTGCGGGGGGTCCTCCCGGGGCGCCTCCGGCGGGACCATGGGAGGTGTCGCCGTCCGCCCGGCGCTGGGCCGGGACCCGTGGGGACGCCTGGCTGGCCGCCGGGCTCGTCGTGCTGTCGCTGTCGTCGGTGCTGGCGATGCCCGCCGGCGACCCCTACCGCCCGGTCGACGCGGCCACGCTGCTGCTCGCCGCGATCGGCCCGGCCGCGCTCGTCTGGCGGTCGACCGCGCCGCTGGCCGCGCTGGGCGTGGCCGGCGCCGCGATCCTCGCCAACGCGGCGCTCGGGGCCGCCATCGGCTTCCTCGAGTGGCCGGCCTGGATCGCGCTGTTCAGCTCGTTCGACGTCGGGGGCCGGCGCGTCCGGGTGGCCGCGGCGGCGATCACCGTGGTGTCCATCGCCGGCTGGGTGGTCCTCGACCGGGCGCACCCGGTGGGGTCGGTGCCCGGGATCGTCATCCACTTCCTGATCGCCGCCGTGATCGGTGACCTGAGCAGCCGGCGCACCCGCGCCCGGGTCGCCGAGGCGCGCCGGGCGGCGGAGAGCGAGCAGCACGCGCTGGCCGCCGAGCGGCTGCTGCTCACCGAGCGGGGCCGGCTGGCCCGCGAGCTGCACGACTCCCTCGGCCACACGGTCAACGTGGTGGTGCTGCAGGCCGGGGTGGGCCGGCGGGTGTTCGACGACGACCCCGGCTACGCGCGGGAGGCGCTGGCGTCGATCGAGACCGCCGGCCGGGCGGCGCTCGACGAGCTCGACCGCCTGCTGCGGGTGCTCCAGCCCGACGGGCGCGGCTCGCCCGAGGCGTTCGCGCCCACGTCGGAGGACCTGGTGGAGCTGGTCGAGCGGGTGCGGTCGACCGGGCGGGAGGTCGAGCTGCGCGCCGCCGCCGGCGACCTGCCGGCCGGGGCCGCGCGGGCGGTGCACCGGATCGTGCAGGAGGCGCTGACCAACGCCGTCCGGCACACCGCGGCCGGCCGGATCCGGGTCGAGATCGCCCGGCAGGGCGCCGACGTGCTGCTCGAGGTGACCAACGAGTGCGACCCGGTGGCCGCGCCGGTCCCCGGCCACGGGCTGGTCAACATGCGCGAGCGGGCCCGCCTCGAGGGCGGCGTGCTGGAGGCCGGACCGGTCGAGGGCGGGTTCCGCGTGCGCGCGGTGCTGCCCGTGGCCGCGGCGGTGGCCCCGTGATCCGGGTGCTGCTCGCCGACGACGACGGGCTGGTGCGCAGCGGGCTGCGGGCGCTGCTCGGCGGCGAGCCGGACCTGACCGTGGTGGGCGAGGCGGCCGACGGCCGGGAGGCGGTGGAGCGGGCGCGGTCGCTGCTGCCCGACGTCGTCCTCATGGACGTGCGGATGCCGCGGCTGGACGGCGTCGCCGCCACCCGGGAGATCGCGCGCTGGCCGCGCCGGCCGCGGGTGCTCGTGCTGACCACGTTCGACCTCGACGAGGTCGTCGACGACGCGCTGGACGCCGGCGCCGACGGCTTCCTGCTCAAGCGGGCCACCCCCGAGGAGCTGGTGGCCGGGATCCGCACCGTCGTGGCCGGCGACGCGCTGGTGGCGCCCGCGGTGACCCGGCGGCTGCTGGCCGCCTACGCCGCCCGCCGGCCGCCCGACCGCGAGCGGCTGCGCCGGGCGGCCCGGCTCACCGACCGCGAGGCGGAGGTGCTGCGCGCGCTGGCCGAGGGCCTGTCGAACGCCGAGATCGCCGGCCGGGTGCACGTCGCACCGGAGACGGTGAAGACGCACCTGAAGAGCATCCTGGGCAAGCTCGGCGTCCGGGACCGCACGCAGGCGGTCGTCTGGGCCTACCGCACCGGCTTCGCCCGCCCGGGCTGAGCCGTCACTGGACGCCGAGGCGGGCGATCGGCTCGACCAGCTCCCGCTCCTCGTAGGACAGGTGCGACAGCAGCGTGTCGCCGAGCAGGTCGACGGCGGCGCGCAGGCCGTCGACGCCGCCGTCGCCGGAGACCAGCGCGACCAGCGCCCGGTCGACGCCCTCGAGGACGTCGTGGATGACGGCGTGCTCCTGCTCGAGCCGGTCGATCACCGGCGCCAGCCGGGGGTCGCCGGCCCGCAGGTGCGGGAACAGCGAGCGGTCCTCGAGGGTGTGGTGGGTGGTCACCACGCGGCAGTAGGCCTCGCAGTAGGTGCCCAGCGTCCAGTTGTTCTGCCGCATGGTCATCGTGTTGATGTGCGACCGGGCGGTGCCCACGTCCACCGTCCCGGCGGCGACCTGCTCGACGAGGTCCTGCACCTGGGCGAGCTCGGCGCGCAGGTGGTCGTGGACGTCGACGAGGTGCTGGCCGGCGGCCTGCTCGTGCGCGGTGTAGGTGCGCCGCGGGTCCCGGGCCGGACCGGTGGGCCGTTCGGTCTCGTCCCAGAGCCGGGTGCTGCTGCGGCGCGTCCCGTCGTCCGGGGTGGGGACGACGGCGAACGCGCCGCCGGCGACCACCGGCCGCGCCGCCGGCGCCGCGGCGATCCCCGACCGTTCGGCCGCCACCAGCTCGCGCACGCCGGGGGCCACCTCGGCGGCGAAGCGGCGCAGGTCGTCGGGGTCGTCGCTGCCCAGGACGAACGTGCTCACCCCGTCGCGCAGGGCCAGCTCGGCGAGCTCCTCCGCCCACTGCTCGGCGGGCCCGTGCAGCCGGCCGCGGCCGGCGGCGGCGAACCGGCCGCTGACGTTGAGCAGCCGGCGCACGTCCGCGGGCTCGCGGCCCGCCTCCAGCGCGGCGTCGTCGACGATCGCGTTGCCGGCGGCGAGGTCGCCGGGCTGCAGGTAGGACAGCGACGGCAGCCAGCCGTCGGCCCGGCGGCCGGTGAGCGCCAGCATCTTCGGCCTGTAGGCGCCCAGCCAGATGCCGACGTCGTGCGCGGGCGCCGGGCCGCGCTCGGCGCCGACCACGCGGTGGAACTCGCCGTCGACGCGGACGCCGCCGCGCGCGTCGGCGTCCCACACCTGCCGGACCACCTCGATCGCCTCCTCCAGCGCGCGCACGCCCTGGCCGGCGGTCAGCCGGCGGCCGCCCATCGCCTCGATGGCGTCCCAGAACGCGCCGGCGCCCAGGCCGAGCTCGACCCTGCCCCCGCTGAGCAGGTCGAGGCTGGCCACGCTGCGGGCCAGCACGGCCGGCGGGCGCAGCGGCAGGTTGGTGACGTTGGCCGCCACGTGCACGCGCTCGGTGCGGGCCGCGACCCAGGACAGCAGCGTCCAGGTGTCCAGGAAGGCCGGCTGGTAGGGGTGGTCCTGGAAGGTGACCAGGTCCAGGCCGACCTGCTCGGCGAGGACGGCGAGCCCGACCACCCGCGCGGGCTCGGCGCTCGCCGGCGTGAGGAAGGCGCCGAAGGAGAGGGGGTGACCGTAGTCGGACATGGGCTGCCAATCGTCTGCAGGACAGAACATCTGCAATGTACAACGTCTGCACCACCGCGCTACGCTGATGCGGTGACCGACGACGGCCGCCTCGACGCCGACCTGGGCTGGATGCTCGGCGTCGTCTTCCGCGGCTATGCGCAGGCCGCCGGGCACGTGCTCGCCGACCTGCCCGGCGGGCCGCGCGGCTACCAGGTGCTCACCGCGGCGGTGGGGGAGCCGGCGCGCAACCAGGGCGCGATCGGGGCCGGGCTCGGCATCGACCGGACGGTGCTCACCTACCTGATCGACGACCTCGAGCGGCAGGACCTGGTGGAGCGCCGGCCCGATCCCGCCGACCGCCGCAGCCGGCTCGTGGTCGCGACCGACACCGGCCGCGCCGCGTGGCAGGAGCGTCGCGACGCGCTGCGCCGGGTCGAGGCGCACGTGCTGGGCCCGCTGCCGGCGGCCGAGGCCGAGACGTTCCGCGCCCTGCTGCAGAAGGTGGCCTGCGGGTGGCAGGCCCTCGACCCGCTCCGCGACCTGTGCGCGGTGGTCGAGACGGCCGGCGACCGGCAGGACCGCTAGCGGCCGGCGAGCGCCCGGTCGACGGCGGCGGGCAGCGGTCCGTGCAGCGTCGGCCCGTGGCCCGGGACCAGCGTGTCCGCCGGCACGGTGCGCAGCCGGTCGAGGGCGGCGACCACCTGCCGCTCGTCCTCGTTGAACACCCCCGGCAGCAGCTGCGGCCCCTCGGGCAGGCGGGAGAGGGGGTGGCCGGTGACCAGCGCGTCACCGGAGAACAGCACGCCCGCTCCCGGGTGCAGGTAGGCGGTGTGCCCGCTGGTGTGGCCCGGGGTGGCGAGAGGGACGAGCCGGCCGGGGACGTCGAGCGGGACGTCGGCGGGGACGGCGACGACGTCGGCCAGGGCCATGCGCACGTGCGGGAGCACGGCCCGCAGCGTCTGCGCGACCCACGTGACGCCGCGCCGGGACCGGCACTGGCCGAGCATCTCGAGCGGCGTGATCTGCTGCAGGTACTCACGGCGGGCGTGCCGGGCCTCCTCGGCGCCGGTGTGCACGGGCGCGCCGGACCTGCGCGCCAGCGCCGGGATCCCGCCCATGTGGTCGAGGTGGGCGTGGGTCAGCACGATCGCGGAGACGTCCTCGGGGCGCCGCCCGATCGCGGTCAGGGACCGCACGACGGAGGCGGCGTCGTTCGGGTAGCCGGCGTCGACCAGGGTGACGGCGTCCCCCTCGACGACGAGCGCCCAGTTGACGTTGGTGCCGGTGACCATGGTGATCTCGCCGGTGACCCTCGTGAGCCGCACCGCCCGGCCTCCTTCAGCCGCGCGCCGGCTCGACCCGGCCGGCGACCTCGCCGAGGGAGATCCGCCCGCCGCCGGTGCCCGGGGCGGTCGCGCTGATCACCACCTCGTCGCCGTCCTCGAGGAACGTGCGGGTCGAGCCGTCGGCGAGGGTGAGGGGTTCCCGGCCGCCCCAGGACAGCTCGATGAACGAGCCGCGCTGGTCGCGCTCCGGACCGGAGACGGTGCCGGAGGCGAACAGGTCGCCGGTGCGCAGGCTCGCGCCGTTGACGGTCATGTGCGCCAGCTGCTGGGCCGGCGTCCAGTACATGAGGTCGAACGGCGGGCAGCTGACCATCTCGCCGTTGAGGCGCACCTCGAGCCGGAGGTCGAGGCCCCACGGATCGGTGTCGGCGTCGTCGAGGTAGGGCAGCAGCGGCACGTCCCGCTCGGGTGGGCGCACGCGGGCCGCCTCGAGCGCGGGCAGCGGCACCACCCACGGCGAGACCGAGGTGAGGAAGGACTTGCCGAGGAACGGCCCCAGCGGCACGTACTCCCACGCCTGCAGGTCGCGGGCCGACCAGTCGTTGACCAGGCAGACGCCGAAGACGTGCTCGGCGAGGTCGCCGAGCGGCACCGGCGTGCCGAGGGCGGATCCCGTCCCGATGACGAAGCCGACCTCGGCCTCGATGTCCAGCCGCTGCGAGGGCCCGAAGGTGGGGGCGTCGTCGGTCGGCGCCTTGCGCTGCCCCGAGGGGCGGACGACGGGGGTGCCGGAGACCGCGACCGTGCCGGCGCGGCCGTGGTAACCGATCGGCAGGTGCCGCCAGTTCGGCGTCAGCGGCTCGGAGTCGGGCCGGAACATGCGGCCGAGGTTCTCGGCGTGGTGCCGGGAGCTGTAGAAGTCGACGTAGTCGGCCACCTCCACCGGCAGGTGCAGGGCCACCTCGTCGCGGGGGATCAGGTGCTCCTCGACCGCGCGCCGGTGCGAGGGCTGGGTGAGCCAGTCGGTCACCTGCTCGCGCTGCTCACGCCAGGCCCGCGGCCCCAGCGCCAGGAACGCGTTGAGCGAGCCGGTGAGGTGCACCGGGTCCTCGGTGAGCCCGCCCAGGTCGAGCACGGAGTCGCCGACCGCGATCCCGGTGCGCCGGACGCCGTCCCGGCAGGAGAAGACGCCGTAGGGCAGGTTGTCGGGACCGAAGCCGGTGCCGTCGGGCAGGTCCAGCCAGGTCACGCCGAGGGACCCCGGCCCGACCAGGTCCAGGCGTACTTCCCGTCGTCCACCGCCGTTCCACCCTCGCCGAGCGCGAGCGGCCGGAAGGTGTCGACCATGACGGCGAGCTCGTCGAAGGCCTCCACGCCGAGCGAGCGCTCCACGGCACCCGGCTGCGGGCCGTGCGAGTGCCCGCCGGGGTGCAGGCTGATCGAGCCCTTGCCGATGCCCGAGCCCTTCCGGGCCTCGTAGTCGCCGTCGACGTAGAACATGACCTCGTCGGAATCGACGTTGGAGTGGTAGTAGGGCACCGGCACCGCCAGCGGGTGGTAGTCCACCTTCCGCGGCACGAAGTTGCAGATGACGAAGTTCTGCCCCTCGAAGACCTGGTGCACCGGCGGCGGCTGGTGCACCCGGCCGGTGATCGGCTCGAAGTCGGCCACGTTGAACGCGTAGGGGTAGAGGCAGCCGTCCCAGCCCACGACGTCGAACGGGTGCTCCGGGACGACGTGCACCGTGCCGGCCAGCCCGCCGGGGCCGTCGCCGCGGTGCTTGACGTACACCTCGACATCCCCGGAGCTGTCGCCCCCCTCGACGGTCAGCGGTTCGGTGGGCGCACGCAGGTCGCGCTCGCAGTACGGCGCGTGCTCGAGGAACTGCCCGTAGCGCGACAGGTAGCGCTTCGGCGGGGCGATGTGGCTGTTGGCCTCGATGGCGTAGGTGCGCAGCGGCTCGTCCCCGGCCGGGATCCACCGGTGCGTGGTCGCCCGCGGCAGGACCACGTAGTCGCCCTGCCCGACCTCCAGCGCGCCGAACACCGTCTCCACCGTCGCTCTGCCGCGCTCGACGTAGACGCACTCGTCGCCGGTGGCGTTGCGGTAGTAGGGGCTGGGCAGGCTGCTGACCGCGTAGGAGATGCGCACGTCGGCGTTGCCCAGCACGAGCCGCCGGCCGGTGACCGGGTCGACCGCCTTGTGCTCCTCGCCGGGGAAGAGGTCGTGCAGCTTGAGGTGCCGCGGCATCAGCGGGCTGTTCGGCGTGGTCGCCTGGTCGGGCAGCTCCCAGGGGCGGGCGTCGACCATCGCCGACGGGATGCCCCGGTGGTAGAGCAGCGAGGAGTCCGACGAGAAGCCCTCCTCGCCCATGAGCTCCTCGGAGTACAGCCCGCCGTCGGGACGGCGGAACTGGGTGTGCCGCTTCGGCGGGATCTCGCCCACCTGCCGGTAGAACGCCATCGCTGGATGCCTCCTGGTGCGGTCAGGCCGGGACGGGGACGTTGCGGGCGAGCAGACGCGCCACCGCGGGGGCGACGTCGGCGGTACGGGTGCAGACGGCGGCCACGTGGGCGTCGGGCCGCAGCACCCAGAGCTCGTCGGGGCGCGCGCCGAGCGCCTCGCGCAGCACGGGCGTCGGGTCGAGGTCGCCGATCCGGTGCACCGCGACCGGCGGCTCGGCCGGCAGGTCGGCGGGCGGCGCGGCGTCGTCCCCGACCAGGACGGTGACGCCCGCGCGGGCGAGCTGGCGCAGCCGGACGACGTCCGGCCCGCCGGGCACGGTGACCGGGCAGTCGGGCACGAGAATGCCGGGTGCCGGGACGGGGACGTCGCCGCGGGCGGGCCGGCCGGCGAACGGGCGGCGCGGATCGGGGGTGGTCAGCGGCGAGCCCACGTACCAGAACGGCTCGGCCAGCCGGCCGGAGTCGACCTGCGACCGGGCGGCGGGGTCGGTGGCCGCGCGCTCGAGGACGTCGAGCCGGTGGCGGGCCTCCTCGTCGGTGCCCGGCACGAGGAAGCGCATGGTCGCGCTGGTGACGTCGAGGTTCTCCAGCGCCGCGGCGTGCCGCTCCGCGTGGTAGCTCTCCAGCAGCTCGGGCGGGGCCCAGCCGCGGGCGACGAAGGCGATCTTCCAGGCGGCGTTCTCGGCGTCGAGCACCCCGGAGTTCAGGCCGCGCGCGCCGAACGGCGAGTACAGGTGCGCGGCGTCACCGGCGACCAGCACGCGGCCCACCCGCATGCGGTCGACCACGCGGGAGGAGAAGCGGTAGACCGACTTCCACACGACCTCGTAGGGGCGGTCGCCGACGACCTGCCGGATCCGGCGGTCCAGGCCGCCGGAGGCCTCCTCGGCGGCGAGGTCGAAGTCGGGCGGCACCTGCCAGTCGATGCGGAACGTGGAGTCGGGGCAGGGGTGGACGAGCACCTGCCGGCCGGGGTTCCACTCCGGGTCGAACCAGAACCGGCGCTCGGTCTCCCAGCCGGGCAGGTCGGTGCGGATGTCGCAGATCAGGAAGCGGTCGCCGAAGGTCCGGCCCTCGAACGCCAGCCCCAGCTCCGCCCGGACGACGTCGCCGCGCGGCCCGGTGCAGGCGACGGCGAACGAGCCGTGGACGGTCGCCCCGTTCGCGCACGTCACCGTGACGCCGGCGTCGTCCTGGGCGATCCCGGTGACCGCGTGCCCCCACCGGACCTCGATCCGCGGTTCGCCGGCGAGCCGCTCGTCGAGCAGCGCCTCGGTCTCGGACTGCGAGACGTTCACGAACGGCGGGAAGGGGGAGCGGCCGCGGTCGGCGAAGGTGAAGGAGAACAGCTCGCGGTCGCGGTGGAAGGTGCGCGCGGTCGTCCAGGTGACGCCGCGGCGGGCGATCGCCGCGCCGACGCCCACGGCGTCCCAGACGTCGAGGACGTCGCGCTGCTGGCAGATCGCCTTGCTGCCGACCGGGTCCCGCCCGGGACGGCCGTCGAGGACGACGACATCGAGGCCCCACCGGGCGAGCAGCAGCGCCGCGGTCTGCCCGACGGGCCCGCAGCCGAGGACGACGACCGGGGCGATCATCCCTGCAGCTCGTCCCAGACCCGGCGGTCGCGCTCCGCCGTCCAGATGACCGGGCGCTCGATGCCGTCGAACTCGTCCCAGATGCGCTGGACGTCGAAGGGCAGGCAGTGCTCGAAGATCGGCCACTTGCCGTACTTCGGGGCCAGCGCAGCGTGGGTGGCGGTGAAGGCGTCCTTGAGCGTGCCGCCGGAGCGGTGCGCCTCGCCGACCGTGCGCTGCATGGTGAGCAGGAAGTCGCGGGTCTGCTCGATCGCCGCGTCGACCTGCTCGCGGCCGCGGGCGATGGCGCCGCGGCCGCCGACGAGCTGCTGCGCGCCCAGGGCCTTGACCCGGTCGAGGGTGCCGGCGGCCCAGTCGAAGTGGAACGCGTCGCCGGTGTAGAGCGCGGCCTGCGACTCGACCAGGTCGCCGGCGAAGACGATCTCCTGCTCCGGCAGCCAGGCCACGATGTCGCCCTCGGTGTGGCCGCGACCGAGGAACTCGAGCACCAGCTCGCCGCGGTCGCCGCCGAGCTCGATGGTGAGCTTGTCGCGGAAGGTCAGCGTCGGCCAGGTCAGGCCGGGGATCGACGCGGGCTCCTCGAACAGCCGGGGCATGCGGCCGTACTCGCTCTCCCAGTCCTGCTGGCCGCGCTCGGCGATGAGGTGCTTGGTCTGCTCGCTGCTGACGATCACCTCGGCGTCGAACGCGCTGGCGCCGAGCACCCGGACGGCGTGGTAGTGCGACAGCACCAGGTAACGGACCGGCTTGCCGGTGTGCTGGCGCAGCCGGGCCAGCCAGCGGCGGGCGGCGACCGGGGTGGCGAGGGCCTCGAAGCAGACGAGGAAGTCCTCGCCCTCGATCGCGCCGATGTTGGGGTCGCCCTGCGCTGTGAGCGCGTACACGCCGTCGGCGAGCACCTCGAGGGTCTGCTCCTTGACGCCCAGGTCGGCGGACGAGGCGAACGGCTTGGCGACCATGGAGCGAGCCTATGCAGTCCGTGACCGCGGCCACACCCCGTCCGCCGCCGTCCATCGGAGGGGCAGCCGCTTGACCCCGCGCTGGAAGTTCGACCGGAGCAGCGCCGGCTCGCCGTCGAGCCGGAGCGTGCTCGTGCGCCGCAGCAGCGCGCCGAACAGCGCCCGCATCTGCGCCTTGGCCAGCTGCGCGCCGAGGCAGAAGTGCGGGCCGTGGCCGAAGGACAGGTGCGGGTTGGGCGCCCGGCGGACGTCGAAGCGGTCGGGGTCGGCGAACACGGCCTCGTCGCGGTTGGCGGAGGTGAAGGAGACGACCACCTTGTCGCCGGCGCCGATCCGCGTGCCGGCGAGCTCGACGGCGGCGGTGGCGGTGGCGGTGCGGCGGAACACCATGACCGGCGTCCACCAGCGCAGCATCTCGTCGACGGCGGAGGGCAGCAGCGAGGGGTCGGCGCGGACGGCGGCCAGCTGTTCGGGGTGCTGCAGCAGCGCGATCAGCCCGCCCGGCAGGCCGTTGCGCAGCGTCTCGTTCCCGGCGACGGCGAACAGCCAGAACATGTTCTCGAACTCGGCGTCGCTGACCCGGCCGCCGTCGTCGTCCCGCTCCGCCAGCAGGATCGACATGACGTCGTCCCCGGGGGAGCGGCGCTTCTCCTCGGCGAGCAGCCCCGCGTAGAGGTAGAGGTCGGGCATGCCGGCACGGGTGCGCGGGTCGGGCATCCGCCCGTCGGCGTCGGGCCGCGGCCGGGCGGCGAGCGCTTCCCGCGCCATCGCCGTCCCACCCGTGCCGTCGAACGCGGCCGAGACGGCGTAGTCGGGGTCCTGCCAGCCGATGACCCGGTTGGACCAGTCGAACAGCAGCCAGCGGTCCTCGGCCGGTACGCCCAGGACGTCGGCGAGGGTGAGCAGCGGCAGGTCGGCGGCGACGTCCTTGGCGAAGTCGGTGACCCCCTCGGCGGCGCCGGTGACCATGCGGTCGACCAGCCCTTCCGCCGTCGCCTCGATCGAGGCGGTCAGCGCCGCGACCGCCCGCGGGGTGAACGAGCGGGACAGCAGCCGCCGCAGCCGGGAGTGCTCCGGCGGGTCCATGTTGAGCATCATCCGGCGCACCCAGGCCAGGTCGGCGGCGTCGCGGACCTGGGTCGCGCCCAGCCACGAGGAGAACGTGGCCGGGTCGCGCAGCACGCGCTCGACGTCGCCGTGCCGGAGCACCAGCCAGAACCCGGGACCGGCGGGCAGCCCGTGCAGCGCCGGCTCCTCGACCCAGGTCACGGGCACCTCGGCGCGCAGCCGACGGAGCAGCTCGAACGGCGGCCCGTCCTCGTAGGTCGCCGGGTCGACGAGCGGGGTCACGTCGGACATGTCGGCTCCTTCGACCTGCGCACCTGCGGCCCGGCCTCCTACGGTATGGCCACCGTGCGCGGCTGAGCCGGCGAGGAGGGCGTCATGGCCGTGTTCCGCATCCTCGAGGCGAGGGCCCGTCCGGGCGCCGTGGAGCGCGTGGCGGAGCTGCTGGTCCGCCAGAACGACGAGGTGGTGGCCGCCGCGCCGGGGGCGCTGTTCTCCCAGGCGCTGCGCAGCGGCGACCAGGTGATGGCGGTGTCCAGCTGGGCCACCGTCGAGGACATGCAGCGGTACCTCGACCGCGACGTGACGCGCGAGTTCTACCGCGCCCTGCCCGAGCTGCTCATGGGCACCCCGAGCATCCGGACCTACGAGGAGATCCGGGCCGGTGAGGGGGGACGGCCGTGAGCTGGTACTACCCCAAGGGCTGGACGGACCAGGAGGCCGGCGTCGAGCAGGTCCTCATCCACTACGTGAACACGCCGCCGGGCCAGTGGCCGGACTGGTCGTGGGGCCACGAGTCCCGGGTGCTCGAGGACCGCGGCGGCTTCCCGCGCACGCGGCTCAAGGTGCTGCGGATGCCGCGCGAGGTGTGGGACATGGAGCACGGGTGGCACACGCCCGAGTACCGGTTCCACTACTACTTCGAGGTCTACCAGGACGGGCACCGCTGGACGACCGACCTGTTCACCGAGGACATCGTCTACCGCGACCTCGAGTACGTCGACGACCACGGCTGGACGACGAACATCTGCATCTACTGGTCGGTGGGGGACTGGTCGGCGCCGGTCTACAGCCCGATGGAGGACCCGCGGTTCCCGGCCGACTCGCCGTACCGCGCCACCAAGTACTACTCGTACTGGGACAAGGAACGCTTCCACCACGACAAGTTCCACATGCTGCAGTCACTGGAACGACCGCACCGCTGGCGCTCGCGCATGTACGGCCCGCGCGGCGCCACGCTCGTGCAGCAGTACCACGTCGGCCGGATGCACCCGCCCGAGGAGAAGGACGAGTTCTGGCTGGGCCCGGACGGGCGCTCGGCACCGGGCGGCGACAGCTGGTGGGTCCACCACCTCTAGGACGGGAGTTCCGTGACCGAACTGCGAGCGGCCGCCACCGAGGCGCGCCGTGCCGAGTCCGAGCAGCTGTTCGGCCTGCGCAAGACCTGGTTCGACCCGGCCCCGGGCATCGAGTTGGTGCAGCTGCACTTCGCCTGGACCCGCCCGGGGGAGGAGCCGGACTGGGAGGCGGCCGACTCCCGCGTCATGACGCCGAGCGAGACCGCGCCCCGCCTGCGCATGGCGGTCATCGAGGCGCCGCGCCAGCTCGACGGCAGCCGCGAGTACCTGCTGCACCACTTCTTCTTCGTCGTCCGCGGGACCGAGTGGGTGAGCTCGCCGGTGTTCACCGAGGAGATCGTGGCCCGCGAGGTCAGCCACGTGGACGACGACGGCCGGTGGACCCACGTGGGCATCGCCTGGGGCGTCTCCCCGGGCGACCCGGCGCTCGCCGTGCCGAACTACACCGCGGCCGCGATGGACGGCCTGCCGTTCGAGGACCCGGGCGCCGGCGCGCCGCCCGAGCCGGCGCCGATCCACGAGTTCGTGCAGGCCCAGCCGCTGCCGCACGTCTTCCGCGGCCTGGTGTGGGGGCCGCGCGGCGCGGAGGTGCGCTACGTCGTCCACCTCGTCCGGACCGGGCACCCGGACGGCGAGGACGAGGAGGTGTGGGCGGACGACGGCGGGCGGGGGTGGCGCCTGACGCTGTGACCGCGGGCCTCCCGCTGACCTGGGACACGCCGGCGGGGGAGCGGACGCCCTCCGGCCGGGTCCGCTACCGCGGCCCGCTGGCCGGCGCCGACCGCCCGCTGCACCTGCACCTCGGCTTCGACGGCGCCGGGCCGCCGTTCGTCGCCGTCCCCCTGGAGCGGGACGACGACGGCACGTGGACGGGGGAGGTGCCCGGCGCCGACGGGCACCTGCTGCTCGACGGCGCCGTCGCCACCGAGGACGGCGAGTGGGACAACAACGGCACCGCGGACTACCGGCTCTGGCTGGGGTCCGACCCGGTCGACTCGCACGTGCACGCCCGGGGGCGCGGGCTGGGGCCGATGGGCTTCGACAGCCTGCGGGTGGCGCTGGCCTCCGGCGGGATGACCCACGGGCTGGTGTCCTGGCAGGACAACGCGTTCGTCGACGAGGTGGCCGAGGGCGTGCCCTGGCTGACCCGGCTGGTCTGGGTCGGGCCGAGGGGGCCGGACGTCGACGAGGTCCGGCGGCGGCTGGCCGACGGCGCCGCGGGGCTGAAGTTCCACCCCAGCTACGACGAGTACCCCGCCGACTCGCCCCTGCTGGACCCGTTCCTGCGGGTCGCCGCGGAGGCGGGGGTGCCGGCGACGGTGCACACGGCGCCCGGCCCGTCGGACCCGGACCTCGTGCGGCGGCTCGCCGAGCGGCACCCCGACGTGCCGTTCGTGCTGTACCACACCTTCCTCGGCTTCCCGGAGGGCCGGCGGCGGGCGGCCCGGCACGCGCAGCAGCTGCCGAACCTCCACCTGGAGACGTCGTGGTGCCGGTCGGCCGAGGTGGAGCTGCTGATCGAGGAGGTCGGCCCGGACCGCGTGCTGTTCGGCTCCGACGCCGCCGTCGACGGACCCACGCACTACGTGCGCACGCCGCCGAACGTCGAGCTGACCGAGACCTACAACGGCGGTCTGCTGCGCCTGGCCCGGCGGCTGCCGGCGGAGACGCTGCGGGCGCTGCTGGAGGGCAACACCCGCCGACTGTTCGGCCTGCCGGCGCCGTGGCCGCCGGAGCCCGGCGTCCGCGAGCTGTTCTCCCGGGCCCTGGCGACGGCGCAGCGGGTGGTCGAGGGGGTGGCGCCCGACCAGCTCCGCCGGGTCACCCCGTGCGCCGGCTGGGACGTGGAGGCGCTGATCCGGCACCTCGTCGCGACCGTCCAGAAGGCCGGGCGGGTGGCCGGGAGCCGGCGGCGGTCCCGCCCCGGTGCCGAGTGGGCTGCCCAGTTCGCCGCCGCCGCGCGGGCGGCCGAGGAGGCGTGGGCCGACGACGAGGTGGCCGAGGGCGACCTGGAGGTGGCATGGGGGCTGCTGCCGGCGCCCGCGGTCCTCTCGGGGCTCGTGCTCGAGCTGGTGGTGCACGCGCACGACCTCGCGGTGGCGACGGGGCGCGTGTGGGTGCTCGACGACGGGCTGGCGGTCCCCGCGCTGCGCATCGCCGAGCGGCTCGTGCCGGCGACCTTGCGGGGTCGCGGCGCGGCGTTCGCCGCCCCGGTTCCGGTGCCCGTCGGCGCCGACGACTGGACCCGCCTCGCCGCCTTCCTCGGGCGGACACCGTAGCGAGCTCGGTGTCAGCCGGCGGACTGCGTCGACGCTCTCATGCGCATGGATGCGGTGATCCGGGCGCGGGATGCCGCACCCGTGCGCATCGGCGCGGTGCTCAGCCCGGCTCCAGCGTCTGCGCGACCTCCCAGACGTGACCGGCGGGATCGGCGAACGCGGCGGTCCGCTGCCCCCAGGTGCGGTCCTGCGGACCGTTGAGCAGCTCGACGCCCCGGTCGGCGAGCTCGCCGCACACGGCGTCGACGTCGGGCACCCAGACGGTGAACTGGACCCGTGACCCGGCGTCCGCCGGTGCCACCCGCGCCGGCTCGATCAGCTCGGGAGCCGCTCGGACACGGAGCAGGTTGAGGATCGTGCTGCCGAAGCGGAACGCGGTGGAGTTCTCGTCCTCGACGACCGGCTCGAGGCCGAAGACGTCCCGGTAGAAGTCCGCCGTCCGCGGCAGGTCCTCGACGAACAGGGTGACGGCCCCGAGGCCGGTGAACGACGGGCGCACGTGGGGAACCTCCGGTCTACTGGTGCGGTGATCCTCGCAGTGGAGGACCGGTGTCCCGACCGGAACTGATCGATGAGAAGTCCGCCCTGCTCGCCGCCCTCCGGTCGCAGCGCGAACACGTCCTGGGCATCCTCGACGGGCTCCCCGACGAGGAGCTGCGGCGTCCGGTGCTGCCGTCGGGCTGGTCCTGCTTGGGCCTGGTCAAGCACCTCGCCGTCGACGTGGAGCGCTTCTGGTTCCGGGCCGTCATCGCCGGCGAGCAGGTGGAACTCCAGTCGGGGGACGGCGGATGGCGCGTGCCCGACGGCACGACCGGCGACGAGGTCCTCGCCCTGTACCGCGACGAGGCCGCGCGTGCCGACGCGGTGATCGGTGATCGCGCGCTCGACGCGGAACCGGCCTGGTGGCCCACCGAGCTCTTCCCCGGCCTGCCCGTGCGCGACCTCCGGCAGACGGTCCTCGCCGTGATCGTCGAGACCGCCACCCACGCCGGCCACCTGGACGCCGTTCGAGAGCTGATCGACGGCCGCACCTGGCTGGTGCTGACCGGGTGATCGGGAACAGGCGGCAGTCCGCGCGCCGCCGGCTGCGGGGTCAGGCGTCGAAGTCGACGGTGACGGCGTCGGAGAGCGGGAGCGTCTGGCAGGTGAGCACGTAGCCGGCCTCGACCTCGTTGGGCTCGAGGGCGTAGTTGCGGCGCATCTCGACCTCGCCGTCGGTGACCTTCGCCCGGCAGGTGCCGCACACGCCGCCCTTGCAGGCGAACGGCAGGTCGGAGCGCACGCGCTGCGCCGAGTCGAGCACCGGCTCGTCCTTGGGCAGGGCCAGGGTGGTGGTCCGGCCGTCGAGGACGACGGTCACCTGGCTGCTCGGCCCCTCGACGGTCTGGTCGTCGCCGCGGACCGGCTGCGGCGGGACGTCGTCGACGTAGAAGAGCTCCTGGTGCACCTTCTCGCGGGCGACACCGAGCTCACCGAGCAGCGCGCGGGCGTCTTCGACCATCCCGTGCGGGCCGCACAGCCACCAGTGGTCGACGTGCTCGACGTCGACGAACGCGTCGACCAGCGTGCGCAGCCGCTCGCCGTCGAGCCGGCCGCTGGTCAGCTCGGCGTCGCGCGGTTCGCGCGAGAGCACGTGCACCAGCTGCAGGCGGGGGCCGTAGCGGTCTTTCAGGTCGGCCAGCTCGTCGGCGAACATGACCGTGTTGGTGCGCCGGTTGCCGTAGAAGACGGTGACCGTCGACTCCCCGTCGCGCAGCACCGAGCCGGCCAGGCTGATCGCCGGCGTGATCCCCGAGCCGGCGACGACGAACACGTGGTGCCCGGGCACCGACAGGTCGGCGGTGAACGTCCCCGACGGCGGCAGCACCTCGATCTCGTCGCCCGGCCGCACCTCGTGCACCAGGTAGGCGGAGAAGAAGCCGCCGGGCACCTCGCGGACCCCGACCCGCGGGGGCGCGCCCACCGGCGCGCAGATCGAGTAGGAGCGGCGCTCGTCGCGGTCGCCGACCACCCGGCGCAGGGTGAGCGCCTGCCCGGGCTTGAACGCGTAGTCCTCGGCCAGCTCGTCGGGGACGTCGAAGGTCACCGCGACCGCGTCGTCGGTGAGCTGCTCGATCTTCGCGACCTTGAGCGGGCGGAACTGGGGACGGCGTCGCGTCGGCGCGCTCACTCAGATCTCCTTGACGTGCTCGAACGGCTCGCCGCACGCGCGGCAGCGGCGCAGGGCCTTGCAGGCGGTGGCGCTGAACTCGCTCTGCTCCACCGTGTCGGCCGAGCCGCACTGCGGGCAGGCGGCGGTGCGCCGGGTGGGGCCCAGCTGCAGCGGGACCGGCCCGGCGGGGCGCACCGGCGCCGTCCCGGGCGGGGCGATGCCGGCCGCGGCGAGCTTGCGGCGGCCCGCGGCGCTGATCCAGTCCGTCGTCCAGGCGGGGGAGAGGACGGTGCGGACGTCGACGTCGGCGAACCCGGCCTCGTGCAGCGCCAGGACGAGGTCGGCGCGCATGACGCCCATCGCCGGGCAGCCCGTGTACGTCGGGGTGATCTCGACGACGACGGTGCCGTCCTCGACGCGGACGTCGCGCAGCACCCCGAGGTCGGCCAGCGTGAGCATGGGCAGCTCGGGGTCGGTCACCGTCTCGGCGACCGCGCGGGGGTCGGTCAGCACGGCGGTCACCACGTCGCCGCCGGGTGCTCGCGGGCCAGGCCCTGGAGGGTGGCGAGCAGCCCGGCGAGCTCCTCGCCGTGCTGCCCGGCCCGCCCACGCGGCGGCGCGTCGGCCGGCCACTCCGGCACCGTGAGGGTGGCGCGCTCCAGCACCGTCGTCAGCACCTCGCGCACCTCGTCGCGGACGTCGGCCGGGTCGACGGCGACCCCGGCCGCGGTCAGCCGCCGCTCCACGTCGGTCGCGGTGAACACGTCGGCCAGCAGCGGCCAGACCGCCTCGGCGCCGGCCTGGGCGCGGCGGTGCGACTCCTCGGTGCCGTCGCCCAGCCGCAGCACCCAGCGCGCGGCGTGGTCGCGGTGGTAGGCCAGCTCGTTGACGCCCTTGGCGGCGATCGCCGCGAGCACCGGGTCGCGGGACTCCCGCAGCCGGGCGAACACCGCCAGCCGCACCGAGGCGGCCACCAGCAGGCGGACCATCGTCTGCGCGAAGTCGCCGTTCGCGGCCTCGACCAGGCCGGTGCTGCGGAACTCGTCGGGGTCGCGGAAGTAGGCGAGGGCGTCCTCGTCGGGGATCGAGTCGGTGGCCAGCTGCCGGGAGCGGCCCAGGACGCCGACCGAGCCGGCGCGCGCCAGCAGCAGCCGCGCCTGGCCGAGCAGGTCGAGGGCGGTGTTGCCGATCGCGACCTCCTCCTCGAGCTCCGGCGCGTTGGTGATCCACTGCGTCAGCCGCTGGGCGAGCACGAGGGCGTCGTCGCCGAGCATCAGGCAGTAGGCGCCGAGGTCGGCCGGGTCGACACAGTCGGGCACCGTGGTGTCGACGCCGGCCAGCGGGTCGTCGAAGCCGGTGCCGAACGCCCAGTGCCCCGGGTCGTCGTGCGCGTTGCTCAGCGCGTCGTAGACCGTTTCCTCGTGCAAGGGGACTCCTCGAGGGTGGCCCCCTCCCCGGGGTCCCCGCGCCGCGGTACGAGGTGCGGGGGAGGGAGGGGGTCCTTCTACATGTGGGGGACGTTCTCGGGGATCTCGTAGAACGTGGGGTGGCGGTAGACCTTGTCGCCGCTGGGGGCGAACATCGGGTCCTTCTCGTCGGGGCTGGACGCGGTGATGTCGGCGGCCTTGACCACCCAGATGCTCACGCCCTCGTTGCGCCGCGTGTACAGGTCGCGCGCGGCGTGCACGGCCATCTCGTCGTCCGGCGCGTGCAGCGACCCGACGTGCACGTGGTTGAGCCCCCGCTTGCCGCGCACGAACACCTCGTACAGCGGCCAGTCGCGCCGGCTGACGGTCGGCTTCGGCTCGACCGGGACGTCGGCCGACGTGGGGACGGCGCCGTGCCCGCCCTCGCTGGTCATGTCGCTCACGCCGCCGACCCCTCCTGCTTCGCCGCGTAGGCGGCGGCCGCCTCGACGACCCAGGCGTTCTCGTCGCGGGCGGCGCGGCGCCGGGCGATCCGCTCGGCGTTGCGCGGGCCGTTGCCGGACACGACCTGCTTGAACTCGTCCCAGTCGATCGCGCCGAACCGGTAGTGGCCGGTCTCGGGGTCGTAGGAGAGCTCCGGGTCGGGCAGGGTCACGCCGAGCACCTCGGCCTGCGGGACCGACATGTCGACGTAGCGCTGGCGCAGCTCGTCGTTGCTGTGCCGCTTGATGCCCCACGCCATGGACTGCGCGCTGTTCGGGCTGTCGTCGTCGGGCGGGCCGAACATCATCAGCGACGGCCACCACCAGCGGTCGACGGCGTCCTGCACCATCGCCCGCTGCTCGGGGGTGCCGCGCATCATCGTCATCAGCAGCTCGAAGCCCTGCCGCTGGTGGAACGACTCCTCCTTGCAGATGCGGATCATGGCCCGGGCGTAGGGCCCGTATGAGGAGCGGCACAGCGGCACCTGGTTGCAGATCGCGGCGCCGTCGACGAACCAGCCGATGACGCCGACGTCGGCGTAGGTCAGCGTGGGGTAGTTGAAGATCGAGCTGTACTTCTGCTTGCCCTCGATCAGCTTGTCGGTGAGGTCGGCCCGGTCGGCGCCGAGGGTCTCGGCCGCGGAGTAGAGGTACATGCCGTGCCCGGCCTCGTCCTGCACCTTGGCCAGCAGGATCGCCTTGCGCCGCAGGCTCGGGGCGGCGAGCAGCCAGTCGCCCTCGGGCTGCATGCCGATGATCTCCGAGTGCGCGTGCTGCGCGATCTGCCGGATCAGCGTCCTCCGGTAGCCCTCGGGCATCCAGTCGCGCGGCTCGATCCGGTGGTCGGCGGCGATCGTCGCGTCGAACTGCTGCTGCAGCGTGGTCTCGTCGGGCCGTTGCAGGGTGGGCGCGGACATCCTCGTCCCCTCGGGATCCGTCATTTACTGACCGGATGGTCGGTAATGAGTGTGCCCCATCCTGCCGCGGCGCACAAGCGGGCCGCGCCAGGACTTGACAGCACCCGCCCAGGGAGAGTTGGTTACCTGACCATCTGGTCGGTATTTGGGGGCGGTGCGCCCTGCCGGCCGCCGGCGACGACGCTGTGAGAACCACGGAGGCCCCGCCATGACCGCCACCACGAGCGAGACGAACCGGCACCTGGGCAGCGCGCCCGAGCCGGGGCAGCTGGACGACGCGGAGCGGCTCGGCGTCGACGAGCTGCGCGCCCTCCAGCTCGAGCGCCTCCGGTGGACGCTGCGCCACGCCTACGACAACGTGCCGCACTACCGCCGCGCCTTCGACGCCGCCGGCGTGCACCCCGACGACTGCCGCGAGCTGGCCGATCTCGCGAGGTTCCCGACCACGAGCAAGGCCGACCTGCGCGACAACTACCCCTTCGGCATGTTCGCCGTCCCCCAGGACCAGGTGCGCCGGGTGCACGCGTCGTCCGGCACCACCGGCAAGCCCACCGTCGTCGGCTACACCGCGAAAGACGTCGACACCTGGGCCACCGTGATGGCGCGGTCGATCCGGGCGGCCGGCGGCCGGCCGGGCGACAAGCTGCACAACGCCTACGGGTACGGCCTGTTCACCGGCGGCCTCGGCGCGCACTACGGCGCGGAGAAGCTCGGCTGCACCGTCATCCCGGTGTCGGGCGGCATGACCCCGCGCCAGGTCCAGCTCGTCCGCGACTTCGAGCCCCGGGTGATCATGGTGACGCCGTCGTACATGCTCACCGTCCTCGACGAGTTCGAGAAGCAGGGCATGGACCCGCGGGCGAGCTCCCTGGAGATCGGCATCTTCGGCGCCGAGCCGTGGACCGAGCAGATGCGCCGCGAGATGGAGGAGCGCGCCGGCATCCACGCCGTGGACATCTACGGGCTGTCGGAGGTCATGGGCCCCGGCGTCGCCCAGGAGTGCGTCGAGACCAAGGACGGCCTGCACGTCTGGGAGGACCACTTCTACCCGGAGGTCATCGACCCGGCGACCGGCGAGGTGCTGCCCGAGGGCGAGCGGGGCGAGCTGGTCTTCACCTCGCTGACCAAGGAGGCCATGCCGGTCATCCGCTACCGCACCCGCGACCTCACCCGGCTGCTGCCCGGCACCGCCCGCCCGGGCATGCGGCGGATGGAGAAGATCACCGGCCGCACCGACGACATGATCATCCTGCGCGGCGTGAACCTCTTCCCGACCCAGATCGAGGAGATCGTGCTGCGCACCCCCGGCCTGTCCCCGCACTTCGCCCTCGAGCTGGTTACCCGCGGCCGGATGGACCACCTGATCTGCCGGATCGAGGCCCGGCCGGACTGCCCGGCCGAGCGCCGGGAGGCCGCCGCGGCCGAGGTGGCCAAGGGCGTCAAGGACACCGTCGGCACCAGCATCGAGGTGCTCGTCGTCGACCCCGAGACCCTCGCCCGGTCGGTGGGGAAGCTGCAGCGGCTGGCCGACCACCGGGACCGCGCGTGACGGCCACCGAGAACGCCGCGCCGGCCCGGCGCGGGCGGCCCGGGCACTCGCTGGAGTCGCTGCTCGACGTCGCCGTCGCCGTCTTCAACGAGCGCGGCTACGACGCCACGAGCATGGAGGAGCTGGCCGCCCGGCTGGGCGTCACCAAGTCGGCGATCTACCACCACGTGCCCAGCAAGGTGGAGCTGCTGCGGCTGGCGCTCGACCGGGCGCTGGACGGGCTGTTCGCCGTCACCGAGGAGTCCGGCGCCACCACCGGCCCGGCGATCGGCCGGCTGGAGCACGTCGTCCGCGGCTCGGTGCGCGTGCTGGTCGACGAGCTGCCGTTCGTCACCCTGCTGCTGCGGGTGCGCGGCAACTCCGAGGTCGAGCAGGCCGCGCTCGCCCGCCGCCGCGAGTTCGACCGCATCGTCACCGACCTGGTCCGGGCCGCCGAGGACGAGGGCGACGTGCGGCCCGACGTCGACCCCGCCGTCACCAGCCGGCTGCTGTTCGGCACCGTCAACTCCCTGACCGAGTGGTACCGGCCCGAGCGCGGTCTCGACGCCGCCGCGCTCGCCGACGCCGTCGTCGCCACCACCTTCGACGGCCTGCGCAAGCACTGAGGAGGCCCCCCGTGACCGCACCCCTGCTCGAGAGCTACGCCGCCGGCCGCTGGTACGCCGCGCCCGACGACGGCACCCCGATCGCCGACGCCGTGACCGGCGAGACCGTCGCCCGGATCAGCAGCACCGGGCTCGACGTCGCCGCGATGCTCGACCACGCCCGCACCGTCGGCGGGCCGGCGCTGCGGGAGCTGACCTTCCACCAGCGGGCCGGCCTGCTCAAGCAGCTGGGCCTGCGGCTGCTGGCCGACAAGGACGCCTTCTACGCGCTGTCCCGCCGCACCGGCGCCACCGACCGCGACAGCGCGGTCGACGTCGACGGCGGCTTCGGCACCGTGCTGTCCTACGCGTCGAAGGGACGCCGGGAGCTGCCCGACGACACCGTCGTCCTCGACGGCGCGGTCGAGCCGCTGAGCAAGGTCGGCACCTTCGTGGGCCAGCACCTGTACACCCCGCTGCGCGGCGTCGCGGTGCAGATCAACGCGTTCAACTTCCCGGTCTGGGGCTTCCTGGAGAAGTTCGCGCCCGCCTTCCTCGCCGGCGTCCCGACGATCGTCAAGCCGGCCGGCCAGACCGCCTACCTCACCGAGGCCGTCGTCCGGGCCGTCGTCGACTCCGGCCTGCTGCCCGAGGGCTCGCTGCAGCTGCTGGCCGGCAGCCCGGCCGGGCTGCTCGACGGCCTGGCCGGCCAGGACCTCGTGTTCTTCACCGGCTCGGCCGCGACCGCCCGCAAGCTGCGCAGCCACCCCGCCGTGGTGGCGAACAGCGTGCGGTTCAACGCCGAGGCCGACTCGCTCAACTGCGCCGTCCTCGGGCCCGACGCGACCCCGGGCACCCCCGAGTTCGAGCTGTTCGTGAAGCAGCTGGTCACCGAGATGACGGTCAAGGCCGGCCAGAAGTGCACCGCGATCCGCCGGGCGTTCGTGCCCCGGGACCTCGTGGACGACGTCGTCGAGGCGACCCGCGAGAAGCTCGCGGAGGTGGTCGTCGGCGCGCCCGGTGCCGAGGGCGTCACCATGGGCGCGCTCGCGAGCCTCGACCAGCGCGAGGAGGTGCTGCGCTCGCTCAAGGCGCTGCGCGGCGTCGCCGAGCTGGTCGCCGGTGACCCCGAGTCCTTCGAGGTGGTCGGCGCCGACCGCGACCGCGGCGCCTTCCTCCCGCCGCTGCTGCTGCGCTGCGACGACCCGGCCGCCGCCGAGCCCCACGACGTCGAGGCGTTCGGCCCGGTGAGCACGGTGCTGCCCTACGACGGCGTGGCGCAGGCCGTCGAGCTCGCCGCCCGCGGCCAGGGCAGCCTGGTCGGCTCGGTGGTCACCCACGACCAGCAGTTCGCGCGGGAGTTCGTGCTGGGCGCCGCGCACGCGCACGGCCGGATCCTTGTGCTCGACCGCGACGACGCGAGCGAGAACACCGGCCACGGCTCGCCGCTGCCGGTGCTCGTGCACGGCGGCCCCGGCCGCGCCGGCGGCGGCGAGGAGCTCGGCGGCATCCGCGGCGTGCTGCACCACATGCAGCGCACCGCCGTGCAGGCCTCGCCCGACCAGCTCACCGCGATCAGCGGCCGCTGGGTGACCGGGGCGCGGCGCACCGACGACGGCGTGCACCCGTTCCGCAAGTCGCTGGCCGAGCTGCGCATCGGCGACTCGGTCACCGCCGGCCCGCGGGTGGTCACACTCGAGGACGTCGAGCACTTCGCCGAGTTCACCGGCGACACCTTCTACGCCCACATGGACGAGGAGGCCGCCGCGGCCAACCCGCTGTTCGGCGGCCGCGTGGCGCACGGCTACCTGATCGTCTCGTGGGCGGCCGGGCTGTTCGTCGACCCCGCACCCGGGCCCGTGCTGGCCAACTACGGCGTGGACAACCTGCGGTTCCTCACGCCGGTCAAGCCGGGGGAGGAGCTCACGGTCACGCTCACCGCCAAGCAGATCAGCCCGCGCGGCGGGGCCGACCACGGCGAGGTCCGCTGGGACGCCGTCGTCGTCAACGGCGAGGGCAAGCCGGTCGCGACGTACGACGTCCTCACCATGGTCGCCAAGACCTGGCCGCCGTCGGTCAGCTGAGCGCCGCCCGGACGAAGGCCCAGACGTGCTTGCGCCGCCCCTCGGCCCACCAGCCGTGGGCGGCGCTCAGCCGGGCGACCAGGTAGAGGCCCAGGCCGCCGTGCGCGGGATCCCGGCCGACCGCCGGGGTGGGGGTGCGGTCGGTCGCGGCGTCGGTGACGTCGACGAGCCAGCCGTCGTCGTCCTGGCTCACCACGACCCGCACCGGGGGCCGGCCGTGGCGCAGCCCGTTCGAGGCGAGCTCCTCGAAGGTCAGCAGCAGCCGGTCGACGTCGACCCCCGCGGATCCGGTCGGCACCGGGCGGCGGAGCACCTCCCGGTGCAGCCGCCCGCGGGCGAGCGTCAGGTCGGCGGGCGCCGTCACGTCGCAGGAGAAGAGCTCGGTGCGCAGGCGCGGCGGCTGCGCCCGCCGCCACAGCGGCGCGTTCACGAGCCCGTCGCCGGGTCGTCCGGGACGGCGTCAGGCACCCGGTTCGGCCCCGCCTCGGCCGGCCGGGGCCGGTCCTGCCGGTGCAGCCGGACGGCGACCAGCGCGACGTCGTCGTCGGGACGGCCGTGCACGAGCCGGTCGAGGACGGCGTCGCAGAGCTCGTCGAGCGGCAGGTGCGCGAGCTCGGACAGCGCGGCGCGGAGCTGGGCGAGCCCGGTGTCCAGGTCGGCGTCGCGCCGCTCGACCAGGCCGTCGGTGTAGAGGAGCACCGTCGCGTCGCGGTCGAGGCTGACGACCGACTCGGTGCGCGCGACGTCGGGGTCGACGCCGAGCAGCCGCTCGGCCGGCAGCGTGGCGAGCGCGGTGACCTCGCCGCCCGGGGTGACCGCGAACGGCGGCGGGTGCCCGGCGTTGGCCCACCGCATGCGGGTCACACCGCGGGCCAGCTCGTCGGGCGTCTGCTCGAAGCGGGCGACGGCGGCGGTGGCGAGGGTCCGCACCTGGAGCAGGGACATGGAGCTGTCCAGCTTGCTCAGCAGCTCCGCGGGCCCGGCGCCGCTGCTGGTGGCGATCCCGCGCAGCAGGCTGCGCAGCTGACCCATGGTGGCCGCGGCGGCGGTGTCGTGCCCCGCGACGTCGCCGATGACCACCATCGTCGCGCCGTCGGACTGCAGGAAGGCGTCGTACCAGTCGCCGCCGACCGCGGCCGCCTCCGACGCCGGCAGGTAGCGGACGACGATCTCGGCGTGGTCCGGCTCCGGCGGCGCGGTGAGCATCGACCGCTGCAGCTGCAGCGCCAGCTGCTGCTGCTGGCCGTAGAGCCGGGCGTTGTCCAGTGCCAGCCCGGTGCGGTCGGCGACGTCCTGGGCGGTGGCCAGGTCCCCGTCGGCCGGCCGCCGGCCCTTGTCGTAGAGGAGGGTGAGCAGGCCCAGCGTGCGGCCCCGGCCGCGCAGCGGCAGCGCGACCGCCGAGGTCGGGGCCAGCTGCGTCAGCAGCTCCCTGGCCTCGCCCGCCGGGGTCAGCCCGAGGGCCTCCTCGCCGGTCACGTCGATGACCTCGCCGGTCTCGAACGACCGGACGACGGCGGCGATGGTGGGCAGGGCCTCCAGCCGGGCGCGGCCGTAGCGGGCCAGCAGCGGGCGCGCGTGCGGGTCGCGGTGCCAGGTGCCGACGTCGCGCGGGTGGCCGTGCCCGTCGAGGACGCTGACGATGCACCCGTCGGCCAGCGTGGGGACGGCCAGCCGGGGGATCCGGCGGGTGGCCACGTCGGCGGTCAGCGAGGCCGCGAGCTCGCTGCTGACCTGCGCCAGCAGCGACAGCCGGGCGTTGGCCCGCTGGGCGTCCACCTCGGCGCGGCGCCGCTCGGTGACCTCGAGGAAGTAGACCGACAGGCCCTCCGGGCTGGGCCAGGCGCGGAGCTCGTACCAGCCGTCCAGCGGGGGCGGGTAGTAGGCGTCGAAGTTGACCGGTTGCTGCGAGGCCGCCGCCCGGCGGTAGCTGTCCTCGAAGACCGAGCCCCGCGCGGCGGGGAACGCCTCCCAGATGACCGAGCCGAGCAGCTCGTCCCGGCCGCGGGCGAGCAGCCGTTCGGCCTCGGCGTTGACGTAGGTGAACCGCCAGCCGGCGTCCAGCGAGTAGAAGCCGGCGGGCATCGCCTCGAGCACGCGGGCCACCCGCAGGTCGCTGCCGCGCTGCGAGGTGACGTCCGACGCGACACCGAGCAGCCGGGTCGCCGTCCCGTCCGGATCGCACAGCGCCCGGCCGCGCGCGGACACCCAGCGGACCCCGCCGTCCGGGCGGAGCACCCGGTAGGCCGCGTCGAAGTCCCCGCACGTCTCGATCGCCACCTGCAGGGCGCTCGACACGGTGGGCAGGTCGTCCGGGTGCAACCGGGCGTTGAAGCCCGCGATCGTGCGGTCGAACTCCTCGTCGGCCCCGTAGCCGAACATCTGCAGCAGCCGGTCGTCCCAGTCGAGCTCGCCGGTGACCAGGTCCCAGTCGAAGGTGCCGATGCGGGCGGCGTGCAGGGCGAGCTCGCCGCGGAGCCTGGCCGCGAGGTCGTCGAGGTGGAACTCGTCGCCGGGGTCGTCCGGCCCGACGTCCGCCGTCTCTTCTCCCGCTCGCGCGCCGCTGCTCTCGTCCACTCCAGCCCTTCTGCACCCGTCGGACGACCCGACGACCCCTGAGTATCCAGGGGTCGCGGTGGTCACTCCCCGAGCGCGGCACTCACAGCATGCGGGCCAGGTGCCGGTTGCGCCGGACGACGGTGTGCTTGAGCACCAGCCCCGCGTGCGCGGCGATCGCGGCCAGCAGCGCGACCTGGCCGGCGACGTGCACCGGCAGCCAGCCGGTGCCGGCGGCCACGAGCAGCAGCCCGGTGGCCGGGACGACGACGAGGAGCAGCAGCAGCGCCTTCTCGAGCCGGCCCTCCAGCCGCCGCTCGCCCGGGCTGAGGTGCTCGGCCCAGGGCGGCAGCGGGGTGGTGCGCCGCCAGAGCAGCCGGACCAGCGCCAGGAGGACCACCGGCAGGCCGAGGGCGACGTGCAGCTCGCCGAGGGTGAACCCGTCGTCGAACGCGTCGCCCCGGACGACGTCGGTGAGGACGGCGGCCGCCTCGTCGTCCTCGCGGGCGTCGAAGGCGTCCTCGATCCGCTCGCTCTCGGCCTCGGCCGCCTCCTCGGCGGCCTCGCCCTGCTCCTCGGCCGCCTCCTCCCGCGCGTCGGCCTCGGCGTCGAGCCGGTCGCCCTCGCGGTCGAGGCCCTCGTCGAGGTCCATCGCCCAGCCGACGGCGAACTGGCCGGCGAGGGCGGCGACGGTGAGCCAGTGCAGCGCCTTGGTGACCAGTCCGTAGCCGTGCGGGCCGTTGCGCAGGCGCAGCCGGCGGGGCTGGGTCCCCGTGGTGGTCACGCCGGTCACGGTAGGGCGGGGGCGCGGCGGTCGCCCGCCCGTTCACCTGCTCGTGCGTAACCCGCCGCGGGCTAGGTTGCGGTCTGGTCGCCCGCTCTTCGCGCGCTCCGCCCGGACAGCAACACGGGTCTTCCGCGCGAGGAGCGGGCGATGGCCGCCCGGGCCATGGCGGTGCTCGGCCTGGCCTGAGCGGGCGGCCGCGCCGTCTTGATCGGGCGGCCCGGTGGTGGCTGGATGGCCTCCGAGCACATCGGCGTGCTCGGCCAGGAGGTCCAGCGATGACCACGTTCACCGCCGAACGGCCGGCCACGTTCGCGCCGCCGCGGATCGCGGCCGAGCAGCGGCCCGACGGCCGGCTGCACATCCGCTCGACCGAGCCGCTGGGGGAGCACCCGGCGAGCGTCGTCCACTCCTTCCGCGCGCACAGCGAGGCCCATCCCGACCGGCTGCTGGTCGCCGAGCGGGGCCCGGACGGGAAGTGGGCGCGCTGGACCTGGGGCGAGGTCCGGGCGCTGGTCGACCGGCTGGCGCAGGGGCTGCTCGACCGCGAGCTCAGCGGGCGACCGGTGATGGTCCTCTCGGGCAACTCGCGCCTGCACCTGGCGGTGACGCTGGCGGCGATGACCGTGGGGACGCCCGTGGTGCCGACCAGCGTCGCGTACTCCCTGCAGAGCACCGACCACGCCAAGCTCCGGGCGATGGCCGACCTCGCCGATCCCGGGCTGGTGGTGGCCGAGGACGCCTCGTACGCCGCGGCGGTGGCGGCCGTGGGGCAGGGGCGCACCGTGCTCAGCCGGGACGGCGTGCTGACACCGGAGTCGTTCGGGGCCGACCCGACCGACGCCGTCGACCGGCGCTGCGCCGGCCTCGAGGGCGGCGACGTCGCCAAGATCCTGTTCACCTCCGGCTCGACCGGGACGCCGAAGGGCGTGGTGAACACGCACGGCATGCTGGCCGCGAACCAGCAGCAGATGCGCCAGGTGTGGCCGTTCCTCGACGACGAGCCGCCGGTGCTGCTCGACTGGCTGCCCTGGTCGCACACCTTCGGCGGCAACCACAACCTCGACATGGTGCTGACCCACGGCGGGTCGCTGTGGATCGACGACGGCCGGCCCGCCCCGCCGCTGATCGGCCGCACCGCGCGCAACCTGGTCGACGTCCGGCCGACGCTGTACTTCAACGTGCCCGCCGGCTACGCCGCGCTGCTGCCCCTGCTGGAGGGCGACGACGACCTGGCGCGGGCGTTCCTCGACCGGCTGCGGCTGGGGTTCTTCGCCGCCGCGGCGCTGCCGCAGCAGCTGTGGGACCGGCTCGAGGCGCTCAACACGCGGCACGGCGGGTCGATGCGGATGACCACCTCGTGGGGGCTGACCGAGACCGCCCCGGCGGCCACCAGCGCACACTTCCCGATCACCCGCAGCGACGTGCTCGGCGTGCCGCTGCCCGGGGTGGAGGTGGCGCTGGTGCCGGTGGGCGAGAAGCGGGAGGTTCGCGTGAAGGGGCCGAACGTCACGCCCGGCTACCACCGCGCGCCCGAGCTCACGGCCGCCGCGTTCGACGAGGAGGGCTTCTTCCGCACCGGCGACGCCGTGGCGCTGGCCGATCCCGAGAACCCCGCGGCCGGGCTGGTGTTCCGCGGCCGGATCGCCGAGGACTTCAAGCTCTCCACCGGCACGTTCGTCAGCGTGGGGACGCTGCGGCCGAAGCTGCTCTCGGCGTCGCAGGGTCTGCTGGCCGACGCGGTGCTCTGCGGCGCCGACGGCGACGTCGTCACCGCGCTGGTCTGGCTCGCCCCCGCGCACGCCGGCCGGGTCGACGCGGACGGCGTGCCGGAGGAGTCGCTGCGGGACGAGCTGGCGGCGACGATGGCCCGGCTGGCCGCCGAGAGCGGCGGCTCCTCGCAGACCGTCGAGCGGCTGCTGGTGCTCACCGAACCGCCGCAGCTCGACGCCGGCGAGATCACCGACAAGGGCTACGTCAACCAGGCCGCCGTCCGCGACCGCCGCGCCGACCTCGTCGCCCTGCTCACCGCCGACCCGCTGCCGGCCCGCGTCGTGACCCGCTGACCGGCGCTGCCCACGACGGGGCAGCGCCGGCGCCGGTCGTCAGCGGGGGTCGATCGGCGTGAGCACGCCGGCGCGGGCCTCGATCGCCTCGCCGGCGCGCAGCAGCGCCTCCTCGTCGAACCGGCGGCCGAGCACCTGCACGCCCACGGGGAGCCCGTTCGTCACGCCGACGGGCACCGAGAGCGCGGGGAAGCCGAGCGCCGGGACCGCCATCTGCGACCACTGGACCGCGGCCAGCCGGCGCGAGGCGTCGAGCCCGGCCAGGTCGGCGTCCTGCTCGAAGGCCTGCTCCGTCGAGACGGGCATGAGCACGAGGGGGAAGGACTCCATGAACGCGGCCAGCTTCGCGACCAGGGTGTTCCGGCGGGCGTACCCGTTGATGTAGTCGGCCAGGGTCGGCGACGTCCCCCACCAGTCGGCCGCGGTGGCGTAGACCCCCTCCATGGCGATCTGCAGGCTCTTGCCGCCGAGGTCGTCCATCACCGGCCGGATCGTGCGGATCTCCTCGACCGCCAGCAGGTACCAGAGCCGGTAGGCCTCGGCGAGCAGGGGCAGCTCGACCTCCTCGACCTCGTAGCCGGCGTCGCGCAGGTGCCCGGCGGCCCGGTCGAGGGCGGCGTCCACCTCGGGGGAGGGGTCGGCCACGCCCACGGTCCGCAGCAGCCCCACCCGGCGGGCCCGCCGGGACACCGGCGCGACCGCGCCGTGCGCGTAGAAGGAGTCGCGGGGGTCGAACACCGCCATCGCCTCGTAGGCCAGCCGCAGGTCCTGGACCGACCGGGTCAGCGGCCCCTCGACCGAGAACAGGTGCGCCGTCATGGGCGCGTCCAGGCCCTCGATGCCCGAGGACGGCAGCCGGCCCGCGGTCGGCCGCAGCCCCGTGACGCCGCAGGCGAACGCCGGGAAGCGGATGGAGCCGCCGATGTCGTTGCCGTGGGCGACCGGCACCATGCCGGCGGCCACGGCCGAGGCGGCCCCGCCGCTGGAGCCGCCCGGCGTGCGGGTGGCGTCCCACGGGTTGAGCGTGCGCCCGTGGAGCTCGTTGTCCGTGATCCACCGGAAGGAGAACGCCGGCACGTTGCTGCGGCCGACGAACACCGCCCCGGCCCGGCGCAGCGCCGCGGCGCTCGCGCTGTCCTCGGCGGCGACCACGCCGGCGTGGGCCACCACGCCGCCGTCGGTCGCCCGCCCGGCCTCGTCGGTGTTGACCTTCATCGAGGTCGGCACCCCGTGCAGGGGACCGACGGCCCGGCCCTCGGCGACCATGCGGTCGGCCAGGTCGGCGGCTTCCAGCGCCACCTCCGGGTAGACGTCGACCAGCGCGTTGAGCGCGGGGTTCACCGCCTCGATCCGCGCGAGGCAGCTGCTGACGGCCTCGCGGGAGCTGATCTCCCGGGACGCGATCGCCCGCGCGAGGTCCGCGGCGGACCACCGCCACAGCTCGTCGGACGACGGGGGCGGTGGGGTGGCGTCGGTCATGGCTCTCCTCGAGGCGGCTGGCGGCACGAGCGGTCGCGTCATTCTCGGAACGGCTCCCGGCGTCCGGGGGCAAGCGATCTGTCACCCCCGTCGGGCGAATCCGACGATGTGCCGGCCGCCCGGCGGGCCCGGGCCTCCTTGAATCGGCGCAGTGCGTGGACCATCCCCCCGGGTCCGCCTCCACCGAGCGGAGACACCGATGCACTCGACCCCCGCCACACCGTCCCGGAAGCGCGGTGCCGCGCTGGCTGTCACCGCCCTCCTGACCGCGGCGTCCGCGGCCGCCTGCGGCGGTGACGACGGCGGCGGCGGGCAGCGGCAGTTCGAGGCCGAGCTCACCACCGAGGTGGCCGCTCCCACGGCCGACGTCGACAGCGTCACCTGGAACCTGCCCACCGGCGAGCCCCCCGTCCTGGACCCGGCCCAGTCGGCGCTGGAGAACATCAGCACCGTGGTCGGCAACATGTGCGAGGCGCTGTTCCGCTTCGACCGCGACTACCAGCTGCAGCCGGCACTGGCCGAGTCGGTGGAGCAGCCGGACGACCGGACCTACGTCTTCACGCTGCGCGAGGGCGTCACCTTCTGGGACGGCACGCCGATGACGGCGCAGGACGTCGTCTACAGCGTCAACCGCGTGCTCGACCCGGCCGTCGCGTCCCCGTGGGCCGGGTGGGCGGTCAACTTCGAGTCGGTCACCGCCACCGACGACCGCACGGTCACCCTGACGCTGCGCAACCCCGACCCGCTGGCGGAGAACTACTTCGCCCTGCCGGCGTTCACGGTCGTCTCGCAGGCCTTCGCCGAGCAGGCGGGCCCGGCCTTCGGCACCGCCGGCACCGGCGTGATGTGCACCGGCCCCTACGAGTTCGGCTCGTGGACCCCGGGGCAGGGCATCGAGCTCACCCGCAACGACGACTGGTGGGACCAGGACGCGCAGGCTCGCGTCGGCGCGGTGACCTTCACCTTCACCACCGACCCGGCCGCCCAGATAGCCTCGCTGCGCAGCGGGGAGACCGACGGCCAGTGGTCGATCCCGACCTCGGCGTTCGAGCAGCTGGGGGAGAGCGGCGAGCTGCTGTTCGGCAACAGCCTGTCCCCGTTCTTCCTGGTCCCGCTGGACCTGGCCGGCCCCATGGGGCAGCCCGAGGTCCGCGACGCCTTGCAGTCTGCCGTCGACTACCAGGGCATCGCCGACTCGGTGTACCGCGGGGTCGCCAGCCCGCTGCGGGCGCTGGTGCCGCCGGCGGCCTACGGCTACGCGCAGGAGACCTACCAGGAGGCCTACGACGCGCTGCCCGAGCCGGCGCAGGACCTCGACCGCGTCGCCACGCTGGTGGAGCAGAACCCGGCCGCCGCCGAGCCCATGACGCTCGCCTACCTCGCGGCCTCCGACGAGGAGAGCCGCGCGGCCACCGCGATCGCCGACGCGGCGAACCAGGCCGGCATGAGCGTGGAACTGCGGCCGCTGACCCCGCCCGAGTTCGGCGCGGTGTTCTCCTCACCCGAGGCGCGCGAGGGGATCGACGTCTTCCTGGTGACCGGCTACCTCGACTTCCCCGAGCCGCTGCAGTACTACCAGTACTTCACGACCGGCACGTTCTACAACTTCGCCGGCTACAGCAACGCGGAGTACGACGAGCTCATCGCCCGGGCCCTGGCCACGATCGACGACGAGGAGCGGGCCCAGCTGGTCCTCCAGGCGCAGCAGGTCCTGCTCGACGACGACGGCGTCATCCCCGTGGCCACGGTCGACGTCTCGCTGTACCACGGCGCCGACCTGACCGGTGTGGTGCCGCGGCAGAACTTCCTCTACACGCCGTGGCTCACCGAGCTCGGCGGCGTGTGAGCGGCACGGGCGGACGGCGAGGAGGCGGGCGGTGAGGGGATCGACCGGAGCGCAGCTGGCCCGGCGGCTGGTCGGCGGCGTGCTGACCGTCGCGGTCGCGTCGGTCGTCATCTACGGCTCGCTGCGCCTCGTCCCGGGCGACCCGGCCACGGTCCTGGCGGCCGGGCGCCGGCTCAGCCCGGAGCAGCTGGACGCGCTGCGGGAGCGGTACGACCTCGACGCCCCGTTCCTCACCGGCTACCTGAACTGGATCACCGACGTGCTGACCGGCGACCTCGGCACCTCGTCGGTGTACCAGGACGGCGTCGGCACGCTGCTGGCCGCGCGGCTGCCCGTGTCGGTGTTCCTGATCTCCTACTCGGTCGTGCTGACCGTCCTGCTCGGGCTCGCGGTGGCCCTCGTCGGCGCGGTCAGGGGCGGCGCCGTCGGCCGGCTCACCACGGTGCTCACCAGCGGCGCGGTCGCCACCCCGCCGTTCGTGGCCGCGGTGGTGCTGCTGTCGGTCTTCGCCGTCCAGCTCGGGTGGTTCCCCGTGACCGGGGCGGGGGACGGCTTCCTCGACCGGCTGTGGCACCTGACCTTGCCGGCGCTGGCCATGGCCCTGGTGGCGTTCGGCGTGCTCGCCCGGGTGGCCCAGGCGAGCTTCGTCGAGCAGCTCCGGCGCGAGCACGTGGAGGTGGCGCGCAGCCGCGGGGTGCGCTCCGCCGACATCGTCCGGCGGCACGTGGTCCGCAACTCCCTGGGACCGGTCCTCACCCTCGTCGGCCTGCTGGTGGCCTCGCTGTTCGTCGGGACGGCGGTGGTCGAGACGGCGTTCGGCATCAACGGCATCGGCTCGTTCCTGGTGTCGTCGGTGAACCAGCAGGACTTCCCGGTCGTCCAGGCCATCTCGCTGATCGCCGTCACCCTCTTCGTCCTGCTGAGCACGCTCGTCGACCTGCTGCTGCCGGTCGTCGACCCCGGGATGCGGAAGGAGCGCGCCCTCCTGTGACGCTGACCATCCCGGCCCTCCGCACCCGCCGGGCCGGCCTGCGCTCCCGCCGGCACCCGGTGGTGGTGCTGCTGGCCGGCGGCCTCCTCGTCGCCGTCGCCGTCGTCGCGGCCCTGGCACCGCTGCTGGCCCCGCACCCGCCGAACGCGGCGAGCCTGTCCGACTCGCTGCTCGCGCCCGGGGCACCCGGGCACCTCCTCGGCACCGACTCGACCGGCCGCGACGTGCTCTCCCGCCTCATGCACGGGGCGCGGCTGTCGCTGCTGGCACCGCTCGGCGTGGTGGTCATCGCCACCGTCGCCGGGGTGGTGATCGGGCTCGCCGCCGCGCGCGGCCCCGGCTGGCTGGACACGCTCCTGTCCCGCGGGATGGACGTCGTCTTCGCCTTCCCCGGCCTGCTGCTGGCGATGCTCGCCATCGCCGTGTTCGGCAAGGGGCTGACCGCGCCGGTGATCGCCCTGGCGATCAGCTACACGCCCTTCGTCGGGCGGGTCGTGCGCAGCCTGGCCCTGCAGGAGGCGAGCCGGCCCTACGTCGACAGCTACGCGGTGATGGGCTTCTCCCGGCTGTCGGTGACGGTCCGGCACATCCTGCCCAACCTCGTCCCGGTGATCGCCGCGCAGTCGGCGCTGTCGTTCGGCTACGCGCTGGTCGACCTGGCGACGCTGTCGTTCCTCGGCCTCGGCGTCCGGCCGCCGGCGTCGGACTGGGGGTCGATGATCAGCCAGGCCCAGCCCGCCCTGCTGCAGGGCCTGCCGTGGCCGGCCGTCGTGCCGGGGCTGGCGGTGCTGCTCACCGTCGTCGCGGTCAACGTCGTCGGTGACCACCTCGCGAACTCGGTGGGCCGCACGGGTGGTCGGTCGTGAGCGAGGTCGACGTGGAGGTCCTGCCGGCGGCCGGACCCGGGACGACGGCGCCGCCCGTCCTGTCGGTGGAGGGGCTCTCGCTGTCGGTGCCCGGACCCGACGGGCCGGTGCCGCTGCTGGCCGACGTGTCCCTCGCCGTGCACCGCGGCGAGACGGTCGGCCTGGTGGGCGAGTCGGGCTCGGGGAAGTCGCTCACCGTGCGCTCGGCGCTCGGCATGCTGCCGACGGGCGCCTCGGTCGGGGGCCGGGTGGTCGTCGGGGGGACCGAGGTGCTCACCGCCGGCCGGCAGCGGCTGCGCGCCCTGCGGCGCTCGGACGCGGCGATGGTCTTCCAGGACCCCCGTGCCTCGATCAACCCGGTGCGGCGCATCGGTGATTACCTCGTCGAGGGGCTGCGGGCGTCCGGGGTGTCCCGCGCCGAGGCCCGGGCCGAGGCCGTCGCGCTGCTCGGCAAGGTGGGCCTGCGCGACCCGGAGCGGGCGATGCGGCAGCACCCCCACGAGTTCTCCGGGGGGATGCTGCAGCGGGTGGTGATCGCCGGGGCCCTGTCGATCCGGCCCTCCCTGCTGCTCGCCGACGAGCCGACGACGGCGCTGGACGTCACCACGCAGGCCGAGGTGGTGGCGCTGCTCCAGGACCTCCAGGCCGAGCGCGGCATGGGGCTGGTCTTCGTCACCCACGACCTGGGCCTCGCCGCCGCCGTGTGCGACCGCGTCTACGTCATGTACGCCGGCCGCATCGTCGAGCACGCCGCCAGCGCCGACCTGTTCCGCGCGCCGGCCCACCCGTACACCGCCGCGCTGCTGGAGGCGCACCCGGCGCTGCACGGCCCGCGCCGGGAGCTGCGGGCGATCCCCGGCCGCCCGCTCGCGCTGGCCGAGACGCCCACCGGGTGCTCGTTCCGCGACCGGTGCCCGCGGGCGGTCGAGGCCTGCGGGGACGAGGTGCCGGCGACCCGCCGGCACGGCGCCTCGGACGTCGCCTGCATCCGGCCCGGGAAGGAGGACCCGGCATGACTCCACCCGTCCTGCAGGTGACCGGCCTGCGCAAGGACTTCGGGCAGTTCACCGCGGTGGACGACGTGACCTTCTCGCTGGCGCCAGGCGGCTCGCTGGGCATCGTGGGGGAGTCCGGCTCGGGCAAGACCACGACCGCACGGATCCTGGTGGGCCTCGAGCGGGCGACGGTTGGGGAGGTCCTGCTCGACGGGGAGCCGGTCGGCACGCCGTCGCGCGAGCAGCGCCGCGCCCGTGCGCGGAGGATCCAGATGATCTTCCAGGACCCGTACCAGTCCTTCGACCCGCGGCTGACGATCGAGGAGTCGATCGCCGAGCCGCTGCGCCTGCACTTCGGGCTCGGGCCGGAGGAGCGACGCCGGCGGGTCACCGAGCTGTGCGATCAGGTCGGGCTGGCCGAGCGCCACGCCCGCTCGCTGCCGCGGCACCTCTCCGGCGGGCAGCGGCAGCGGGCCGCGATCGCCCGGGCGCTGGGCATCGAGCCCCGGGTCCTCGTGCTCGACGAGGCGGTCGCCGCGCTGGACGTGTCGATCCAGGCGCAGGTGCTGACCCTGCTCGCCGGCATCCGCCGGGACACCGGGATCTCCTACGTCTTCGTCAGCCACGACCTCGCCGTCGTCCGCGCGGTCACCGACGAGGCGATCGTCATGCGGCACGGCCGCGTCGTCGAGGCCGGCGCCACCGAGCAGCTGCTCGCCGCACCGCAGCACCCGTACACGCGGCTGCTGCTGGCCTCCGTGCCCGAGCCCGGCTGGGACCCGGCCGCCGTCGTGCGCGCCGGCCGGGCGCTGACCGCGACCCCGTCGGAGGTGGGCAGGTGACCGACCTGGACGCCGTCCTGGACGCGGCCTCGCCGGTCCCGCTCTGGCTGGACACCCCCGACCGGCCCGCCCCGCGGCCGCCGCTGGACGGCGACGCGGAGACCGACCTGGTCGTCGTCGGCGGGGGCTTCACCGGGCTGTGGACGGCGCTGCGGGCCAAGGAGCGCCGCCCGGATCGCCGGGTGCTGCTGCTGGAGGCGGACCGCATCGCCGAGCACGCCACCGGTCGCAACGGCGGCTTCTGCGAGGCGAGCCTGACCCACGGCGAGGCGAACGGCCGGCAGCGCTGGCCGGACGAGTACGAGCTGCTCGACCGCCTGGGCCGGGAGAACCTGGCGCAGATCGCCGAGACGGTGCGGCGCTACGGCATCGACTGCGACTTCCGGACCGACGGCGTGCTGGCCGTCGCCACCCGCCCGCACGAGGTGGCCGGCCTGGAGCCGGGCGAGCCCGGCTTCCTCGACGCCGCGCAGGTGCGCGAGCTGGTCGACTCGCCCACCTACCTGGCCGGCCGCGAGGACCGGGACGGCTGCGCGCTGGTCGACCCCGCCCGGCTCGCGTGGGGGCTGGCGGCGGCGGCCGAGTCCCTCGGCGTGCGCATCGCCGAGCGGACCCCCGCCCTGGAGCTGTCCGGTCGCGGGGGCCGGGTGACGGTGCGGACCCCCTCGGGGACCGTCTCCGCCGCCCGCGTCGTGCTCGCGACCAACGCCTTCCGCCCGCTGCTGGCCCGGCTGCGGCTGCACACCGTCCCCGTCTACGACTACGTGCTCGCCACCGAGCCGCTCACCGCCGCGCAGCTGGGTGCGGTCGGGTGGAAGGGCCGGCAGGGGATCGCCGACTCGGGCAACCAGTTCCAGTACTACCGGCTCACCGCCGACGACCGGGTCCTCTGGGGTGGGTACGACGCCATCTACCACTACGGCCGCCGGATCGACCCCGCGCTCGACGACCGCCGCGCCACGCACCGGCTGCTGGCCGAGCAGTTCGCCGAGACCTTCCCCCAGCTGGCCGGCGTCCGGTTCACCCACCGCTGGGGCGGCGTGATCGACACGTGCACCCGGTTCTGCGCCTTCTACGGCACCGCGCTGCGCGGCCGGGCCGCCTACGCGCTGGGGTTCACCGGCCTCGGCGTCGGGGCCTCGCGGTTCGCCGCCGACGTGCTGCTCGACCTCGTCGACGGGCAGCGGACCGAGCGCACGCGGCTGCGGATGGTGCGCCGCCGGCCGCTGCCCTTCCCGCCCGAGCCGCTCGCGTTCGTCGGCATCCAGCTCACCCGCTGGTCCCTCGCCCGCGCCGACGTCACCGGCCGGCGAAACGTCTGGCTGCGCACGCTGGACCACCTCGGCCTCGGCTTCGACAGCTGACCTCGAGAACTGGAGACCCCGTGGACATCCGCGTCCTGCGCCCCGCACCCGTCCCCCCGGACGCGGTCGAGGTGTGGATCCCCATGCGCGACGGCGTCCGGCTCGCCGCCGACCTCTACCTCGCCGACCCGGGCCCGCGCCCGGTGGTGCTGGTCCGGCTGCCCTACGACAAGGACGGCGAGTACTGCTTCATGCCGGCCATCGCCCGCTACGCCGTGCGGCGCGGCTACACCGCGGTGGTCCAGGACGTCCGGGGCAGGTTCCGGTCGGAGGGCGCCACCGAGTTCGGCGTGCACGAGGTCGACGACGGCTACGACACCGTCGACTGGATCGCCGCCCAGCCCTGGTGCGACGGCGACGTCGTGTTGTGGGGCGACTCCTACTACGGCATGACGCAGCTCGCCGCGGCGGCGAGCGGGCACCCGGCCCTCCGGGCGATCTCGCCGCGGCTCACCGGCACGCGGCTCGGGCGCGAGGTGACGTTCCCCGACGGCAGCCGGGACGTCGAGGTCACCTCGCGCAAGGTCTACTTCTCCAGCTGGTACGTCGACCGCGACGCCTACGAGTGGCCCGTCGACTGGACGGCGCGACCGCTGCGGAGCACCTTCGAGAAGTTCTTCGGGGAGCTCGGCCGGCGCTCGGTCAACTTCGACGGCGAGTTCGCCGGGGAGCCGGACGGGGCGCGCTTCGAGGGGCCGGCGCTCGAGCGCCTGCTGGCCGCTCCGCCGCTGCCCGTGCTGTTCACCGTCGGCCTGTTCGACAACTGCGCCCCCTACTCGTGGCACGACCTGCGCGGGCTGCTCGCCGACGACGGCTGGCGGGACCACGTGCACCTGCGGCTGGAGGCGCTCGACCACGAGAACATCCACCTCGGCGACGACCCGGCCGTGCCCCCGGGGCCGACCCCGGAGGCGCTGGCGCGCATGGTGGGCCCCGGCCTCGACTTCTTCGACGCCGTCCTCGGCGGGCGGCGGTCGGAGGTCCCGTCGGTCCTCTTCGAGACCTGCCACGGGGAGACCCGCACCGCCGCGACCTGGCCCCCCGACGGCGCCCGCGAGGCGTTCCTGCACCTGGCCGTGGTCGACGGCGCGCTGGTGCTCGCCGACGAGCGCGGCGCCCCAGCGGCCGCCTCGTGGCGGCACGACCCCGACGACCCGGTGCCGTCCGACGCGGAGAACCCCTTCGCCCGGCTCGCCGACCGGCGCGACCTCTCGGCCGTCGCCGAGCGGCCCGACGTCCTCACCTTCGTCGGCCCTCCGGTCGGCGAGGCCGTCGACCACACCGGCCCGGTGCACGTGGAGGTGGTCCTGGAGAGCACCGCGCGGGTGACGAACCTGCACGCCCGGCTGCTCGACGTCGAGCCCGGCGGCGCCCACCTGCTCGTCGCCAAGGGGCAGGTGCACCTGCCGGAGGTGCCCGCCGACCGCCCGGTCCGGGTGGACCTGCACTCGATCAGCTACCGCCTGCGCGCCGGCCACCGGTGGGCCCTGCAGCTGATGAGCAGCGACTTCCCGGAGTACGTGCTCGAGCCGGGCGACGGCACCGACCCGTGGGAGGCCGGGACGTTCGCGGCCTCCGAGCAGACCCTGCACCTCGGCGGCCCCTCGGCCGGCCGCCTGTCCCTGACCCTGCGCTGACCGCGCGCCCCCGACGGAGACGATGCCCCGATGTCCGAACTGCTCGAGCCCCGGCTCACCTTCGCCTTCGAGGCGCGCGTCGAGGTCGCGCCGTCCATCCGGATCGGGCGGGGCCCCGCTGAGGAGGTCTGGTTCACCCCGATCACCGGCGGGGTCGTGACCGGTCCCCGCCTGAACGGCGCCGTCCTGCCCCACGGCGGCGACTGGTCGACCACCCGCCCGACCGGCACCGAGCTCGAGGCGCGGTACCTGCTGCAGGCCGACGACGGTGCGGTCATCGACATCCTCAACCGCGGGTTCTGGCGGGCCGACCCGGACGTCGACGCGCGGGTGGAGGCGGGGGAGGACGTGCCCGAGACCGAGTACTACTACCGGACCTCGCCGATGTTCCAGACCGACGCCGAGCCGCACGCCTGGCTCACCTCGACCGTGTTCGTGGGGATGGCCCGCGGCGAGCAGGGCACGGTCTGCATCCGCTTCTTCGAGCTCAGCTGACGTCGCCGCGCGCCGCCGTCAGCACCTCGTCGGCGACGACGGCGGCGTGCAGCGACAGCCGCACGTCCGGGTCGTCGAGGTCGACGCCGAGCAGGCGCTCGATCTTGGTCAGCCGGTCGTAGAAGGCCGGCCGAGACATGTGCAGGCTCGCCGCCGCGTCGGACTTGCTGCACGGGTGCAGCACGAGCGCGCGGACGGCGTCGAGCAGGCCCGTCTGCCACCGCGCGTCGTGCTCGCGCAGCGGCTCGAGCTCCCGCGAGACGAACATCCGCAGCCGGTCGTCCTCGGCGAGCATGGTGAGCAGCCCGCGGACGTGCACGTCCGCGAGCCGGTGCACGACGGGACCGGTGCTGCCGGCGCGCACCGAGTCGACGACGTGCAGCGACTCGCGCAGGGTGCGCTCCACGGCCCCGATCCGGTCCACCGGCGCGCCGGCGCCGACGACGACCGCGTGGCGCCGGTGCACGCGGCGCGCGAGCTCCTCGGTCACCGCGCCGGCGTCGGCGGCGCGGTCGAGGGAGAGCAGCACCCGGACGTCACCGTCGGCCGAGGCGATCAGGGCGGGCAGCCGCTCCTCGTGCGCGGCGTGCACCACGGCGGCGACGACCGCGTCGACACCGGCGACGCGGCGCGGCGCCGGGTCCGCCGTGTGCTCCGTCGCCCGGACGGTCAGCGCGACGAAGGTCCGCCGCCCGAGCGGCAGCCCGGCCAGCTCGCACCGCTGCTGCACCTCGGGCGCGGTCGGGTCGCGCAGCAGGGCCGCCAGGATCTCGGCGTGGGTCCGGCGGACCAGGCTGTCGCGCTGCCGGTCGTGCAGGTTGTGCAGGGCGAGCGCGGCCGCGGCGCGCTCGGCGGTGGCCACGAGCCGGGGCGGCGGCGGTTCCGCCGACTGGATGACCAGCCGGCCCCAGGAGCGCTCCGGCCGCCCGACCCGCGTCACCAGCCACCCGTTGGCCGCGTCCCACGCCGTCCGGCGGTCGAGGTGCACCGCGCGGGAGCGGCGCTGCCAGTCGTAGAGGAAGCCGGCCGGGTCGCCGAACCCGCAGCGGTAGTCGACGAGCCGGTGCTGCCCGTCCTCGAGGACGACGGTGGCGCCGGCCAGCTGCTGCACCGCCTCGAGGACCTCCGCCGGGCCCGCCTCGGCCATCCCGAGGTCGGTGAACACCTCGTGCACGCGCTGCGCCTGCCGCAGCTCCTCGAGCTGCTCGTCGACGATCTGCTCGCCGACCGCCTGGGCCACCGCCGCGAAGCGCACCTCGCGCGGCAGCGCGACCAGCGGCAGGGCCAGCCGGTCGCAGGCCTCGACGAGCGCTGCGGGGAGGGCGTCCCAGCGCCGGCCCAGCTCGATGACCAGGCCGGCCGCGTCGCTGCGGTCGAGGCTCTCGGCGAAGGCGGCCAGCTCCGCGGGCCCGTCGGGGAGCGCGATGCCCGTGCTGAGCACCAGGTCCCCGCCGCGCAGCAGCGGGGCGACGTCGACGAGCTCCGTGGTGTGCACCCAGCGCACGACGCGGTCCAGGCCCGCCGCGCCGGCCACCACGACCGGGTCGGCCGTGCGCAGGACGGGCACCCGCAGCGTGCGGGCGACGGTCATCCCGGTGCCGTCGAGGCCGCTGCCGGCGGGCGCGGCGGTGTGCGGGCGGACGACGTCCGCCGGGACGGCGGGCACGGCCCGCAGCGCCGGGGCGCGCAGGGGAGCGGAGCGCACGAGGAGCTCTCCCTTCGTCGGAGGAGCTCATGGAAGCGGCCGCCAACGCCGTTGTCAACAGCGTTGACAGAACCGTAGTCTGAGCGCCATTAGGCCGGAGGAGGGGAGCGCGGGTGACGGAGACGGACCGGCGGGGACGGCGCCCGTCGTCGGGGCGGGCACGTGCCGCGAGGGACGCGACCCTGACGCCGGACGTGATCGTCGACCGCGCGCTCGAGTTCATCGAGCGCGAGGGAGCCGGTGCGCTCACCGTGCGCCGGCTGGGGGCGGAGCTCGGGGTCGACCCGACGGCCTTCTACCGCCACTTCCGCGACAAGGACGACCTCGTCCTCGCCTGCATGGACCGGGCGGAGCAGATCGCGTTCGACGGGCTGGCGGCGCGGATCGGCGACCTGCCGTGGCAGGACGTGCTCCGCGCGGTCGCCGACGAGAGCTGGAAGGTGGCCATCGCCTACCCCGCCATCTACGCCTCGGCGTTCGCCCGGACCACCGGCGGGACCGGCGAGCGGAGGATGGTCGAGCTCCTGCTGACGACGATCGGCCGCCTGGGCCTCGACCGCGCGACCACGGTGCTGCTGTACCGGTCCTTCGGCGACTGCCTGCTGAGCATGACCGGCGCCCAGGCGGCCGTGCTCCAGCTCGGGCCGGACCTCGTGGCCAAGGACGAGTCGGCCTGGACGCGGGTGTACGCCGCCCTGCCCGCGGCGGAGTACCCGGTCACCCGCGCGCACGCCGCCGAGCTGGTGGCCGTGACCGACCGGCAGATCTTCGACACCGTCGTGGAGTCGCTCATCGCGACCATCGAGGGCGCCGCCGCCCGGGCGGGCTCACCGCGGTCCTGAGCGCCGCGCGGCAGGGTGTCCGTCGCCGGCCCGGATGCTGACGATCTGTCGCCCTCGGAGCGCAGGCCCACCACCGACGCTCGGGCGGTGGCAGCCACCCGCCGTCCCGGAACGGCCGACGTCGTCCTGACCGGGGGCCGCGTGCACCCGGTCACCGGCCCGCCCGGGCAGGCGCTGGCGGTCGCCGCCGGCCGCGTCCTGGCGGTCGGCGGCGACGACGAGGTGCGCGCGCTCGCAGGACCGGGGACCCGCCGGATCGACCTGGACGGGCGCACCGTGGTCCCGGGGTTCGTCGACGCCCACGTCCACCCGGTGTCCGCCGGCCTGGCCATGCGCGCGTGCGACCTCAGCGGTGCGCACGACGCCGAGGACGCCCGCCGGCTCGTGGCGCGCTACGCCGCCGCCCACCCGCAGCGGCCGTGGATCACCGGGGGCGGGTGGTCGATGGAGTGGTTCCCGGCGGGGACGCCGTCCCGGGCCCTGCTGGACCACGTCGTCCCGGACCGGCCGGCGCTGCTGGTCAACCGCGACGGGCACGGCGCGTGGGCCAACACCGCCGCGCTGCGGCTGGCGGGCCTCGGCGCGGGGACCCCGGACCCGGAGGACGGGCGCATCGAGCGGGAGGCCGACGGGTCGCCGCAGGGCACCCTGCACGAGGGCGCCGTCGACCTCGTGGCCCGCTGCCAGCCGGTCCCCGGCGAGGAGGAGCTGCTCGAGGGGCTGCTGCTCGGCCAGCGCTCCCTGCACGCGGTGGGCGTGACCGGCTGGCAGGACGCCATCGTGGGGTCCTACGGGTCCCTCCCCGACGTCCTCGGGACCTACCTGCACGCGGCGCGCAGCGGGCTGCTGACCGGGCGGGTGGTCGGCGCGCTGTGGTGGGACAGGCGCCGTGGGACCGAGCAGGTGGCCGACCTGGTCGCGCGCCGGGCCGCGGCGGGCGGGGCGGGCGGCACCGGCCGCTTCCGCGCGACGAGCGTCAAGATCATGCAGGACGGCGTGGCCGAGAACTTCACCGCCGCGATGCTCGCGCCCTACCTCGACGCGTGCGGCTGCCGGAGCGGCAACCGCGGTCTCAGCTACGTGGACCCCGACGTGCTCGGGGCCGCCGTGTCGCTGCTGCACGCCGAGGGGTTCCAGGTGCACCTGCACGCCGTCGGCGACCGGGCCGTGCGGGAGGCGCTCGACGCCGTCGGGCGCGCGCTGGCCGACCACGGGCCGCGGGACCTCCGACACCACGTCGCGCACCTGCAGGTGGTGCACCCCGACGACGTCCCGCGGTTCGCGCAGCTCGGCGTCGCGGCCAACCTGCAGGCGCTGTGGGCGGCGCACGAGCCGCAGATGGACGAGCTGACCATCCCGTTCCTCGGGCCGGAGCGCAGCGGGTGGCAGTACCCCTTCGCCGCGCTGCGCGACTCCGGTGCGCGGCTGTGCGCCGGCAGCGACTGGCCGGTGAGCTCGGCGGACCCGCTGCAGGCGATGCACGTGGCGGTGAACCGGCGGGCACCCGGCGACGGGGCCGGCCCGGCGTTCCTGCCGGAGCAGCGGCTGGAGCCGGCGGAGTTCCTGCACGCCGCCACGCTCGGCTCCGCGTGGACCAACCACGCCGACGCCGACACCGGCAGCCTGGAGCCCGGCAAGCTCGCCGACTTCGCCGTCCTCGACGCCGATCCGCTCGCCGTCGCGCCCGACCGGATCGGGAGCACCTCGGTGACCGAGACCTGGGTCGAGGGCCGGCGGGTGTGGTCGCCGTGACCGCTCAGGCCAGGTAGACCTTGCGCAGGGGCTCGGCAACCTCCCACGTCGTGCGGTCACCCGCGTGCAGGCGGACGACGGCGCCGGGCCGCAGAGCCACGGCGGACCCGTCGGCGAAGGTGACGGTGCCGCGGCCGGCGACGACGACGAAGACCTCGTCGCCCTCGACGTCGGTCACCGTGCCCGCGGTGAGTTCCCAGATCCCCACCTCGGCGGCGCCGAGCGCACCGAGCGGGCGCAGCGCGGTGGTGGGCTCGCCGGCGAGCACGGAGGCGGGATCGAGCGGCAGCGGGCCCAGCGGCTCGGTCGCGGCGTCGGCGGCGAGCAGCCGGTCGGCGGCGGTGGGGGGAGTGGTCACGGCCGGTCAGTCTCGCGCGTCCGCGGCCCGTGCCCCGCGACGGAACGACCGGTCCCGCGCCGCGGTCCCGACGGTCTGTCGCGCCGCCGGCGCGGGCGCGGCGGGCAGGATGCCGCCATGGAGATCCCCGCCGGCAGCCACTGGATCGACGGCACGTACGGCACGGGCGGCGGCCCGGAGCAGCAGGTCGTCGACCCGTCGACCGGCGAGGTGCTCTGGACCTACCGGGCGGACACGCCGGCCGACGTCGAGCGGGCGATCGACGCCGCCGCGGCCGCGCTGCCCGGCTGGGCCGGCGCCACCCCGGCCGAGCGGTCGGCGGTGCTGCTGCGCCTGGCCGCCGAGCTCGAGGCCGTGGCCGAGGAGCTGGCGCAGGCCGAGACCGCGCAGGCCGGCAAGCCGATCCGCCTCTCCCGCGAGTTCGACGTCCCCGGCTCGATCGACAACGTCGCGTTCTTCGCCGGCGCCACCCGGCGGCTCGACGGCATGGCGGCCGCCGAGTGGTCGGGCACGCACACCTCGACGATCCGCCGCGAGCCGGTCGGTGTGGTCGGGTCGATCGCGCCGTGGAACTACCCCCTGCAGATGGCGGTGTGGAAGGTGCTGCCGGCCGTCGCCGCCGGCAACGCGGTCGTGCTCAAGCCGGCCGAGACCACGCCGCTCACCACGCTGCTGCTGGCCGAGGCCGCCGCCCGCGCCGGCTTGCCGGCCGGTGTGCTCAACGTCGTCGTCGGCCCGGGTCCGCTCACCGGCGAGGCCCTGGTGGGCAGTCCGCGGATCGCGATGACGTCGTTCACCGGGTCCACCGCCGTCGGCCGGCACATCGCCGCGCTGGCCGCGGCCAACGGCACCCGGCTGCACCTCGAGCTGGGCGGCAAGGCGCCGTTCGTCGTCTTCGACGACGCCGACCTGCACGCCGCCGTCCGCGGCGCGGTGGCCGGGTCGCTGATCAACAGCGGGCAGGACTGCACCGCCGCCACCCGCGCCTACGTGCACCGGTCGGTGTTCGACGACTTCGTCGCCGGGGTCGCCGACCTGATGGGGTCGGTGCGGCTCGGTCCGACCCGCGACGGGGACACCGACCAGGGGCCGCTGGCCTCCTTCCGGCAGCGCGACAAGGTCGCCGCGATGGTCGACCGCGCGGTGCGCGACGGTGCCAAGGCGGTGACCGGCGGGCGCGTCCCGGGCGGGGAGCTGGCCGCCGGCGCCTACTACGAGCCCACGCTGCTGGTCGGAGCCGACCAGCGCAGCGAGATCGTGCAGGACGAGGTGTTCGGCCCGGTGCTGGTCGCGCTCCCGTTCGACACCGACGACGAGGGGCTCGCGCTGGCCAACGACGTCCCCTACGGGCTGGCCGCCTCGGCGTGGACCCGCGACGTGTTCCGCGCCCAGCGGGCGAGCCGCGAACTGGTGGCGGGGACCGTCTGGATCAACGACCACATCCCGATCGTCTCGGAGATGCCGCACGGCGGCGCCAAGGGCTCCGGCTACGGCAAGGACATGAGCGTGTACTCGTTCGACGAGTACACGCAGGTCAAGCACGTGGCCAGCGACATCACGGGGCTGGCGCACAAGGAGTGGCAGGACACCGTCTTCCGGACGCGGTGAGGGGTCAGGCCAGCGGGCCCTCGCCGCGGGTGAGCGCGAGCAGCAGGTCGCGGGTGGTGGCCAGCTCGTCGGGGTCGAGCGGCCCCTCGAACAGCGGGGCGATCGAGGCGCCGTCGCAGGCGCGCAGCACCACGACGACGCGCTGCGGGTCGACGCCGTCCTCGGCCAGCGTCTGGTTCCAGCGGCGGTAGCGCTCCTGCGACAGCCGCGCGGCCTCGGGGAACGAGCCGAGCGTGGCCAGGAGGGTGGCCAGCTCCACGGCGTCGCCGCGCTGCTCGAGGTCGTCGAAGGTGACGCGCACGTAGGCGCGCAGCCGCCGCCCGGGCGCGTCGTCGTCCGGGTCGACCCGGTCGTCGACGGCCCGGGCGAACCGCTCGAAGAGGTCGTCGGCGAGCGCGCCGAGCAGCTCGTCCTTGCTCCGGAAGTGGTGCATCAGGCCGCCCTTGGACACGCCGGCCTCGCGGGCGACCGCGTCCAGGCTGACGCCGGCGCCGTGGACGAGCACCGCGCGCGCGGCGGCGTCGAGCAGCGCCCGGCGCGTCCGTGCGGCGTCGCGCAGCGGTCCCGGCACCCCGTACCTCCTCGGCTCTCGAGCGGCTACTGCTTCATGGTGGCGAGCTGGATCAGGTTGCCGCACGTGTCGTCGAGCACGGCGACCACCACCGGTCCCAGGTCGGTGGCCTCCTGGGTGAACTCCACGCCCAGCCCCTTCAGCCGCTCGACCTCGGCGTGGACGTCGTCGACGGCGAACTGCGTGAACGGGATGCCGTCGGCCACCAGCGCCTCCTTGAACGGGCGGGCCGCCGGGTGGCCGTCGGGCTCCAGCAGCAGCTCGACGCCGTCCGGGGCGGCGGGGGAGACCACGGTGAGCCAGCGGTAGTCGCCGGCGGGCACGTCGGTCTTCTTCACGAAGCCGAGCTTCTCGGTGTAGAAGGCCAGCGCCTTGGCCTGGTCGTCGACGAACACGCTGGCGACGTTGATCCGGATCACGGGTTCGGAGCCTCTCGGTCGATGGGCCACCGCTCGACGATCGAGCGCAACGGGCCCGTGTCGATGTGGTGGATCTTGTACCGGCCCTGCCGGCGGGTGTGCACCAGACCGGCCTCCTCGAGCACGGCGAGGTGCTGCGAGATGGCCTGGCGGGAGGAGCCCAGGCCGTGCTTCATGGTCAACCGGGTGCAGATCTCGAACAGCGTCTGACCGTCCTTGTCGGTCAGCTCGTCGAGGATGGTGCGTCGGGTCGCGTCACCCAGGGCCTTGAACAGCTCGGGGTCGGCCTCCACGCGCACCGTTATAGGCAAGCGGACACTTGCCTGTCAAGGGAGTAGCTAACGAACCGTCTGGTCGGTACGCTACTCGACCATGAGCGCCACCGTCCGACCGCCCGACGTGCCGGCCACCCCCGAGGAGGAGCTCCGCCCGGCCGGCCCCCGCGAGTGGGCGGCGCTGGCGGTGCTCGTCCTCGCCGTGGTGCTGCTGGCCGTCGACGGCACGGTGCTCGCCCTCGCGGTGCCGGCGCTGACCGCCGACCTGCGACCGACCGCCGGCGAGCTGCTGTGGATCGGCGACGTCTACGGCTTCGCGCTCGCCGGGCTGCTGGTGCTCATGGGCGGGCTGGCCGACCGGTTCGGGCGCAAGCGGGTGCTGCTCGTCGGCAGCGCGGCCTTCGGCGTCGCGTCCGCCGTGGCGGCCTTCGCGCCGGACCCGGCCACGCTGATCGCCGCCCGGGCCGCCCTGGGCATCGCCGGGGCGACGCTCATGCCCTCGACGCTGTCGCTGATCCGCAACCTCTTCCCGGTCGCGCGGCAGCGCACCCGGGCGATCGCGCTGTGGAGCGCGGCGGCCTCCGGCGGTGCGGTGCTCGGCCCGCTGGTCGGCGGGGTGCTGCTGGAGCACTTCTGGTGGGGCTCGGTCTTCCTGGTCAACCTGCCGGTCGTCGCCGTGCTGCTGGTCGGCGGCTGGTTCCTGCTGCCGGAGTCGCGCGACCCGCGGCCCGGGCGGCTCGACGTCCTCGGCGCGGTCCAGTCGGTGGTCGCCGTCCTGGCCGCCGTGTACGCGGTCAAGGAGGTCGTCGGGCACGGCCCGACGCCGGTCGCCGGCGCGACGGCGGTGCTCGGCGTGCTGACGGCGGTGCTGTTCGTGCGGCGGCAGCGGCGCGTCCCGTCGCCGCTGGTCGACCTCCGCCTGTTCGCCAACCGCGCGTTCTCCGGCGCCCTGGCCAGCCAGCTGATCGCGCTGGTCGCGCTCATGGGGCTGCTGTTCTTCTTCTCCCAGTACCTGCAGCTGGTGCGCGGGCACACCGCGCTGGAGGCCGGCGTGCGGGAGCTGCCGCTCACGCTCGCCTCGCTGGGCGTCCTCCTCGTGGTCGGCCCGCTGGTCGCCCGGGCCGGCCTCGGCCGCGCCATCGGGCTGGGTCTCGGCCTGTCGGCGGCCGGCATGCTGGCCCTGGCCGGCGCCGAGTCGCTGCCCGGCTACGCATGGCTCGCCGTCGCGCTGCTGGTGCTCGGCGCCGGGTTCGGCCTCGCGTTCACGCTGAGCACCGACGCCGCCGTCGGCTCGGTGCCGCCGCACCGCGCCGGGACGGCGTCCGCGCTGTCGGAGACCTCCTACGAGCTCGGCGCGGCCCTCGGCATCGCCCTGCTCGGCTCGCTGCAGACCGTGCTCTACCGCGCGCACCTGCCCGCGGACGTCGGCGGCGCGGCGCGGGAGTCGCTGGCCCGCGCCGGCGAGGTGCTGGACGAGGCGGCGCTGACCACCGCCCGGGAGTCGTTCACCTGGGCCATGCAGGTCACGTCCGTCGGCGCCGCGGTGCTGCTCGGGGTCGCGGCCGTCACGGCGTGGCGGGTCATCCCGTCGACCCGCACGCGCACGCCGCACGCCTGAGGCGTCACGCGCCGCCGAGCACCTCGTCGGCGAGGACGGCGACGTGCAGCGAGACGAGGACGTCGGGGTCGTCGAGGTCGACGCCGAGCACCTGCTCCACCTTGGCGAGCCGGTCGTAGAACGCCGAGCGGGACACGTGCAGCGCGGCCGCCGCGTCGGACTTGCTGCCGGGGGAGCGGACGAGCGCGCGCACGGTGTCGAGCAGGCCGGTCTGCCAGCGGGCGTCGTGCTCGCGCAGCGGGTCGAGCTCGCGGGCGGCGAACAGCCGGAGCCGGTCGTCGTCGGCGAGCATGGTGAGCAGCCCGCGCAGGTGCACGTCCTCCAGCCGGTGCACGGTCCGCTCGCGTGCCCCGGGGCGCACCGAGTCGAGCACGTGCAGCGCCTCGCGCAGGGTCCGGTCGACCTCCCCGACGCGCTCCACCGCCCGGCCGGCGCCCACCACGACCGCTGCCCGCCGCTGCACCCGGCCGGCCAGGTCGTCGGTGGTGCGGAGGTCGTCGGTGGCCGGCCCCAGGGAGAGCAGCACCCGCACCGCGTCGTCGACCTCGGCGACGAGCGCGGCCAGCCGGAGCTCGTGGGCGGCGTGCACGACCGCGGCCACCACGGCGTCGACCTGCCCGCCCGCCGGCCGCACGGCCAGCCCGACGAGCCGGCGGCGGGCCAGCGGGACGCCGGCCAGCTCGCAGCGCCGCTGCACGTCGGGGGAGCCGGGGTCGGCGAGCAGCCGGAGCAGCAGTTCGTGGTGGGTGCGGCGCACCAGGCCGTCCCGCTGCCGGTCGTGCAGCCGGTGCAGCGCCAGGGCCGCCGCCGCCCGCTCCGCCGTCGCCACGAGGCGCTGCGCCGGGCGGAACGGCGACTCGATGACCAGCCGCCCCCAGCCGCGGTCGGGCCGACCGACGCGTGTCACCAGCCAGCCGTTGGCCTCGTCCCACCCCGTCCGCCCGTCCAGGACGACGGCGCGCGAGCGGGCCGCCCAGTCGGCGAGGAAGGCGGCCGTGTCGCCGGGGCCGGGCAGGTGGTCGACGACCCGGTGCTGCGCGTCCTCCAGCACGACGGCGGCGCCGGCCAGCCGCTGCACCGCCTGCAGGACCTCGGGCGGGCCCGCCTCGGCGACGCTCAGCTCGGTGAACACCTCGTGCACCCGCTGCGCCTCGCGCAGCTCGGTGAGCTGCTCGTCGACGATCCGCTCACCGACCGCCTGCGCCACCGCCGCGAACCGCACCTCGCGGGCGAGCGCGACCAGCGGCAGGCCCAGCCGCTCGCAGGCCTCGACCAGCGCCGCCGGCACCTCCCGCCAGCGCCGGCCGAGCTCGATGACCAGCCCCGCCGCCTCGCTCCCGTCGAGGCTCTCCGCGAACGCGGTGAGGTCGCCGGGGGCGTCGGGCAGCGCGATACCGGTGCTCAGCACCAGGTCGCCGCCGCGCAGCAGGGGCGCGATGTCGACCAGCTCGGTGGTGTGCACCCAGCGCACCGGCCGGTCGAGCCCGGCCGCGCCGGCCAGCACCACCGGACCGGCCGCGCGCAGGACCGGCACGGCCAGCGCCTCGCGCACGGTCATGCTGGCCACGCCCGGAGCGTACGGAGCGGCCTCCGGGGTCAGGAGACCTTCACCAGCGTGCGGCCGCGGGCGCCGCCGGCGAGGAGCCGCTCCAGCGCGGCCGGGACGCCGTCCAGCGGGACCTCGTCGGTGGCGAGCTCGTCGAGCACGGGGGGACGCAGGTCGTCGGCCAGCCGCGCCCACACCGCGCGGCGGCGGTCGATCGGGCACTGCACCGAGTCGATCCCCAGCAGGGCGACCCCGCGCAGGATGAACGGGAACACCGTGGTCGGCAGCGCGAACCCGCCCGTGTTGCCCGACGCGGCCACCGCGGCGCCGTAGCGCAGCGAGGCCAGGACGGCGGCGAGCGTCTCCCCACCCACGCAGTCGACGGCCCCGGCCCACGTCTCCTTCTGCAGCGGGCGCTTCGGGTCCAGTGCCGACCGGTCGAGCACAGCGGCGGCGCCGAGCGAGCGCAGCCAGTCGGCGGCGTCCGCCTTGCCGGTCACCGCCGTCACCTCGTACCCGCGGGCGGCCAGGATCGACATCGCCACGCTGCCCACCCCGCCGGTGGCGCCGGTCACCAGCACCGGCCCGGTGCCGGGGGCGAGCCCGTGCTCCTCGAGCGCCACCACGCTGAGCGCCGCGGTGAAACCGGCGGTGCCCAGGGTCATCGCCTGCCGCCCGGTCAGCCCCTCGGGAAGCGGCACCACCCAGCCGGCGGGCACCCGCGCGAGCTCGGCGTAGCCGCCGTGGTGCGCGACGCCGAGGTCGTAGCCGTGCACCAGGACCGGCGTTCCCGCCGCGAGGCCGGAGGAGCCGGGTTCGACGACGGTGCCGGCCAGGTCGATGCCCGGCACCAGCGGGTCGATCCGGGCCACCTTGCCGTCCTTGCGGGAGGCGAGGCCGTCCTTGTAGTTCACGCTCGACCACGAGACGGCGACCAGCACGTCGCCGTCGCCGAGCTCGTCGGCGGGCAGCTGGCGCAGCTCGAGGCGGGCCTCCTCTCCGGAGGCGTCGGCGACCAGGGCACGCACCGGGGACGTCATGCCACGATCCTGCGCGGGCGGCGGCGCACCCGGAGCGGCACCGTGTCCGCCGATCGCGGCGGATCCCGACAGAACGTCGCCCCGTCCCGGCACCGGGGGACAGCAGGCTGGCCGCATGTCCTTCGCCGTCCGGTACCGGCCGCGCTCGCTGGCCGTCGTCGGCGCCTCCCCGTCGAGCTTCGTCGGCCGCATCGCCCTGGAGAACTGCCGGAACCTGGGCTTCCCCGGTCGGCTGGTGGCCGTGACCCCGAAGTACGCCGAGGTGGCGGGCGTGCCGGCGGTGCCGAGCCTGGCCGACCTCGACGAGCCGGTCGACGCCGCGCTCGTCCAGGTGCGCGCCGACCGCGTGCTGGGCGTGGTGGAGGAGGGGCTGGCCGCCGGGGTGCGCACCTTCGTCGTCCCCGGTGCCGGGGCGACCGACTCCGGCGACGTCGCCCGCGAGCTGGTGCGCGAGCTGCGCCGGCTGCGCGCCGGGCACGACCTCGCCGTCTTCGGCCCCAACTGCATGGGTGTGCTCGACCTGGTCACCGGAGCGGCGCCCTACATCGGCACGGTCGGGCCGGAGCTGCGGCGGGGGACCGTCGGGCTGGTGGCCCAGAGCGGCGCGGTGGTCGAGGCGTTCGTCAACGCCGGGCCGCGCGTGCCGCTGTCGACGGCGGTCTCCTCCGGCAGCGAGGCCGTGCTCGAGCTGCCGGACCACCTGCGGTTCTTCGCCGCCGACCCCGAGACGACGGCGGTGCTCGCCTTCGTCGAGGCGGTCGACGACGCCGGCGCGCTGCTGGCCGCCTGCCGCGAGCTGGCCGAGGCCGGCAAGACCGTGGCCGCCTGCGTGGTCGGCCGGTCGGCCACCGCCCAGGAGGGCGTGCAGGCCCACTCGGGCCGGCTGGCCGGCGCCGCCCGGACGACGGCGGCGGCGCTGGCCCAGGCCGGCGTCGTCCTCGCGCACGACCTCGACGAGCTGATGGCCCTCGGGGAGGTGCTCGGCACCCGGCGGCGCATCGCGGGCCGCCGCGCGCACGTGGTCACCAACTCCGGCGGCGAGGCCAACCTGCTGGCCGACCTCGCCGACGACGTCGGCCTGGAACTGCCCCGCCTGGGCGACGGCGCCGCGGCCCGGCTGACCGGGCGGTGGCCGCTGTTCGCCCCGCGCAACCCGATGGACCCGTGGGGCGCCGACGACCACGAGGTGATCTACCCGGCGGCGCTGCGCGCGCTGGCCGGGGAGGGCGGCGACCTGCTCGTCGTCGGCATCGACCAGCAGCGGACCGCCGGGGCCTACGAGAAGGACCTCGGGCTGTTCCTCGCCAAGACGCTGCGCGAGGCGGTCGCCGGAACCGCGACCGTGCCGGTGCTGCTCAGCCCGGCCGCCCAGGACCCGCCCGACGGACTCGCGGCCTTCTGCGCCGCGGCGCGGATCCCGCTGCTGCGCGGCGCCCGGCCCGCCCTGGCCGCGCTCGCCGCGCTCGGGAGCCGGCCCGAGGTGCGCCCCGCGCCGCCGTCGCCGGCCGTCCCGCTCGCGGAGGTGCCGCGCACCGAGGAGGAGGTGCTCGCCGCGCTGGCCGCGCACGGGGTCGACGTGCCGCGCACCCGCCGGGTGGCGACGCCGGAGGAGGCCGCCGCCGCGTTCGCCGAGCTGGGTGGGCCGGTGGTGCTCAAGGGCGTCGCCGACGGCCTGCTGCACAAGACCGACGTCGGGCTGGTCCGCGTGGGGCTGGGCACGGCCGCCGAGGTGGCCGCCGAGGCCGGCCGGATGCTCGCCCGGGCGGCGGAGCGCGGCCTCGCCCTCGACCTGCTGGTCGCCGAGCAGGTGCGCGGCGATCTGGAGGTCCTCGTCGGCCTCACCCGCGACCCGGTCTTCGGCCCCACCGTGCTGGTCGGCCTCGGCGGGGTGTGGACCGAGCACCTCGACGTCGTCGACGTCCACGTGGGCGCGCTCGACGAGCCGGCCGCCCGCGACTTCCTCGACCGCAGCCGCGTCGGCCGGATGATCGCCGCCGCCCGCGGCGGCGCGCTGCACGCCGACGGCGTCGTCCGGGCGCTGTGCGCCGTGAGCGCCCTGGGCGCCGACGACCGCGTCGGCGCCGTCGACGTCAACCCCGTGATCGTGGGCCGCGACCGGGCGGTCGCGGTCGACGCCGCCCTGACCACCACCCCCGGAGGAACCGAGCCATGAGCGAGCCCATCGTCAGCACGCTGCGCGTCCGCATCGGCCAGGAGGAGGCCCACTACGGCGGCAACCTCGTCGAGGGCGCCCGCGTGCTGAAGCTGTTCGGGGACGTCGTCACCGAGGTCGCGATCATCACCGACGGCGACGAGGGCCTGTTCGTCGGCTACGACAGGATCGAGTTCCTGGCGCCGGTGTACGCCGGCGACTTCCTCGAGGTCACCGGCACCGTCACCCGGATCGGCACCACCAGCCGCACCGTGGCGCTGGAGGCGCGCAAGGTGATCGCCTCCCGCTACGACGACACCCCGTCGGGCGCCGACGTGCTCGACGAGCCGGTGGTCGTCGTCCGCGCCGTGGGCACCACCGTCGTCCCCGCGAAGAACAGCCGCGGCCCGCGCGGCAGGGGCCGGGCCGCCTGATCAGGCCACCGGCAGCTGGGCCCGCATCCCCGCGATGAGCGCGGCGAGGCCGCGCTCGAAGGCCGCGTCGGTGCGGGTGGCGCCCCGGGGCCCGGCCTGCACGGCGGCGTCGAGCGCCGGCGTGTCGCCGGCACCGCTCAGCCAGACGTCCACCGGTGAGGCGATCTCGAGCGCCGCGCCGACCGCGTAGCAGTCGAGCACGGTGATCCAGAGGATGACCTCGTCCGCGGGGAACCCGGCCGCGGCCAGCACGGCCGCGACCCGGTCGTACCCCTGCAGGGCCGACGCCGCGGTCATCGGCTGCTCGATGAGCAGCGGGATCAGCGTGGGGTGCTCGGCCAGCGACCGCCGGTAGGAGCGCATCCACGCGGTCACCTGCGCGCCCCAGTCGCTGTCGTCCAGGGGCGGCAGGGCGACCTTCGCGGCGAGCCGTTCGCGGACCAGCTCGATGATCCCGGCCCGCCCCTGGACGTGGTGGTAGATCGAGGACGCGCTGCTGCCGAGCCGGGCCGCGAGGTCGCCCATGGTCAGCCGGCCCTGCTCGTCCACGCACGCCACCGCCGCGTCGACGATCATCTCGACGTCGAGCAGGCGCTTCCGTCGCTGGACCACGGTCCCCCCACCTCCCGGATGCCGAATCCTCGCAAAGTCGTGCTTGACGCTGTGGCGCGCCTCACCCATCCTAACCGAACGTCATTCGGTTAAGGCCGGAGCCCGGCCGCGAGAGGACCCCCGTGACCACACAGCACCCCGCGACGGACCCTGCGCGCGCCCCCGGCGACGGCCACCTCAAGCCCGGCGTCCTGGGCACCGGGAGCATCGTCTTCATGGTCGTGGCGGCAGCCGCGCCGCTGACGATCCTCGCCGGGATCGCCCCGCTCGCGATCCTGATCGGCGGCATCGGGGCGCCCGTGGCGTACCTGTTCGCCGGCCTCGTGCTCGCCGTCTTCGCGGTCGCCTTCACCCGGATGACCAAGCACGTCGGCAGCGCCGGCGCCTTCTACGCCTACGTCGCCAAGGGCCTCGGCAAGGCGTGGGGACTGGCCGCCGCGCTGCTGGCGCTCATGTCGTACAACGCCATCCAGATCGGCGTGTACGGGCTGCTCGCCGTGCAGACGCAGGCCACGCTGGCCGACCTGTTCGGCATCGACGTCCCCTGGCCGGTGATCGCCCTGGTCGCGATCGCGCTGGTCTTCCTCGTGGGCTGGACCGGCATCGACGTCGGCGCCAAGGTGCTGGGCCTGCTGCTCGTGCTGGAGACCGGCATCCTCCTGCTGCTGGCCTTCGCCGTGGTCTTCCAGGGCGGCGCGTCCGGGCTGGACGGTGCCTCGTTCACCGCCGACGCCGTCTTCAGCCCCGGCATGGGCGCGGCGCTGGCCTTCGCGTTCGCCGCGTTCATCGGCTTCGAGTCCACCGCGATCTACCGCCGGGAGGCCCGCGACCCCCAGCGGACGGTCCCGCGGGCGACCTACATCGCGATCGTCGGCATGGCGGTGACCTACGCGTTCATCGTCTGGGCCGTCGTGCAGGCGTTCGGCAGCGACCGGGCGCAGGCAGCGGCCGGCGGCGACCTGGCCGGCATGTTCTTCACCGCCATCGAGACCTACGTCGGCCCCTGGGCCTCGACGCTCATGTCGCTGCTGATCATCACCAGCGTCTACGCCTCGCAGCTGGCGTTCCACAACGCGATCAACCGCTACGCGTTCGCCCTGGCGAAGGACGGCGTCCTCCCCGCCCGGTTCGGCACCACCCACCCGCGGTTCGGGTCGCCCTACCGCGCCGGCGTCGTGCAGTCGGTGCTCGCCGCCGTCGTCGTCCTGGCCTTCGCCGCGGCCGGCGCCGACCCGTACACCCGCCTGCTGCTGTGGGTGAACACCCCCGGTGCGGTCGGCATCTTCGTCCTCATGCTGCTCACGGCGATCGCCACGGCCGTCTACTTCGTGCGCCGCAACCCGGCCGCGGGCTCGCCGACCACCGTCGGCGCGGCGGTCGGCAGCACGGTGCTCCTCGCCGTCGCCCTCTACGTCACGGTCGACAACGTCGAGCTCATCACCGCCTCGTCGGCCGGCGTCAACGCGGTGCTCGTGGGCATCGTCCCGGCCACGCTCCTGGTCGGGCTGGCCCTGGCGGCGTGGCTGCGCCGCAGCCGGCCCGCCACGTTCGCCCGGATCGGCGAGGGGCAGGACGTCGAGGCGGCCCCCGCGCGCGAGGCGGCCGCCGCGTGACCGCCGACCTCGTCCTCTGCGCCGACACCGTCCACACCCTCACCGAGGGCGCCCGCCCCGTGCAGGCGGTCGCGATCGCCGACGGCGCCGTCGTCGCCACCGGTGGCCGGGACGACGTCCGCGACTGGCGCGGCCCGCGCACCGAGGTGCTCGACCTCGGCGACGCCGTCCTCACCCCCGGGCTGACCGACGGCCACATGCACCCGGTGATGGGTCTGCAGCTGACCGCCGACGTCGACCTCTCCCGGGCCCGCTCCCTCGACGAGGTGCACGCCCTGCTGGCCGCCGCGGCCGAGGGGCGCGGACCGGAGGAGTGGGTGCAGGGCTGGGGGCTCGACCCCAACGTCTTCGGCGGCAGCCCGGTCACCGCCTCGCCCGTCGAGGCGGCGGTCGACGGGCGCCCGGCGTTCGTCCGGCTCTTCGACGCGCACTCGGCCCTGGCCACCGGGCGCGCCCTGGCGCTCGCCGGGGTCGACGGGCCGCGGTCGTTCGCCCAGCGCTCGAGCGTGGTCTGCGACGACGCCGGCCGCCCCACCGGGCTGCTGCTCGAGTCGGCCGCAATGGAGCTGGTCCAGGAGGTCATCCCGCTCGACCCGGTGCCGGTGCGCGCCGCCCAGCTGCGTGCCCTGCTCGCCGCGATGGCGGCCACCGGGCTCACCGGCGGGCACGTCATGGACCTGCTCGGCGACAGCCGGGCCGTCGTCGCCGCGGCCGAGGACGGCGGCGAGCTGCCGCTGCGGCTGCGGTTCGCGCCGTGGTGCCTGCCCGGCGTGGACGCCGACGGCCTCGCCGAGCTCGTCGACCTGCAGGGCCGCGGCGGCCGCCGGTGGTCGGTCGGCGGGGTGAAGTTCATGGTCGACGGCACGATCGACAACGGCACCGCGTGGCTGGAGCACCCCGACGCGCTGGGCGAGTCGACCGAGAGCTTCTGGCCCGACCCCGACGCCTACACCGCCGCCGTCCGCGCGCTGGCCGCGGCGGGCGTGCCGACCGCGACGCACGCGATCGGCGACGCCGCCGTCCGGCACGCCCTCGACGCGCTCGACGGGCTGCCCCGCGGCGCGGCGCCGCACCGGATCGAGCACATCGAGACGCTGCCCACCCCGCTGATCGGCCGGTTCCTCCGCCAGGGCGTGGTGGCCAGCATGCAGCCCACGCACTGCACCCACTTCACCCGCGCCGACCACACCGACAACTGGTCGGTGCGGCTGGGCGACGAGCGGGCCGACCGCGCCTGGCGGTGCCGCGACCTGCGCGAGGCCGGGGTGCCGCTGGTGCTCGGCTCCGACTGGCCGGTGGCGCCGTTCGACCCGCGCCGGGTGCTGGCCGACGCGCAGCTGCGCCGGCCGGCGGGGGAGCCCGACGTCCCCCCGGTGCAGCCGCACCAGGGCCTGACGCCGCTCATGGCGCTGCAGGGGTACACCAGCCAGGCGGCCGACGTCGCGGCCGAGCGGGCCGGGCGGATCGCGGTGAGGATGCGGGCCGACCTGACCGCCTTCGCCGTCGACCCGCTGCGCGCCGACCCCGACGAGCTGGCCGACGCCCCCATCGCGCTGACCGTGGTGGACGGCGCGGTCGTGCACCGGGGCGCCCCCGCCGACGGGTGACCCGGGGTCACCGGTCCAGGGCGCTCATCACGTGCTTGATCCGGGTGTAGTCCTCGAACCCGTACATCGACAGGTCCTTGCCGTGGCCGGAGTGCTTGAAGCCGCCGTGCGGCATCTCGGCCACCAGGGGGGCGTGGGTGTTGATCCAGACGCAGCCGAAGTCGAGGCGTCGGGCCAGGCGCATCGCCCGGCTGTGGTCGCGGGTCCACACGCTCGACGCCAGGCCGTAGCGCACCCCGTTGGCCCAGGCCACCGCCTGGTCCTCGTCGGTGAACCGCTGCACCGTGATCACGGGCCCGAAGACCTCGTCCTGGACGATCTCGTCGTCCTGGCGCAGCGCCCCGACGACGGTCGGGGCGTGGAAGAAGCCCGGCGCCAGCTCGCCGTCGAGCCGGTGCCCCCCGGCCAGGACGTCGGCGTGGTCGGGCAGCCGGGACAGGAACCCCTGGACGGCGGCCAGCTGCCCGGCGTTGTTGACCGGCCCCATCGCGACGTCCGGATCGGCCGGCCGCCCCACCGGCAGGGCGCGGGCCTGCTCCGCGAGCGCGGCGGCGAGCTCGTCGTGGACACCCGGCGCGACGAGCACCCGCGTCGCCGCGGTGCAGTCCTGGCCCGCGTTGAAGAACCCCGCGGCCGCGATCGTCTCCGCGGCCGCCTCGACGTCGGCGTCGTCGAACACGACGACCGGCGCCTTGCCCCCGAGCTCCAGGTGCACGCGCTTCAGGTCGCGCGCCGCCTGCCCGGCCACCTGCATCCCGGCGCGGACCGAGCCGGTGATCGACACCATCTGCGGGACAGGTGAGTCGACCAGCGCCCGGCCGGTCTCACGGTCGCCGCAGACGACGTTGACCACCCCGGGTGGCAGGAACTCGCCCAGCAGCTCGGCCATCAGCACCGTGCTCGCGGGGGTGGTGTCCGAGGGCTTGAGCACGACGGTGTTGCCCGCCGCGACCGCCGGAGCCCACTTCCAGACCGCCATCATCAGCGGGTAGTTCCACGGCGTGATCTGCGCGCAGACCCCGACGGGCTCGCGCCGGATCACCGAGGTGTGGCCGGGCAGGTACTCGCCGGCCGAGCGCCCCTCCAGCACGCGCGCGGCGCCGGCGAAGAACCGGATCTGGTCGACGATCGGCGGCAGCTCCTCGGTGCCGGTCAGCCCGAGCGGCTTGCCCGTGTTGCGCGCCTCCACCCGGACGAACTCGTCGGCCCGCCTCTCGAGCGCGTCGGCGATCCGCAGCAGCGCCAGCTGGCGCTGCGCCGGGGTGGTGTCGCGCCAGCTCTCGAACGCGCGCGCCGCGGCAGCGCATGCCGCTTCGACGTCCTCGGGCCCGGAGACGGGTGCGGTGCCGAAGGTCTCGCCCGTCGAGGGGTCGACCAGCTCGCTCGTGCGGCCGGAGGACGCGGGGACGGCCTTCCCGTCGACGACGTTGAGGACGTCGTGCCGGTCGGTCAGGGGATCGGTGCTCATGCGCGCCGCCCGGTCAGCGCCATGGCCGACAGCAGCTCGTAACCCACGTGCGCGGCCGCGACCCCGGTGATCTCGGCGTGGTCGTAGGCGGGCGCCACCTCGACCACGTCCGCGCCCACCAGGTCGCACCCGGCGAAGGCCCGCAGGATCGCCAGCAGCTCGCGGCTGAGCAGACCACCGGCCTCCGGCGTCCCGGTGCCCGGGGCGAACGCGGGGTCGAGCACGTCGATGTCGACCGAGACGTACACGGGTCGGTCCTGCACCCGTGCCCGGATGCGCTCGATCACCCCGGCGGTGCCCAGCTGGTCCATCTCCGTCGCCGGCACCACCTGGAAACCGAGCTCCGCGTCCTGCACCAGGTCCTCGGCGGAGTACAGCGGGCCTCGGGTGCCGACGTGCAGGCAGGCGGAGGAGTCGATCAGCCCCTCCTCGGCCGCCCGGCGGAACGGCGTGCCGTGGGTCTCCGCGGCGCCGAAGTAGGTGTCCCACGTGTCGAGGTGCGCATCGAAGTGGACGACCGCGACCGGGCCGTGCCGGCGGGCCAGCGAGCGCAGCAGTGGCAGCGCGATGGTGTGGTCGCCGCCGATGGTCAGCAGCCGGCGGGCCCGCTCCAGGGCGGCGTCGGCGGCCAGTTCGATCGACTTCACGGCCTCGGGGATGGAGAACGGGTTGACCGCGACGTCCCCGGCGTCGGCCACCTGCTGGCCGGCGAAGGGCGCGACGCCGACCGCCGGGTTCCACGGACGCAGCAGCCGAGAGGACTCGCGGACGTGGGCCGGCCCGAACCGGGCACCCGGCCGGTAGCTGACCCCGGCGTCGAACGGCACGCCCACGACGGCGACGTCCACGTCGCCCACCTCGTCGATGCGCGGCAGCCGCGCGAAGGTCGCCGGGCCGGCGAAGCGGGGGACGAGGCTGGCGTCCACGGGGCCGACGCGGCCGTCGGCGACGACGCGCTGCGGGGGCTCGAACATGCGGGGGTCTCCTCGGGAGCAGGGCAGACGGCCCATGCAATCCCACTGCTCGACGCGAACCCATTGGATGGTTCGTCCAACCAGCCGTCCCGGAATTGGAGGGTCCGGCCGTTCGAGGAGCGGATACGGGGTCGCAGGGTGTGCGCAGGACCCGGATCACCCACCGGGAGGATGAGGAGAAGACCGTGCCCGCGACTGCACTCACGATCGACGACGTCGTCCCCGTCTCCGCGGGAGCGGGAACGACGGTCGCGCCACCCGTGGACGGCTACCACGTGCTCTCCGCACGCTGGGAAGAGGTCGAGCACCGCGTGTTCGGTGGCGACGCCGAGTCGTACTTCGGCGGCTTCTGGACCGGTGAGCCGGGCGCGGTCCGCTTCGACGCCTGGCCCTACGACGAGATCTGCGTCGTGCTGAAGGGCCGCGTGGCCGTGGTCGACCAGACGGGTCGCCGCAAGGAGTTCGGTGCCGGCGAGGCCTTCTTCGTCCCCCAGGGCCTGGCCGGCGACTGGGTGACCGTGGAACCGTCGGCCAAGGTGTTCGTGGCCGTGAGCCGGTGAGACCCACCTAGCCTGCTCCCGTGCTGCAGCTCCGAGACTTCGCCGAGCGGTTGGGCCTCCCCGTGCTCGTGACGGGCGCCGGCCTCGACCGGGACGTGCGGTGGGTGCACGTCAGCGAGCTGCGCGACCCGACGCCGTTCCTGCGGGGCGGCGAACTCCTGCTGCTCGCCGGCACCAATCTCGACCTCGCCGACTGCCGGTCCTACGTCCGGTCGCTGGTCCGGGCGGGGATCGCCGGCCTGGGTGTGGGGCTGACGCCGATCTTCGACGTGGTACCGCCCGAACTGGTCGAGGCCTGCGCCGAGCACGCCCTCGCCCTGCTCGAGGTACCGGCCGCGGTCCCGTTCCTCGCCGTCAGCGAACTTCTGTACCAGGAGCTCGCGGCCGCGGAGACCCGCGGGCTGAAACGGTTGTCGGACGCCCAGCAGGCGCTGATCCAGGCGGCTACGGGTTCGGCCCCCATCCGCAGCGTGGTGGAACGGCTGGCCGTCGCCGTGGGCGGCTGGGTGGTGCTCGTCGACCGCAACGTCGGCCTGCACTGGACGGCCGGCGCGGCCGATCCCAGCCCCGCGGTGCTGGCCGAGCTGGACCGGGTCGCCCGCGCCACGACGCCGACCAGCGCCGCCCTGGACCGGCCGGGGGAGCGCGTCGAGGTCCAGTGGCTGTCCGGCCCGGTGCGGTCGGGCTACGCCCTCGCGGTCGGCGGCACCGGCCCGTTCGGTGTGGTGGAGCGAGCGATCATCGGTGTCGCCGCCTCGGCGCTGTCGCTGCTGTTCAGCGATCCCGAGCCCGAGTGGTCGGCCGGTGATCTCGGGGCGGCGGCGCTCACCGCCGTGCTCGCGCCCGACGAGGCGCCGTCCCGGTTCGGGGAGGTGTCCGGCGGGCCGGCAACGGTATGGCGAGTCGTCGCCGGACGCGCCCGCCGCACAGGACCGGAGGCCGACGCGCTGGTGGCCCGTGACCTGTCCAGGGCGCTGCGGACCCCCTTCGTCGTGGTCCGAGGCGGCGAGGTGCTGATCCTGCTCGACGCCGGAGCCGACGCCGCGCGGCTGGAGGCGGCGTTGGGGGCCACGGACGTGACGGCCGGGATCAGCGGCGTGCACGGCTGGGGCGACCTCGGGACGGCCCTCGACGAGGCACGCCGCGCAGCCGTCCTGGCCGACCTCCGGGACGCCTCCCTGGTGGACAGTGCTGAGCGGGCCGGGCTGGCGGCGACCGTCGACCCGGGGCGCGCCGGGGCGTTCAGCCGCGCCCTCCTCGCCCCGCTGCAGGTGCCCGGCACCCGCGCGCCCCACCTGCTGCCGACGCTGCGCACCTGGCTGGCGCACCACGGCAGCTGGGATCGCACGGCGGTCGCCCTCGGGGTCCACCGGAACACCGTGCGTCACCGCATCGCGCAGGTCGAGCAGCTGCTCGCCGTCGACCTCACCGATGCGCATACGCGGATGGAGCTCTGGTTCGCCCTCTCGTGGACGGGCGCTCGAGACGAGCCGACCCCCGAGCAGACCCCGCCGTTGGGCGAATAGGTCAGCTCCCGCCCCCAGATTGTCCGGTTCGTCCAATGTCGGCGGTCGAGTGCCGGTCCCTAGCGTCCTGGCTGCCGCCAGGCACGCCGCCTGACCAACCCGACCGCTGTCGGGTCGACCTCCCCCGGAGAGACGATGACCGAGACGAATTCGCGCAACAGGTCCCACGGACCCGCCGCGAGCGCCACGCGGCCCGCCGTGGACACCGATCCCCAGCCGCAGCGCGCGCTCCGTCGCAACGCCGTGAGCGCACGTCACCTGGTCTTCTTCGTCGTCGCGGCCGCCGCGCCGCTGACCGTGTCCGCGGGGTTCCTGCCGCTCGGCTTCCTGGTCGGCGGGACGTTGCTGCCCGCGGCGTTCGTCATCGCCGGTCTGGTGTACGCGCTGTTCGCGGTGGGCTTCACGGCGATGAGCCGCCACGTCACCGATGCCGGCGCCTTCTCCGCCTACATCGAGAAGGGGCTCGGTCGCACGACCGGCGGGGCGGCGGCGATGGTGGCCTGGGTCGGCTACACGCTGGGCCAGATCGGGTTCGCCGCGGCGGCCGGGTTCTTCGCGTCCTTGTTCCTCGAGACGCACACGACCATCTCCGTCCCGTGGGGCGTCTGCGCCGTCGTGATCGCCGTTGCCGTCGCCGGCATCTCCTACGCACGCATCAACGTGGGAGCCCGCGTCGCCGCGGTGCTCCTGCTGCTGGAGATCGGGGTCCTCGCGGTCTTCGCCGTCGCGGTGTGGGTCCAGGGCGGACCGGAGGGAGCGCCGTTCGCGGCCTTCGACCCGAGCACCTGGGAGGTGCCGGTCCTCGGCGCGACGTTCCTCGTCACCTTCCTGGTCTTCATCGGCTTCGAGCAGACCGCTGTCTACAGCGAAGAGGCGACCGACCCCCGGCGCACCGTGCGCCGGGCCACCTTCCTGGCCGTCGCGGTGCTCACGGTGATCTACGTGCTGGCCGCCTTCACCATCCTCATGGCCGTCGGGCCATCGCAGTTGTTCCCCGCGCTCGGCGCCGACCCGGCGCAGGTGGTGTTCGCCCTCAACAGCGAGTACGTGTCCCCCTGGTCCACGCGGGTCATGGAGGCGCTGGTGATCACCAGCTTCGTGGCCGGCGTCCTCGCCCTGCAGAACGCCGGGTCCCGCTACCTCTTCTCCATGTCCCGGCGGGGGCTGCTCCCCGCAGCGCTCCACTCGACCGGCCCGTCCGGCAGCCCGAGGCAGGCGGTGCTCGTGCAGGGCGGTCTGGTGACGGTCGCGCTCATCGCGTTCGGCATCTCCAGCCTCGATCCGTACACCCAGGTGGTCATCTGGACGAACACGCCCACCCTGTTCGCCGTCCTCGCCCTCCAGATCGCCACGAGCATCGCCGTCATCCGCTGGTTCTCCCGCAGCCCGCAGGGCGAGAACACCTGGACCCGGCTGGTCGCCCCCGCTCTCGCCGCGCTGGCCCTCGCCGTCGTCCTGTGGCTGGCGGTCGACAACATGGGCCTGCTCACCGCGCTCGGCGGCGCCGGCAACGCGCTGATCATCGCCCCGCTGGTCGTGGCGGCGGTGGTAGGGGCGGTCCGCGGACGGTCCGCCCGCCCGCTCGCGGCGACCACGGACGACGAGGCTTCCGGGGCGGCCACCCGCTGATGAGGAGACCGATGACCGATCAGCTGCCCACGCCGGTGACGACCACCGGCCGGCCCGCCGGACCCTCACCGTCCCCGCGCTACGCTTGGTCCATCCCCGGGTTCGCCGTGGAGCGTCCGGGCGCGGGTGGGATCGAGGCGTGGTGCTACACCGACCGGTGGACGTACTCGCCCGGTGAGCAGGTGCAGGTCCACACGCACACGACGGCCGCGAGCTACTCGTTGACGCTCGTCCGCGACGGTGTCGCGCCGCAGGTGGTGTGGACCGCCGACGCCCTGCCGGGTCGCGCCCATCCCACGCCGGCCGACGCGTACGCCGTGGGGTGCGGGTGGCCGGTGGCGACGACCATCCCGGTGTCCCCGGACTGGGAGCCCGGCTTCTACCTGCTGGTCATCGCGGTGGAGGTGGACGGTCGCAGGCACGAGCGGGAGCACTTCCTGGTCGTCCGCAACGCCGACCCGGGAGAGCGGACACCGTACGTCCTCGTGCTGTCGACCAGCACGATGACCGCCTACAACGACTGGGGCGGCGCCAACTCGTACCGCGGTCTCGGGGACGATCCGTACACCGACGTGATGAGTCCGCGCCTGTCGACGTTGCGTCCGATCGCCCGCGGGATGATCCGCAAGCCGGACGACGCGCCGCGCAGCTCGAACCCGCACACCCCGGCGCGCGGCGAGCTCCCTCGCCACCCGGCCTACGAGTGGGCCCACACCCACGGCTACTCCCGGCACCACGCCGATGCCTTCTGGGCCACCTACGAGCGACCGTTCGCCCTGTGGGCCGAGCGGGAGGGCTTCGTGCTCGACGTGCTGACGCAGCACGACCTGCACCTCGACCCCGGATCGCTCGCCCCCTACGCATGCGCGATCTTCGTCGGTCACGACGAGTACTGGACGGCGGAGATGCGCGACACCGTCGACGCCTTCGTCGACGCCGGCGGCCACGTGGCTCGCTTCGGCGGCAACTTCCTCTGGCAGGTGCGGCTGGAGGAGGACGCTTCGGTCCAGGTGAACTACAAGGTGCCGACCGACGACCCGCTCTACGAGGTGGACCCGACCAGGGTCACCACGGCGTGGGACTGGCCGGCGATCGGGCGGCCGGGCGCGCTCACCATGGGGCTCACCGGCATGGCCGGTGTCTACAACCGCTACGGCTCCGCCGTGTCGCGGTCGAGCGGCGGGTTCACCGTCCACCGGCCCCGGCACTGGGCTTTCGAGGGCACGGACCTCGGTTACGGGGACGTGTTCGGCGGCACTCCGGTGTGCGTGGCCGCCTTCGAGCTGGACGGATGCGACTACACGTTCCGGCGGGGGCTGCCGTTCCCGACCGGTGCTGACGGCGCTCCGGACGACCTGGAGATCATCGCGATGTGCCCGGCCGTCTTCGGGGAGGAGGACCGCTGGCAGGGGCAGGTCCCGCTCGGTGCACCCATCGACGAGGTGCGCGGGCTGACCGAAGCGCTCTTCGACCCCGTGCCGGACCGGTTCACCGGTGAGTCCTACGGGGCGGGCATGGTCGCGACCTTCACCCGTGGCCTCGGGGACGTCTTCTGCGCCGGGACGACCGAATGGGTCAACGGGCTGCGCCTGCACGACGAGTTCACCGAGCAGATCACCCGCAACGTCCTGACGCGCTACGCGTCCCGAGGATCAGCCCAGGAGCTCCTGGGTCGCGGTCGGCCGTGAGCCGGGTCCCGCCACGATCAGCCGACCTGTTCGTGGCGGGACCGGCCATCCGCACCGGCCCCGGTGGACGGACCGGCACCTTCCCGGCGGCCGCGCCGTCGGGCAGCGTCGGGCCGAACCCTGCTCCTGTCCGAGGAGGACGCATGTCCACGACGCCCTACTGGGTCGCCGGCGCGCCGCGCTCCGCCGCCGACGTCCTCGAGATCAACTCGCCGCACGACGGCCGGGTGGCCGGCCGGACCACCCTGGCGAGCGCCGCGGACGTCGAGGCCGCGGTCACCGCCGCGCACGAGGCCCGGGCCGCCTGCGCCGCGACCCCCGCGCACGTCCGCGCCGCGGCGCTGGACCACGTCTCCCGGCGGTTGGCCGAGCGCGGAGAGGAGATCGCCGCGCTCATCACCGCCGAGTCGGGCAAGCCGCTGAAGTGGGCGCGACTGGAGGTCGCCCGCGCGGTCTCCACCTTCCGGTGGGGCGCCGAGGAGGCGCGCCGGTGGTCGGGCTCGCTGCAGCGGCTGGACACCGACCCCGCCGCGACCGGCCGGCTGGCGCTGGTCCGCCGAGCGCCGCGCGGACCGGTGCTCGGGATCGCGCCGTTCAACTTCCCGCTGAACCTGGTCGCGCACAAGGTCGCCCCGGCGATCGCGGTCGGCGCGCCGATCGTGCTCAAGCCGGCCCCGGCCACGCCGCTGTCGGCGCTGCTGCTCGGCGAGATCCTGGCCGAGACCGAGCTGCCCGCCGGCGCCTGGTCGGTGCTGCCGGTGACCAACGAGGTCGCCGCCGAGCTGGTTCGCGACCCGCGGCTGCCGGTGGTCTCGTTCACCGGCTCGGTGCCGGTCGGCTGGTCGATCCGCGACGCCGTCCCGCGCAAGCACGTCACCCTCGAGCTCGGCGGCAACGCCGCCGTCGTCGTCGCACCCGACCAGGACGACGACGCGCTGGCGTACGCCGCCTCCCGGATCGCCACCTTCGCGATGTACCAGGCCGGCCAGTCCTGCATCTCGGTGCAGCGGGTGTTCGCCCACCGCGCCGTCGCCGACGTGCTCACCGACCGGGTGGTCGAGGCGGTGCAGAAACTGGTCACCGGGGAGCCCGCCGACGACGCGACCGACGTCGGCCCGCTGATCGACGAGGCCGCCGCCTGCCGGGTGGAGAGCTGGGTCGACGAGGCGGTCGCCGCCGGCGCACGGCTGCTCACCGGCGGGGTGCGCGACGGCGCCGCGTACGCGCCCACCGTGCTCACCGGCGTCCCGGCCGACGCCAAGGTGGCCTGCGAGGAGGTGTTCGGCCCGGTCGTCGTGCTCGACGTCGTCGACTCGGTCGACGAGGCGTTCGCGCGGGTGAACGACAGCCGCTTCGGCCTGCAGGCCGGCGTGTTCACCGGCGACCTGCAGCTGGCCTTCCGCGCCGCCCGCGAGCTCGAGGTCGGCGGCGTGGTGGTCGGCGACGTGCCCAGCTTCCGCGCCGACCAGATGCCCTACGGCGGGCTCAAGGACTCCGGCACCGGCCGCGAGGGCGTGCACGCCGCCATGGAGGACCTCACCGAGGAGCGCGTCCTCGTCCTCACCGGCATCGAGGTGTAGCGCCGCGGCTACCGGCGTCGCCCTCGCTCGACGGCCGGCGCGACGGAGTGCGCTCAGGCGGGGTTCTTCCCATAGGAACCCCGCCTGAGC